>NZ_CP113946.1:676266-1014399 GCF_029392875.1 Lactobacillus sp. ESL0677 | reverse complement strand
CTGTTTAAACCCAAATACAAGAACATGTTATTTGATTGGGGATTGGCTCTTGTTTTAGGGGGAATTATCGGTAATTTAATTGACCGCATTCACCTCAAATACGTAGTTGACATGCTGCAATTAGATTTTATGCATTTTAATATCTTTAATATTGCCGATTCTGCAATTACCATTGGCATTATTTTAGTGTTTATTTATCTGTTGTTTTTTGATGAAAGTGGTAACGTGAATGACTGAAAACTATCAGCTTGAAGTTAAGACTGAACAAGGACGGCTCGACAAGTTTATTGCTGCCAAAATTGCCACCTTATCGCGTACGCGTATCAAAGAATTAATTCAAGATAAACAAGTACTCGTCAATAAAAAGCTCGAAAAAGTTTCTTACAAGGTTCAGCCTGGTGATCAAATTAAGGTAACAGTTCCAGCTTTAAAGCCGTTAGCAGTTACTCCAGAAAATATCCCGCTAGATATTGTTTATGAAGATGAAGATGTCATTATCGTTAATAAACCTCAAGGAATGGTTGTTCATCCAGCAGCAGGACATCCCGATCATACCTTAGTTAATGCGCTGTTATACCATACAAAAGATTTAGCTGCCAGTCCTGAAGGCTTTCGCCCAGGGATTGTCCATCGCATTGATAAAGATACATCCGGCTTATTAATGATTGCCAAAAATGCTCATGCGCGGGAGAGCCTAGAAGACCAGTTAGCTCATAAGACTAATAAACGGCAATATTTAGCAATTGTTCACGGTAATTTTAATGAAAACAGTGGTATTATCGATGCACCAATTGGCCGTAATCATTACAATCGCAAAAAGATGGCCGTTGTTGAAAATGGTAAGGGTGCTGTCACGCATTTTACAGTACTTGAACAATTTAAGGATTATAGTTTAATTCGTTGCCAATTAGAGACCGGCCGGACACACCAAATCCGTGTCCATCTATCTTATATTGGTCATCCCGTTGCAGGCGACCCTTTATACGGCCCCCATCATACCTTACAAGGTCATGGGCAATTTTTACATGCTCAAGTTTTGGGCTTTTCACAACCATCTAGTGGCAAGTGGCTTGAGTTTCAGATAGACCCACCGCAAATCTTTATGCAGCGGTTAGCTGAATTAAGAGAAACTAAGTGATTACATGAAACGATATTTAATTCTTGAGGATGGCAGCTCATTTGAAGGTGAGGGCTTTGGAGCATCAATTATTTCAACGGGTGAACTAGCAATTCAAACCGGTAATTATGGCTATCAAGAAGCATTAACTGATCCAACTAACGCTGGTAAAATACTTGTTTTTACTGCCCCAATGATCGGTGGCAGCGGAATTAATGCGATTGATTATGAAAGCATTAACCCAACTGTCAAGGGAATTATTGCCAACGATGTTGCCCGTAATATCTCTGATAGCGAAAATTTTCAAGATTTAAATTCTTTTTTACAAGAAAAGAAAATACCGGCATTATATGGTGTTGATACGCGGGCATTGGTGCACTTATTAATTGCAGAAAAGACTATCAAGGCGTCAATTATGGACGCGAGTGATGAACATGCTTTTGATCAAATTAAGGCACTTGTTTTGCCTAAAAACAAATCCGCTGCAGTTTCAACTAAAAATGCTTATGCGGCACCAAACGTTGGCAAAACCGTTGCTGTCCTAGATCTAGGTCTCAAGCATTCAATGCTGCGAGAACTATCATTAAGAAAAATCAACGCAACCGTCTTGCCACTCGATGCTTCTGTAACCGACATTAAGAATTTACGACCGGATGGCATTATTATCTCAGGAGGACCAGGTAAGGCCGCTGAAGTTAAAGCTACTTTAGAGCCAATGTTTACCCATTTTTGTGGAAAGTATCCTATTTGGGGTATTGGTCTGGGTTTTTTAGCCCTTAGTGACTACCTTAATTTCGAATTAGTTGACTTACCGGAGGAATTTAATGGCACTAATTATCCGGTAATTGAACAAAATTGTAACCAGATTTGGCAAACAGCAATGAACATTTCACAATTGGTTTTAGCTGATAGCGTACAAATGGAAATGGAACAGGAATACTTTGACCTGCACAGTTATTTACTGGCGGGCTTTTGTAATACGCAGAAAAAGATAATCGGCACGGCTTTTAACGCTGAAGGTGCACCGGGAAGTCTTGATGCACTATCTATTTTTGATGATTTTGTAAAGATGATGGGGTAAAGTATGCCTTTAGAAAATGATTTAGATAAGATTTTAATCTTCGGGTCAGGACCAACACTAGTAGGTAGCGTTGCAGAAACTGATTTACTGACTTCTGATGCAATCAGAGCGCTTTTAGAGGAAGACATTCATGTAATCCTTGTAAATCCTAATCCAGCAACAATTTCAACCGATAAAAGACCAGGAGTAACTGTTTATCTTGAACCCATGACCTTGGACTTCTTAAAGCGGATTATTCGCATGGAAGAACCCGATGCAATCATTCCTGCATATGGCTCAACAACGGGTTTGTCAGTAACGATGGATTTAGTCAACGATGGGATTTTGCAGCAAATGGGCATTAAGTTGCTCACGCTAAATAAAGAAACCTTAATGATTAATTCTCAACAGAAAATGACCGCTTTTCTTAAACAAAACGGTCTAATCGTTAATCAAAATTGGAAGCTAGCCGATTTTACCATTGAAAATTTGGCACATGAATTAGATACTAAAGTTACTTTTCCTGTCTTACTGGTCAAAAAAGAGCGTTATTTGCCCAACAAACAGACTATTTTTCATAAAGCGCATGACTTAGTTGATTACATTAAAAAGGAGCGGCAATGTGAAGGCTTTTCCTGTGATAACTACCGCTTAATTGAAGACTTGTCTTCATGGGAAGAAGTCATCGTCAATATTATCCGTGATGGTGATGGCAATGTATTATTCACCAGTTTTGCGGATTCGATTGAACCGGTTGCGATTAATGCGGGGGATTCCGCAATGGTGATGCCGGCATTGACCCTGAATAATGACCAGGTGCAACGCATTAGACAGATTGCGCAAAAAATTGCAGCTAGTTTAAAAATTGTTGGTATTTTGAATATTCATTTTGCTGTTAAACATCAGGGAACTAAGTTTGATGTCAAAATTTTAACCATTAAACCGCGGTTAACTAGAAGCGTGATTTGGACACAACGAATTGGGCTTTACAGCGTTGGCTATATCGTTAGCAAAATTGCGATTGGCTATCGCCTTAACGAGATTACGGACCCCATGTCGGGACTAAACGCTGCAATTGAGCCAACTCAAGATAAGGTCGCTGTGCGCATGCCATACTGGTCATTAACGCAATTAGGTGCAAACTACTATTCTTTAGGTAAAAGGATGCAATCAGGCGGGGAAGCTATTGGTATTGGGCGTAATTTTGAGACTGCATTTTTAAAGGGGCTTGCTTCAACAGTCAATCTCAATACGGCCGTACAATTATTTGTCGCTGAAACAGAAAAAGACAAGGAAGTAATTAAGCAGGACTTACTTCATCCCGACGAAATGCATCTGATTAAGCTGCTGGCAGCTATTGCTAAAGGATTTTCGTATCAAGAATTACAGCAGTTGTTACAGCTGCATCCCGTTTACTTTCAAAAATTGCAAAACATTGTCAAGATTGGACAAAAATTAAGCGAAGACAAGCCAAGTGATGAACTACTTCTTGAAGCTAAAAAGCGCGGTTTTCGTGATGAATTAATTGCGAATTTAACTGGAATAAGTCTTGATGCCTTGCAAAAGCATCTAAAAAAAATCCATTTGACACCATCTTATTTACAAATTGATGGTTCGTCAGGTGTTTACCGGCCCAATGTTTCTGCTTATTACAGTGCTTTTGGCGTTCAGGATGAAGTCGAGCCACTTGCTGCTGACAATAAGGTGCTCGTGATTGGTATGTTGCCGTCACAAGTGTCAGTCACCAGCGAGTTTGACTACATGATTAGTCATGCAGTGCAAACTTTACATAATAATAATTATGCCACAATTCTCATTTCCAATAATGACGAATCCGTGGCCACTAGTTATAAATATACTGATCGCATCTATTTTGAACCTGTCACAGTTGAAAACATTGTTCAGGTAACACGCAAGGAGAACATCAAAAACGTTTTACTCCAATTTTCTGGTAAAAAGATTAACGCACTAGGTGATAAATTAGTTCAATGTGGTTTAAATGTTTTAGGAAATCATAGCGAGAATCCCGTTGACAAGATTAAGCAGTTGCTGACAACACCAATGAAGTCACTTAAGCAAAATCCTCTTTTGACAACTACTGACGCTAAGGAAGCAGAAAAGTTTATTCAAGAACACGATTTTCCCATTTTGATCGGCGGTTTTAACAACCAGGGGGTTAAGCAAAAGTCGGCTGTAGTTTACGATCAGCCAGCATTAGAGAAGTATGTTTTGGAAACACAACTATCAAAAGTAACTTTGTCACACTTCATTGAAGGCAACAAGTACGAGATTACGGCAATTTCTGATGGTAAAGATGTTACCATTCCGGGAATTATTGAGCACTTAGAGCAGTCGGGTTCACATGCTTCGGACTCAATTGCGGTCTTTAAACCACAAAATTTGTCTAAAACTGGCAAAAAGTTATTGGTTGAATATGCAACCGAATTAATTAAGCGGTTAAAGATGCGTGGTATCTTCACACTTCACTTTTTAATTGTCGATAAGAGTATCTACCTGTTACAAATTAAGCCGTATGCAGGGCACAATGTTGCCTTTTTATCGCAATCATTGGGTAAAGATATTACAGCATACGCTACAGAAGTGTTAACGGGGAAAAATTTAGCTAATTTAAATTGTAAAAAGGGTCTATGGCATTCAAACAGCTTTATTCATGTTAAGATGCCAGTCTTCTCGTACGTTGACTACAATAGTGGTAATACCTTTGATTCCAAAATGAAGTCATCTGGATCGGTGATGGGCCGCGATACGGAACTGGCTAAAGCTCTCTATAAGGGTTATGAAGCCAGCGGACTGCATATTCCAAGCTTCGGCACTCTTTTTATTTCTGTTCGTGATGAGGACAAGAAAAAAATGACCGAGTTGGCACAACGCTTTAACCGGTTAGGTTTTAAAATTATAGCCACCGAGGGTACTGCCAATTCCTTCGCTGAAGCCGGAATTACTACTGGTGTGGTAAGCAAAGTTCATTCGGATCCAAATAACTTATTAGAAAAAATTCACCAGCACAAAATTGTGATGGTGGTTAATATTACTAACCTTTCAGATACAGCAAGCGGTGACGCGATAAGAATCAGAGACGAGGCTTTAAATACACATATTCCCGTTTTATCTAGCATTGAAACTACAGAACTAATCTTACAAGTGTTAGAATCATTATCACTAACCACGCAACCAATTTAAAAATTTAATAACTAACGCAAAATCGAGAATGCAATGCATTCTCGGTTTTTTTAATCTATTCTTTTACTTAAGACACGGTCTTTTTCTGGAGTAACTTCAATCGAGTTCTGTCCGGTATAAATAACAAATCCTGGTTTAGCACCATTGGGCTTCTTAACTCGCTTATCTTGAACATAATCAACTTGCACATGCGCAGAATCTTTAGCTTTAGAGAAATAGGCCGCAATTTCAGCAGCTTCCGCAATATCTGCATCGGTAGGGTGGTCATCTTGCAAAATTACGTGTGAGCCGGGAATATTCTTAACGTGGAACCAAAAATCGGTTTTGTTTGCCTTTTTAAGAGTTAACCAATCATTTTGGTAATTATTCTTACCAACTAGCACTGTTTTACCGGAGGTAAGCTTAAACTTGTTTAAATTGTGCTCCGTGATTTTTTTTCGGCGTTTTTGCTTCTGTGGCCGCCGAATATAACCTTGACTGATTAATTCATCAGTAATTTGGTCAATATCTTGTGGTTCAGCGTTATCAATGGCAGTTTGAATGGAATCAAAGTAGGCCAAGTTATTCTGAGCTATATCAATTTGCTGCTTGACATGCTTAATCGAATCCCGCAGCTTTTTGTAACGGGTAAAATACTTTTGACCATTACGTGCTGGAGACAATGCGGCATCAAGCTTAATCTCAATCGGTTGATTATTATCATAATAATTTGGCAAAGAAATCTTCGTCATTCCTGGCTTAACTTGTCGCAAATTTGCATTTAAAATTTCGCCCCGAATCCGATACCCTTCGGAATTTTCCGCTTGATTAAGCTGCTTATTAAGTTTGATGATTTTTTTACTTAACTTTTTTTGCTCATTTTTAATAATTCGCTCAACTTGACTTGCCTTTTGCTTAACCCAATCACGATTAGACTGATATTGATAAAATTCATCAAGAGCATGGTTCAAATCTGAATCCGTACTCTCTTGCACTAAATCCAAATGATAGGGAAGGTAAGGGAAGATTTTCCGCTTGTTGTTAGGTGTTTTTAAAATAAACGCGCCAGACTTATTAAATTGCTGCATAAAAATTTTGAAGGTTGAGTAAGTATTATCATCTTCCAAATAGCCGGTCAGTTCATCTCGATCATCTCGGTCTAAACCGCCAACTTTCTTAGCAAAAGCTGCTGGCTCGCAGTCAGCCATTTCCTGATTAAAGTCACTTTCCGTTAACTCAAAGCCATTTAAACCCGGATTAAGGGGTGGCAATTCATATTTTGCCTTAGGTAATAGAATTCGTGCTCGGTTTTCATCAGGATTAATCCGCTTCAATAAATCAATTATATGGCCGCTTGTTTGGTCATATAAAATTACGTTACTATGGCGCCCCATCAATTCAACTGATAAATCAAGTTGCACCTGATCTCCGAGTTCATTACGATTACTGAAACAAAAGTTAATAATTCGGTCAACTCCAACCTGATTAATAGACTGTAAAACTGAGCCTTCAAGATATTTCCGCAGAACCATTACAAAAGTAGGCGCCTTATCTGGATTACTAATTACTTGTTTGGTTAAGTAAAATCGTGGATATTGCGCATTTGCAGAAATCAATAATTGCTGATTTTTGCGTTCTTTTCTAAAAGTTAAAATCAAATCCTGGTTAAAAGGCTGGTAAATTTTTGATAAGCGGCCACCAACAAGAGCTGGGGCTACGCTGTTTAATAGGCTATGAATGAATAAGCCGTCAAATGCCATAAAGATCACCTCAAAATACGAACTCTATTATACCAATTATTTAGCAATAAGTATAAATATCATGATACCAAATTTCTTAAAATAACGTACAGTAGCAATATATTAACAAATTTAATATTAGCTAAACAAACTATTGCAAAAAGATGCTATACTGGTAATATATATTAATGAATATTGGTATTTATTATTCATAAGTTGAAATTAATACTAGAATGTTTCACAATAAAATTATTTGCACACTTAATATTATTGTTTCACACTTTCACAAATCTAATTAGTGCTTATTTAACAATGCTTTTCAGCATTTTTATGGCTGAAATTTATAATATGGGAAATAATTTTATCTTTTAGTTAGTTAGAGGAAAAGGGTTAGTTGAATGGATATTTTATGTTTTAGCACGATTGCTGTGCAAATTAAAAATGAAATTAGTCGTAAATGTGGGTTAAACTTATCGCAAACAAGAATTTTACTATACTTTGATAAAAGTGGTAATCAGCCATTGAAAATGGGAAGCTTAGCAGAAAAACTAAATATCTCTTTATCAACATTAAGTAGACAATTACAACAGAAAAAGACTTTGGCTTTAGTTGAAATTACTCGTTCTGAGAGTAACTCCAGTAAATCGGTTGTTTTAAACAAGGCTGGCACGCAAAAAGCTGCTGAATTAAAGGCTGCTTTAAAGCAAATTGAAGAAGTTCTCTTCAAGGACTTTTCACCAAACGACGTTGTGCAGTTAAGCACCTCAATTAATCAATTGGCTACTAACTTAGAAACAGTAAAGTCTCTTTAGATAGATAGTAGAATGCCCGCCTATTTTTATGCTATAATTTCTCTTGTATCACATATTAATAAGCGAAAGGTTAATTAGATGAAAATTGCATTAGTTACCGATAGTACTAGCGTTATAACTAAACAAGAAGCTGAAGACAATAATATTATTATTGTGCCAATTCCAATTATTATTGGTAATGAAGAATATTTAGAAGGTGTCAATATTACTTCCGACAAGCTTTTCGAGCTGCAGCGAGAGGGTGCTGACTTTCCTAAAACCTCACAGCCAAGTATGGGCAGTATGATTAGCCTTTTTGACAAGCTACATGAAGAAGGATACGAAGCAATTATCGCTATTACACTTTCTAGTGGCATTTCAGGTTTCTATCAAAATTTATGTAACATTGCCCAGAGTCACCCAGCATACAATCTTCATCCAGTTGATACCAAGATGACTGTGCGTTTGCAGGGTAATTTGGTCTTGGCTGCTGCAAAAATGATCAAAAATGGCTTAGATTTAACGACCATTCTTGATCACTTAGAAAAAATCAGAGCAACAATTGATGAAGTTTTTGTCGTTAACGACCTAAAAAACTTAAGTCGTGGTGGCCGTTTAAGTAATGCCAGTGCTTTTATTGGTTCGATGCTTAATATTAAGCCGTTATTAACCTTTAAAGACGGAGAAATCATCGCGTTTGACAAAATTCGGTCAATGAAACGAGCGTTTATCAAAATGGAGAGTTTAGTAGTTGAGAAAATTAACCAATTGCCATACAAGGACAAAATTAAATTATTCATTATTGACTCAAATGATGAAAGCCAGGTTAAGCAAGCAAATGAATTTTTATTAAAAGAATTTCCAGATAAGACGATTTCAATCACCAGATTTAGTCCCGGCATTGCAACTCATTTAGGTGAAAAATCACTTGCCATTGGCTGGATGATTGACATTGACAAAATTGATTTAACAAAATAATTAGCAGCTGTTACAGCTGCTTTTTCTATGATATTTAAAGGAGAAAACATGGATAAAAAAGATCAGTTTACTGATTGGGCAATTGAATTACAAAGCTTAGCTCAAAACGGCTTGGAGTATGGTCATGACAAGTTTGACTTAGAGCGCTATGAGCGAATTAGGGCTATTGCCACCGAAATGATGGCCGCTAAAACTGGTTTGCCACTCAGGCAAGTTAAGTCATTATTCAGCAGTGATGACGGCTACCAGACGCCTAAATTGGGCACTCGTGCAGCGATTTTTAAAGATGATCAAATTTTGTTAGTGCGAGAAACCACAGATGGTGCTTGGTCAATGCCTGGTGGCTGGTGCGAACCTAATATGTCCGTCAAAGAGAATTGTATTAAAGAAGCCAAAGAGGAGTCAGGTCGTGACGTGGTTGCCGAACGAGTTATTACGATTCGCAACCATGTACATACAATTCGGGGTGAGCGAGCAATTAATGTCATTGATGTTTTCTTCCTATGCCGTGAAGTTGGTGGCGAATTTGTCAAAAACACGGAAACTACTGACTGCTGCTATTTTAGTCTTAAAAACCTACCTAAGTTATCAGCTGAACGAAACAGCAAAGCAGAAATTAAAGCGTGTTTTGATGCATATCATGATCCTAACTGGCAAACAACTTTTGAATAAAACTTCAAACACACGATTGGCGAGAAACTACTGTCAATTGTGTGTTTTATTAGTTAGAAAAAGGATTGACAAAAAAGGTCAGAATAGTAAGATTAATTAAATTAATAAATAATGAAATAATATTTAATTTAATTAATCAAAGGAGTGAAGCTTTATGACGAAAAATATCGCACCAGAAGACCTTTATCAGTTGAGATCAGTTTCGCAAGTACGATTTTACGATAATAAAATCTTCTTTACTGAAAATTTTATTAAAAAAGACAGCAACAGTTATTTAGCCAATTTAGTTAGTCTTGATCAAGACAAAAACTATCGCGTTTGGAGTCGAGAAGGATTAAACAGTAGTCCGCGAGTATTGGGAGATTTTCTCTATTATCTTCATCAAGAAGACGGTGAAAAGCCGCAGCTTTACAGGATGCCAATTGACGGGGGCAGCGCACAACCTTTCTTATTAACTGATGGTAAAGACACTTCAGTTCAAGAATTAGTTGTTTCCAATGATGCGCAAGCTTTGTATGTGAAGAGTAAGAAAACTCAGGAAAAGCCTAAATTCAAAACGGAAAAATTCCCAGAAGTTAGACACGTAACAAAGCTGAATGGACGCTTAGATGGCTATGGTTGGTTTGAAAATGATGCCGAATTTTCACTGATTAAGATAGATAAACTAATGCAAGAAGCAACGGTTTTATTTACAACGAAAGACGATTTTGAATTAGCAGCGGTCGCTAAGGCAGGAACTAATATTGCTTATATCAGGGGGCGCCAGCCTGAACTTGATACCGATATTGATTACACCAAGGCAGTGTATCTTTATAACGAAAAGACAGGCAAAACCCAATTGATTACTACTAATGTTGCTCAAGGGAGTTTTTCTGCCGCAGCATTTTCACCGGACGGCAAGACTTTGGCATTGGTCGGTAATGATAACAGTTATCCAGGACAAACCATTAACGATCTGTGGCTGTATTCCTTAGAAACTAAGCAATTAACTAATTTAACTCAGCAGTTGCTCGATATTGATGTAGGATATGAAGCGGCTCTAACTGCAGATTTTACCCAAAATTTATGCAGTAACAGTGTAGTTTGGTTAGATAATAAACAGTATGTTTTTACTGCCTTACATCATGGTCATAGTCAACTGTACCTGGGTAATCGGGATACTGTACAACTAATTCGCGATGAAGCCGAAGATATCACTGACTTTTGTGCAGCTAGCCCACAAAAATTGCTTTTGACAGTTTCAAAACAGGCATTGCCAAGTGAATTATTACTTTTTGACCTTAAAACTAAAACCACGAGTCAGTTGTATAATCCTAATCATGACTTTGAACGGACTCATAGTTATCTTAAAGCGCAAAAATTCACTTATCTGTCTAAAGATAAAACACAGGAATTGGAAGGCTGGTACTTGCCTGCAGCAAACAAGCCTAAACAGTCTCCAGTATTGTTGTATGTTCACGGTGGTCCACATGCAGCCTATGGTGAAGCCTTTTTCCATGAATTTCAAGTTTTAGCTAGTTGGGGTTATGGAATAGTTTATGTTAACCCACGTGGCTCAACCACATACGGTCAAAAATTCTGTAATGATGTCGACGGCCATTATGGCGAGAATGATTTTTCTGATGTCTTAGCTGGCCTGGATTATGCCTTAGAGCATTTTCCTGAATTAGATAAGAACCATCAATACATCGCTGGTGGTTCTTACGGCGGCTTCATGACAACTTGGGCTGTAGGGCACACCAAACGGTTTAAAGCAGCGGTTGCCCAGCGCTGTGTCAGTGACTGGATCAGCATGAATGGCACCTCAGATATCGGTTATTGGTTCGACCGTCAAGAACTACAGGCTAATTTATTCAGCGACAACGAAGCCCTTAAAAAATATTGGCGAATGTCTCCGTTAGCTTATGCCCAAAATGTAACAACGCCGATTAGATTACTCCATGGTGAATGGGATATGCGTTGTCCAATCTCACAAAGTGAAGAATTCTTTACTGCCGTCAAGCTGGCAGGGGCAGAGACCGACATGATTCGTTACCCGCAATCATTCCATGGCGTGTCACGTAATGGCTTGCCATCTCTTAGAATCCACAGAATGCATGATATTAAAGAATGGTTTGATAAGCATCAATAAAAATATCGTAGTTTTATATCAAAAGTGTCTGGAAACAAACTAGATATGACAAGGAACGTTAATTTCAAAGATTAACGTTCCTTTTTGAATATAAATAATTAATCGGCTTATACTACAAAAAACTAACTTAAGTTAGTTTTTTGTAGTATTCGACTTTTATACAAACCATTAAAATATATTTGTGAAAATCAGAGTTTTTTCCAGACACTTTTTTATTTATTTTCTGTTTCAGAAATTTCGTTTAATGCGTCACGTTGTTTCTTTTGATCGACATGCGTATACAAATCAGTCGCTGAGGTACCTTTTTGACCAAGCTGCTGTGCTACAAGCACCTGGTCCTTAGTCACGCCATAGAGCTCAGAAGCAAGCGTATGACGCAATTTATGTGGCGTCAGCGGGTGGCCGAAGCTAGCAGAATACTTGTTGACCATTTTTTCAATCGCGTTAGTGGTCATTCTTTTTGTTTGCTGGTGCCACCGCGTTAAGAAAAATGCCGTTTCTTTCTTAGTAGTAGAATAACGCTCACGTCTAACTTTTTGATATTCAATAATATAATCCAAAGTCCATTCGGCAATTGGAACACTGTCGCGCTGACCACCTTTACGAGTTACATCAAGTGTAGCTTTTTTTAAGTTCAAATCTGCCAAGTTAACGCCAGCACATTCAGAAACTCGAATTCCCGTTCCTAAAATCAAGGCAATAATTGCCATATCGCGTTCTTTATTGATTTTGAAGGCTGGCAATGCCTGCTTATTGCAGTGCTGCTCGTACTCATTTTCAATAAAATCAAGAAACTGATATTTTAATTTACCAATGTACATGTGTGATTCAAGAATATGCGCCCGATAATTCAACGTCTTAGTATTATTAAGTGAGTCGATTTTGAGCATGACATTGCGTTCAAAGTAGGGCTGACCATCATTGTTATCAGCTGTAATCGTTAAAAACTTAAATAGGGAGCGTAAGGCATTAATTGACCGATTAATCGTTGTCGGTGAATTTAAATGTCCCTGTTGATTTTTCACGTGCCCCAAATAGTTAATGTACAGCATAATATCATTGCGCCGTAAATTAGCCAGTGTGTCAACACTCATCTGACTATTATCTGGTGCAGATGAGATTCCTTCTTGACGCAGCCAGTCAAAAAAGCGCCGAATTTCTGTTAAATATTGATATGTTGTCGTTAACGAATGGGTAGTACCAAAATTGTACTCCTTGACAAAATCCGGCATACCTTTAAGCTCAGCTTCAATTAAGTCTAAATACTTTTTAGTTTCCACAAATCTATTCTCCTTAAAAAGTTGATTACATTTAATAATTATAAAGCAAAAACAGAATGTATGTTCGAATTTTGGATTATGAAAGTGCTATAAGCGAGCAGAGGAGGGAGACTAGCGGGCTTAACGAAGTAAGTTGTAGCAAATAACTTTTGTTAAAAATAAATTCAGTCTTTATAGATATTTTTATGAATTTTAAAAATTATCTATATCTATAAGTAATTAAATAAGTTCAGTTAGTTAAAACAATTTAGCTAAAAAACACTGATACTTAGCCGTTTATACCTATCATTAAAATTATAGTTTTAATGATAGCAATTCAACAAAACTTAATACCGACACTCACAATTAAATTAATTACTCATTTATATACAAAATACAAATCATATAAATCCTTGCATAAAAAATTCAATCATTACCACTTTGTACTTTAATTACTTACCAGCAATTAACAAATTCAAACTAACTAGATTAACAGGTAATCAGTTATCAGCCAAAATAATTTCATTTGATTGTAGAATTACGTTCTCAGCAGTTATAAATAAAGCTTGTAAGAATACAAATTGAATCTTTGTATCAAAATACAGTTACTTAATCTAATTATTTACAATAGGCCATAATTTAAAGCCAGTCAGCGCTAACTCTTCTTGAAAATAATTATTTTTCTAATTAACTTTACATAATATATATTATACGAAGTTATATCTAGAATAATTTTAGTATTTACTCTTTTATATTCTTCTTCTCGACTGTTACCCCATAATTTTTTCTTACAAAGATAATAGCTGCTTAATTGTTGATTTTACTGGATAAATTTGGCAAAACAAGTTACTGACCACGCTAAGTTTACCAGATCAAAATTAATAATTACTTACTTAAACCAAGTAATTATTTAATTTGAAAGTCATTTAAGGATCCTATATTTTAAAAATTGTAAAATTTAAGCGATTACTAGGTAAAAATTAAATACATGGCATTTAATAATTAACTATACTTTAATCTTTTTGTTTAACTTTCCCATGTGACAAGCAATTACGCCATTTAAGATAATATTTGCCACTTTTTTCCTTTTTTATTTTAAGTTGAATTTTTCTAGGTGCATTTTTATTTAAATTTTCAGCAAAATGTCCTACAATACTATCTGGGGTTTTTAAAAATAATTTTTAATTTCAAATCGGTTACTTGAAATTAAAGATTATACTTATTATACTTATTATTTTTTGAAAGGGTTGATTTATTCCATGAGTATAAATTTAGGAAAAGAAATATGCCGTCGACGACGTGAACAAAAATTGACACAGGAGGATCTCGCTGAATTAAGTGATTTGTCAGTTAACTTTATTTCACGTCTTGAGCGTACTAAGAACCAAAACATTAGTATTCAAAAGCTTGATTCAATTGCCAGAGCTTTGAATACAACAACACCAGATATTATCATGAACGCTTACCGCTTCAAAGAAGTTAAGGTAGAAAATCATCAAGATAATACTCCAGTTTTCATCAAGAAGGTTCTTAACGAATTAAGAAAAATGGCTCCTGAAAAGGCTGAACGTGTATGCAAGTCTTTCATTATCTTAGCCAAAGAAATTAACAAAGACTAATTTTTAAAAATCAAAAAAGACGAAGTAGGATTAATTCCCTACTTCGTCTTTTTGTTAGCCAATTTTAGTTAAAAGCTTCAGTCAACGGTGGAACAACTTGCTTCTTACGCGAAACAACTCCCGGTAAGCTGATTTCTGAGTCTGTAACCTTACCAAATGCTTTTTCAAATGCTGCTTGAGCCTCATCTGAACCAACTACAAGCGCAGTTGAATCAGAATCAAGAACATTGGTAATTAACAGCATAAACATGTCGTAGTTATTAGCATCTGATGCTGCCTGCATTGCCTTCAAGAAGGCATCCTTGCGTTCCATTGCTTCCGGCAGATCAACAACGTTAATTTGAGCAACCCGAACGTTCTTGCCATTAAGTGAAAAGCTCTTGGCATCTAAGTCAATTAAGTCTTCTTCTGACTTAGATGCAATGTTAGTACCAGCCTTTAATTCATCAAGACCATAAGTCTTGTAATCAACACCAGCTATTTTAGCTAAAGCCTCAACAGCGTCGCGGTCGTCATCAGTAGTAGTTGGCGACTTGAGCAGCAAAGTATCAGAAATAATTGCTGACAACATAATTCCCGCGATGTTTTGCGGAATTTCAACACCAAAGTGCTTGTACAACTTCCACATAATTGTACTTGTACAACCAACAGGTTCTGCTAAATAAAACAATGGTGCACTAGTATCAAAGTTCATAATCCGGTGGTGGTCAACAACATGCGTTACCGTCACTTGATCAATGTCAGAGACACTCTGTTGCGGCTCATTATGGTCGACCAGCATTACTTTGTCAACCTCATTAGCAGCAGTCTTAATTACTCGTGGTGCTTCAAAACCAAACTTATTTAAAGCATAAGCAGTTTCATCATTAGGTTCGCCAAGTGCTACAGCTTCAGTGTTAAAACCCAACTTGTTTTGCAAGTATGAGTAAGCTATTGCGGTACCAATCGCATCAGTATCAGGATTTTGGTGACCAAAAACTAACTCTTTTTCCATTAATCTTCCTCTTTCTTCTTTTATAAAATTTATCGTTCTATTCTATTTTAGCTAATAGACGTTATTTATCCAAGAAATTTTTAAATTCGGTCAAAATATTATTGATCCGAGGAACAGCCTTTTTACCTTTACGATAAACTAATGAAACAGTAAATGGCTCAACTTCTTTTAAATAAATTGGTGTCAACTTAATCTCATCTTTATGAGCTTGGTAATATGCCTCACTGATAAATGTATCGTAATCAGTTTCTTGAGCCGTCTTAATTAATTGCTCTGTTGATGACAAGCTGATTGGAACAGTTAAGCAGTTCTTGATGTTAGTCTTATTACTCAGCTTTTTCTTCATTAATTGAGTTAAGTAAAAACCATCTGGATAAGCAACCCATTCACGGTGGGCAAAGCGAGAAATCGGATATGACTGCCCTGCCTCAACTGTATCCTTATGTGTTAAGACCGTTAATCGATCTTCATAAACCGTTGTGTGCTCGTATTGATTCTGCAATTCAGCCTGGCTCTTCTTGGTACTGTCAGGCCAGAACATAACTGCCATATCAATTAAGTTATTATCTAAGCTATACCATAAATTTTTGCGGTCATAGTAAGTCACATTAAGAACAATATCAGGATTCTTTTGGTTGAAACCAACCAAGAACTTGCGCAATATTTCTGAATTAATGCTATCCAAAATACCAATTGAGATTTGACCTTTATCAGCTTGAGTAAACTCTTGAATGTCGCTTACAACTGAGTTAATTGTATTTAATAGCTTAATAGCACCCGTCTGCAGTTCTTTACCAGCTTCAGTTAAATAGAGCTTCTTCCCCATTTGACCAAACAGCGGTGTTCCAATTGAATGCTCAATCTTTTTGATTTGCTGCGTCAGCGCAGGTTGTGTAATGCCCAATATTTGAGCGGCCTGCGTATAATTCATTGTATCGATTAGTTGTAAAAAATAATGTAATGACTTTGTTGAAAGTATTGTATCTGTTTTAGGCATGTAAAAAACTTCCTCTATCTTAGTAAGAATATATTTACATGTATTATCAGATAAAATCGCGCTCATGTCAAAGCATAATTTAAAATATTTTACAAATTTATAAACGATTTTTGAAATTTTTATTTATAAGTTGTAAGCCCTTCAACTATTTACGATTTAACGGCTGTCCCAAAATCAGATCAACAGGTTGACCATCACTTACTGTATCAATTACAAACGATCCATTTGAGTAACGATCTCCCAACGGATAATCATTAGTTTGCAAAGTTACTTTTCTTTTACTACTAGAAACAATTATTAAAATATGATTTTGACCGTAAGATACTAATGCTGAAATCCGATGGGGCTTTGTCTTTAACTCACGTAGAACGAGCACGCCTCGTTTAGCACGCGAAACCTTATTAATCAACTTAACTTTGAATTGCTTAAAAGCACCTCGTTGTGTAATCAAACCAACTTTAATTAAGTCAAGATATTCAGGAGCAACTAAGATGTAGGACACAATAAAATCATCATCCTTCAAATTAACTGATTTAACTCCAACAGCTTTAGCTCCAGATGTTGGTATTTCACTTACGTCATAGCGAACAGCATAAGCATCATGTGTGAATAAGATGATTTCTGCCTTTGTATCAGGTTGAACAACATCAACACGGACCACTTGGCTTGCCTGTGACTTCATCTTCATAGCAGCCATTGCTCTAGAACGATATGTCCTAGTTGGTTGTAAATTAGCCAGTTCTAGTTGCTTAATATAGCCATCATTAGTAGCTAGCAGGAAGTTAATATTCTTGTCCAATTTATCAAACGCAAAGACGTGAATTATCTGTTCTTCACTTGGTAAACCGATTTCTTGCGACAGGTGCTGCCCTGTTTCTTTCCATTTTGCTTCAACGAGCTCGTGAACCGGCCGATAGATGACATTCCCACGATTAGTAAACAGATATAAGTTAGCTAAAGTTGAAATTGTCTTTTCAAAGACAACGTCGTCACCATCAGGTAAGCCGTTTTCTGCATCATCGCTTGATTGCCATGAACGTAAGGAAGAGCGCTTTAAATAACCATCATGACTAATTAAAACCCGAACTTGTTCATCAGCAACCAATGCTTTCTCATCAATTTGAATTTTAGCAGTGGCAGTAGAAATTGTTGTTCGCCGCGGATTACCAAATTCTCGTTTAACAGCTGATAACTCGCGAATAATTTCTTTTTCTAAGACCTTCTTATCAGATAACAATTGCTGATATTGATCAACCTTTTTATTTAAATCAGTTTGTTCCGCAATTAAAGCATCAACATCAGTATTGGTTAAACGATACAGCTGCAAAGATACAATGGCTTCTGCCTGTCTTAGTGTAAAGTCAAATTCAGCCATCAAATTTTTCTTAGCATCCACCTTATTCTTGGATGCCCGAATAACCTTAATTACTTGATCCAAGATGTCCATTGCGTGAATTAGACCCTGAATGATTTCTAACCGGTTTTGTGCCTTATTTAAATCAAACTTGGTCCGCTTAATCACAACGTCCTTTTCATGGTCAAGGTAGGAAGCCAAAATATGCTTTAAGCCAACTTGAACGGGCGTCATATTATCAATTGCAACCATGTTAAAGTTATAAGACACCTGTAGCTCGGTATTCTTGAACAGATAGTTCAAGATATTTTGCGCGTCAGCATCTTTCTTAAGCTCAACAACAATTGATAAACCATGCCGGTCGGTTTCATCGCGAACTTCTGCAATCCCGTCAATTTCCTTATTAAGACGGATTTCATCCATCTTCTTAACCATCAAAGCCTTATTGACGGCAAATGGAATTTCGGTAATTACGATTTCTTGCCGATGACCACGGATTTCTTGAATTGAAGTCTTAGCCCGCACCTGGATACGGCCGCGCCCAGTCTCATAAGCCTCGCGCAATCCCTTTTGGCCCATGACAATTGCACCAGTAGGAAAATCGGGCCCCTGAACATACTTCATTAAGTCATCTAGCGTGGCATCTGGGTGCTTTAATAAATATATCGTGGCATCAATTACTTCTGACAGATTGTGTGGCGGAATATCTGTGGCATATCCTGAGGAAATCCCCGTTGAACCATTAACTAGCAGGTTGGGGAATCTTGCCGGTAACACCGTCGGTTCATATTCCGTATCATCGAAATTAAGCACCATATTGACGGTTTCTTTGTCAATGTCCTGCAATAGCATATTAGAAATCTTGTTCAGCCGCGATTCCGTATAACGCATGGCAGCTGGACCATCACCATCCATTGAACCATTGTTACCGTGCATTTCAACTAACGGCTCACGCATTTTCCAGCCTTGTGATAAGTGAACCAGCGCGCCATAAATGGAACTGTCGCCGTGGGGGTGAAAATTACCCATGATATTTCCTACAGCCTTGGCTGCTTTTTTAAATGGCTTGTCGTACGTGTTGTTATCCTGATACATTGCGTAAAGGATTCTTCTTTGCACTGGTTTCAAGCCATCACGAATATCCGGCAGAGCCCGTTCCTGAATGATGTATTTGGAATATCGCCCAAATCGTTCACCCATGACCTGCTCAAGCGGCATTTCACGAATTCGTTCTTTTATCGCCATTAATTAAAAACCTCTTTACTCATTTTCTTCTTCTAAGATTGACGCGTTCTCGCCCATTCTAAATTTAACGTTCTGTTCAATCCATTTCCGTCTAGCAGCAACCTTATCACCCATCAAAGTCGTAACTCGGCGTTCAGCAAGGGCTGCATCATCAATTTTCACCCGAATTAGCATTCTTGATTCTGGGTTCATAGTCGTTTGCCACAATTGTTCGGCGTTCATTTCACCTAAACCTTTAAATCTTTGTAAAGCATAGCCGCGACCCATATTCTTCTCATCAGTTGCTAACTCTTCATCAGTCCAAGAATACTTAACCCGTGCTTTTTTACCGCGGCCCTTTTGCAGACGATAAAGAGGTGGCAGAGCAATATAGACCTTGCCTTGCTCAATCATCGGTCGCATGTACCGGTAGAAAAATGTCAGCAGCAAAATTTGAATATGCGCACCATCATCATCAGCGTCCGTCATGATAATTACTTTATCGTAATTAGAGTCTTCGACCTTAAATTCGGCACCAACACCAGCACCAATGGTATAAATCATGGTGTTAATTTCTTCATTTTTAAAAATGTCTTGTAATTTAGCCTTTTGGGTGTTTAAGACCTTGCCCCGCAGCGGCAAAATTGCCTGAAATCTGCGGTCGCGACCTTGTTTAGCAGAACCACCGGCAGAATCACCCTCGACCAAAAATAACTCATTCTTTTTGGGATTACGTGACTGCGCTGGGGTTAACTTACCGGACAAGACTTCTTTCTTGCGGCGTTTTTTACCATTGCGGCTCTCGTTACGCGCTTTCTTAGCTGCTTCACGGGCGTCTCGTGCTCGCTGTGCCTTTTTAACAAGGTCTTGGGCTAACTCACCGTTTTCCATTAAGTAGTACGACATCTGCTCGTAAACGAGCGTATCAACTACCGAACGAGCTTGTGGTGTTCCTAGTTTACCCTTAGTCTGACCTTCAAACTCAAGCAATTCTTCCGGAATTTTAACTGAAAGAACAGCACTGAGACCTTCACGGTAATCTGAGCCATCAATATTTTTATCTTTTTTACCGAGCAAGCCTTGTTTTTTGGCATAATCGTTAAAGGCACGAGTGAAACCGCTGCGGGCACCAACTTCATGAGTACCACCATCAGAGGTTCTGACATTGTTAACAAATGAAACCAAGTTTTCTGAATAGCTGTCACTATATTGACCGCTAAACTCAACTTCCATCCCGTCCTGTTTGCCTTCAAAATAAAACACATCGTTCAGAGTATCTTTGCCCTCATTCAAGTAGGACACAAAGGACTTAATCCCATCGTCATACTTAAAATCATCATGATGCTCCGGCTCACGTTCATCATTTAAGATAAAACGCACGCCCTTTAACAAAAAGGCGGACTCACGAATCCGTTCCTGAATTGTCTCGTATTTATACTTAGTAGTTGAAAAGATAGTTTCGTCAGGCTTAAAAGTAATGGTTGTGCCGTCTTTTTCTTTGGTTTTACCCAGCGACTTTAAAGTTCCTACTGGATGACCACCATTAGCAAATTCTTCCTCATAAGCTTTGCCGCCACGCACAACTCTAACTTTCAGATAACTGGACAGAGCGTTGACAACTGAAGACCCAACACCATGCAGACCACCTGATGTCTTATAGTTTTGTTCGGTAAATTTACCACCGGCATGCAAAACGGTCAAGATAACTTCAATCGTTGGTTTCCCCGATTTGTGCATCCCCGTCGGCATCCCCCGACCAAAATCACGCACAGTTACGCTATTATCCCGATGAATAGTCACGTCAATTTCTTTACCATAACCGGCCATTGCCTCATCAACTGAATTATCGACAATTTCATAAACCAATTGATTCAAGCCGTGTATATCAGTTGAACCAATATACATCCCAGGCCGCTTACGAACCGCTTCTAAACCGTGAAGAATCTGAATTGACGAGTCATCGTAAGAATTTGTTTTTTTATTTGTTTTAGCCAAATAAACTCCTCCAGTTATTAAATCATTTAAAAAGTCACCGCATATTACTTAATCTTTGCTAAAATAGCTTTAAGACACTAAGAGAGCAGGATTTAAATGATAAATTTGAAATTATTACTGGTATTTATTCTAGCATACTTAATTGGATCCTTCCCGACGGGGGTAATCATTGGCAAACTATTTTTCCATGAAGACATCCGCAACTATGGCTCGGGAAACATCGGTACCACCAACTCATTTCGGGTTCTGGGACCACTTGCCGGCAGCTTTGTGCTCGTCGTTGATGTCCTTAAGGGGACACTTGCAACTTGCTTGCCGCGCCTCTTGCATCTAGGAGCACCTAAGTATGTCTTATTAATTTGTGGCGGGCTGGCTGTTTTAGGACATACCTTTTCAATTTTCCTTAAATTTAAAGGAGGCAAGGCGGTTGCGACTAGCGCCGGTGTCTTTTTAGGCTACAATCTCCAATTCTTTGGCGTTTGTGCGGTAATCTTCTTACCGTTAGTCTTTATTACATCGTATGTTAGCCTATCAAGCCTAATTTCGATTACCGCAATTTTTATCGCGACATTTTTCTTTCACGATATTTTCTTAACCGTAATCGCGGGCGTCATGCTCATTATTCTTTTTACAAGACATCGAGATAACATTAAGCGCCTTGAGCATCACAATGAGAATATTATTCCCTTTGGTCTGCTTTATTGGTATAAGAAACGCCACCACAAATTATAAACTAGAAATAAATACAGCCAGTTAAACATTAGTTTACTGGCTTTTATATTATAGCTATTCGAACAATTGTTCGCAAGTGCTAATTATAATTAAAAAGAGACACATAAGTGTCTCTTTTTTTGCTTAATTTTGATCATGAAAAGCCATACCAAAACCAGCCGTAAAAGTAGCATCATGAGCTAAATGGTTCATCCCATATTTGTCTTCCAACTTACCATTAGTATCACTTCTGTCAGCAATTCCCCACCACGGCTCGATACATACATAATCGGCTGTTTGCGGATACTGCGACCAAGCACCAACAAATGGTGCATCCCGCAGCCAAACATTAACGTGAAAAGCACTCGTCTCCGTTTTAAGGGACACTTTATTATCATGCCCTTTCATTTGAAAAATCAGAGCATCATTCTTAAATAAATGATCGCTTAACGTAATCAGGCTATTGGTAGAAGCAAGAGACCGATTATCCCAATCAAGATATGAACCCTTTAATGGAATTTGCACTCTAGCAACCGAAGGCTTCGTACTAAAGTAGTAATCTTCCTTACTAATCGAATTAGTTGTTGGAATATTAAATCCCGGATGACCACCAATACCAAAAATCATTTCACCAGCAGACTTATTTGTCACACTGAAATTTTCTTCAAGCAAATTATTCAACAAATTATAATTGACCCGTAATTCAAACTTAAACGGATAAATCTTCCTTGTTTCTTGAGTATCTTTTAGCAAAAAGGTAATGCTCTCAGTGGTCTGTTGCTCGACACTAAATTCCATATCACGAGCAAAGCCATGTTGCGTCATGTGATAGGTCTTACCCTGATAAGTGTACTCATCATTTTTAAGCCGACCAACAATTGGAAACAATACCGGCGCATGACGACCCCATACATTGGGGTCTGCCTGCCAGAGATATTCATAACCACTATGCTGACTTTTAATGCTTTGCAATTCGGCACCCTTGCTCGAAATAACAACTTGTAAAATTGTATTTTTGATAATGTAGTTCATCTTACTCATCATCCTTTGTTAAAGAATAAACTTAGTCAAATCTTTATTTGTTATTATATCACTAAGTTTTTCATTAACATATGCTTCAGTCACGGTAATTTCACCCATTTCCATGTCTGGGCCTTCATACAACACATCTTCAAGCAATTTTTCAAGGATAGTTGCCAGCCTTCTTGCCCCGATATTGTCTGTTCCTTGATTAACGTCGTAGGCAATTTGCGCGATGCGAGCAATGGCTTCTTGTGTAAAGATTAATTTGATACCGTCTGCATGCAGCAAGGCAACATATTGCTCCAACAGTGAGTCTGCTGGGTCTTTTAAAATTTTAACGAAGTCATCTTTAGACAAAGCATCTAACTCAACTCTAATTGGAAAACGTCCTTGTAATTCAGGAATCAAATCACTTGGCTTAGTTTCTGCGAACGCTCCTGCAGCAATAAACAGAATATGATCGGTGGAAACTGGGCCGTATTTTGTCTGCACAGTTGAACCTTCGACGATTGGCAAAATATCACGTTGCACACCTTCACGAGAAACATCGCCGGAATTTTTCTTATTGCCTGAAGTAATTTTATCAATTTCATCAATAAAAATAATGCCGTTGTTAGTTGTACGCTCAATTGCCTTTTGATAAAGAGTATCGTAATCTATCAGCTTGTGTGATTCTTCTTGAATTAAGACTTCACGCGCATCTTTGACCGGTAAAGTCCGCTTAACCTTCTTCTTAGGAACTAAGTCACTCAGCATTGAGCTCATATCAAGACCCATTTGGCCCATCACGTCGCCCATTGGGTTAACTTTTGGTGCCTGCTCAACCTCAATTGTTACTTCACGGTTCTCTAATAAGCCTTTATTCAGCTGCTCGGAAACTGTCAACCGCTGATTGCGAATATCATCTGTTACTTCTTCTTGGTCAGTAGGTTGCTTATCAGTTTGACTGCTGCCCATTAACATCGACATCATATCTTGCATTTCTTGCATCTGATTTTGGCGCTTTTCATGCTTAATCCCGGGAACCAATAACCGAACCAAAGTCTTATTAGCTTCCTTAGCAGCTTGAGCACGGACGCGGTCAAATTGATCCTTTTCTTCCATGCGGACAGCTTCATTGACTAAATCGCGCACCATTGATTCAACATCGCGGCCAACATAGCCAACTTCGGTAAACTTAGTTGCCTCAACCTTAACAAAGGGAGCCTGAACAATTGCAGCAAGCCGCCGAGCAATTTCCGTCTTACCAACACCGGTAGGACCAGCCATCAGCAAATTCTTAGGTGTGATGTCCTCCTGCATTTTCTTTGGCAATTGCATGCGGCGATAGCGGTTATATAGGGCAATCGCCACTGCCTTTTTTGCCTCATCTTGCCCAATAATGTACTCATTTAGCAAATTAACAATTTGTTTTGGCGTTTTTGTTTCCATGAATTTTTCTCCTAATTAGAGTTCGTCCGTAATAATTTGATTATCAGTAAAAATATCAATTCCTGAAGCAATTTCCACTGCTTCATGAGCAATTTCTTCAGCAGACATCCCTGTTGAGTGTCTTGTCAAAGCGATTGCAGCAGCCTGAGCAAAGTTACCACCAGAACCAATTGCGACAACATTTTCGTCTGGTTCCAGCACTTCACCATTTCCAGAAATCAGCAACAAATCCTTTTCATCAAATGCAATCAGCATTGCTTCTAGCTTTTGCAGAGTAGGATCTTTACGCCATGATTGGGCCATCTCAACGGCAGCACGACGTAAGTCGCCGCCAAAGGCTTCTAGTTTGCCCTCCAACATGTCCTGCAAGCTAACCGCATCCGCAACTCCGCCGGCAAAGCCGATCACAACGCGGTCATGATAGATCCGCCGGATCTTTTTAGCTGTTGCCTTGGCAATTACCTTTTCGCCTAAGGTAACTTGACCGTCACCAGCGATTGCTGTTTTACCATTAAATTTTACTGAACAAATTGTTGTCATTATTTTGCCTCATCTTTCTGATTATTACGAGTGAAAAATTGCTCGTAATTAGCCTGTAAGTGGCTCATTGTAACGTGGGTATAAATTTGCGTTGTTGACAAGTTCGCATGTCCCAGTAACTCCTGCACGCTGCGCAGATCGGCGCCATTGTTAAGCATTGCCGTTGCAAAGGAGTGACGCAGTTCATGGGGATGCACCTTACCGCTGACCCCAGCCTTATTAAATACTTTTTGCATCACATATTCAATTCCACGTGATGTGATTGGCTTACCTTGATTATTTAAAAAGACTATTTGCGGATCGGTCTGTTGACCAAGAAGTTGCGACCGGGAGTCGGTTAAATACCGCTTTAATGCTTTTGCAGTTTGCTCATCAAAAGCGACATAACGGTCCTTATTACCTTTACCGTGAACCAAAATCACTTTTAAATCCAAATCTAGCTGTGGTAATTTTAATCCACTAACTTCACTGACCCGCATCCCAGTTGTATAAAACAACTCAAACATCGCGAGGTTACGCACCGTTAGTGGATCACTAGCCGTCAATGTCGCAAAGACCTGCTTCATTTCCGGTGCATAGAAAAATTGGGGCAATTTGCGCGTCTTTTTACGGAGCACAATTGTTTGCGTTGGGTTAGTCTTAACTACCTTCCGCCGTGTTAAAAAGCGATAAAATGACCGTAAACTGGACATTTTACGAGCTTGCGTTGTTCTGGCTAATTTACGCTCTGCAAGATTTTGTAAAAAAATCTCAACATCGCGTTCACTAATTTTTTGCCAAGTTACAAACCCGCCATTAGCCTGCCAAAATGCCTTCGCCTCAAGCAAATCAGTTTGGTAAGACTGAATCGTCTTTGAACTATAATGCCGCTCATTTTGCAAATAAGAAATAAAGCTTTGCAACTCTTGATCCTGCGTTGTCATTTAACCCAAGACTTCCTCTTTAAATTTAGCCAAACTGGCTAAGCCGCGTTCACTAATTTTTTCGTGACGCTCACGCTTATTCCGCACCTTTTTGCCTTCAAGCCCCGGAATCAAGGCAAAACTGGCATTCATCGGTTGGAAGTGTTTAGCACTAGTGGTAGTTACATAATTAGCCATCGAACCAAGAGCTGTTACTTTCGGGAAAGCAACCGGTTCTTCTGCCAGCGCTCTTCTAGCTGCATTAATTCCGGCAACTAAACCACTTCCGGCACTTTCAACGTAACCTTCAACGCCTGTCATTTGTCCGGCAAAGAACAAACCGGGTTGCTTTTTAGCTTCATAGCTAGCCGTCAAGACTTCTGGTGAAGCCATGTAGGTATTACGGTGCATTTTACCATAACGGACAAAGCGCGCATTGGCTAAGCCCGGAATCATTGAAAAAACCCGCTTTTGCTCACCGTATTTCAGATGCGTTTGGAAGCCGACAATGTTGTACATCGAAGCCGCCGCATTATCTTGGCGCAATTGAACAACGGCATACGGCGTTTTACCCGTGTGAGGATCTTCCAAGCCAACTGGCTTTAAGGGACCAAACAGCATTGTTTTACTTCCCCGTGCGGCCATTACCTCAATTGGCATACAACCTTCAAAAACTTCACTATTTTCAAAGCCGTGCATTTCAGCTGTTTCGGCATTGACCAGCTCTTGAGCAAAGCGATCATATTCTTCTTTAGTCATTGGACAGTTTAAATAAGCTGCTTCACCGCGGTCATAGCGGGACTTTTTATAAACAATCTCCTGATCAATTGAATCGGCCGCCACAATTGGTGCTGCTGCATCAAAGAAGTGCAGACTATCGGTTCCAGAAAATTGTTGAATTTTGTCAGCCAGAGCATCACTAGTCAAAGGGCCAGTCGCAATTACCGTAATTCCATCTTGCGGAATTGACGTGATTTCTTCATCATGAAAGGTCACATTAGGCAGTGAATGCAACTTCTGGGTAACATACTCACTAAATTTATCTCGATCAACGGCTAAGGCACCACCGGCTGGAACTTGGGTTCTATCAGCTGCCTCTAAAATAAGTGAATCTAGTTGCCGCATTTCTTCTTTTAATAGGCCTACGGCGTTTGACAACTGGTTAGATCGCATTGAGTTGGTGCAGACTAACTCGGCAAAATTACCAGTCTTATGCGCTGGTGTTAACTTTGTGGGACGCATCTCGTATAAGTCAACTTGAATTCCACGCCTAGCTAATTGCCACGTTGCCTCACTGCCGGCAAGTCCACCGCCAATTACTGTTATATTTTTAGGCATCTTAAGATATTCCTTTTCTAAAAAATATTTCTTCTAAATACAAGAATATCATCAAACCATGCCTGACTTGATGATATTAACTTAAATTTAACTTTCTTTTACGGCGCCTTCATCCTTAGGCTCCTCTTTATAGTCACCGTTAGGACACAGAACAACCAAGCCCTTCTTGTTTTTCTTTTCAACCAAAAAGTGACCATCATTAGGGCAATTGCGACCAATCGGTTTATCCCATGAGACAAAGTCGCATTCTGGATAACGCGAGCAACCAAAGAATTTGCGGTTACGCTTGGATTTCTTTTCAACAACATCCCCCTTGCCACATTTAGGACAAGTTACACCAATCTTCTTGACAATTGCCTTAGTATTACGGCAATCAGGGAAGCGTGAGCAAGCATAGAACTTGCCATAACGTCCCATTTTAATAACCATTGGTGCACCACAGATGTCACAATTAAAACCAGCGGGTTCATCCTTAATCTGAACTTTCTTGATGTCGGCGTCTGCCTTATCAAGTTCCTTTTTGAAGGGATGATAATATTCGTCAATGACCTTGACCCAATTTTTCTTACCTTCCTCAACGCTGTCGAGGTCATTTTCTAATTGGGCAGTAAAGTCAACGTTAACAATATCAGGGAAAAACTTTTCGATTAAATTATCAACGATTTCACCTAATTCTGTTGGCACAATCGCCTTACCCTCAAGCTTAACATAATAGCGACGCTGAATGGTATCAATAGTTGGCGCATAAGTCGAAGGGCGACCAACGCCGTTTTCTTCAAGTGAATGCACTAGACTAGCTTCGGTATATCTTGCCGGTGGCAAAGTAAAGTGCTGCTTGTTATCCGACTTGGTTAATTTAACTTGATCGCCTTCATTTAAATTTGGTAATTCGATGTTTTTTTCCTGCTGATTATCGTAAACCTTAGTAAATCCGGCAAACTTCATCTTCGAGCCGGTTGTTCTAAAAATAACCCCATTTTGCTCAATATCAGCTCTAACCGTATCATATACAGCCGGCGTCATTTCACTGGCTAAAAATCTGGACCAAATTAGCTTGTACAGTCGATATTGTTCAGTCGTTAAAACTGACTTGAGCGATTCCGGCGTCCGATAAATACTAGTCGGTCTAATTGCCTCATGGGCATCCTGAGCATCTTGAGCATTCTTAAAGTGCCGCTGACCCTTAGCTGCATATTCTTTACCATATTTTTCATTTAAAAACTTCGATGCTTCAGCTTGAGCAATCGGCGACGTCCGCTTAGAGTCGGTTCTCATATAAGTAATTAAGCCGACTGTTCCTGATTTACCAAGGCTAATTCCTTCATAAAGCTGTTGGGCAATACTCATTGTTCGCCGAGTACGGTAATTGAGCCGCTTGTTAGCTTCCTGTTGCATTGTGGAAGTTGTAAATGGCGCAGCTGGTTGCCGGCGGCGTTCACGAGCAACAACTTTGCTGACGGTGAATGCCTTTTTCTTATCGATTTTAGCTAAAACTTCCTTAACGGCATCGTTATTTGGCAGTTCCTTCTTTTTACCATCAACACCCCAAAATTGTGATTTGAATGCTTTGCGTTCCTTTTTAAATTCAGCATCAATTGACCAGTATTCTTCCGGTTTGAAATTTTTAATTTCTTTTTCCCGGTCAATTACTAACTTTAAGGCAACTGACTGAACACGACCAGCACTCAAACCCTTTTTAACCTTATCCCATAAAATTGGTGAGAGTGAATAACCAACAATCCGGTCTAAAATTCGCCGTGCCTGCTGGGCGTTAACCGTGTCCATATCAATTGCACGGGGATGCTTGAAGCTCTCCTTAACTGCATCCTTAGTAACCTCATTGAAAGTTACCCGGTTCTTAGCTGTATCGTCAAGATTTAACGCATGAGCTACATGCCAAGCAATTGCTTCTCCTTCACGGTCGGGGTCGGATGCTAGATAGACATCTTTAGCCTTTTTTGCTTCTGATTTTAATTCCTTAATTGTATCGCCTTTACCCCGAATGGAAATATATTTCGGCTTGTAATTATTGTCAAAATCAATTCCCATTTGTGATTTTGGCAAGTCGCGAATATGCCCCTTAGAAGCAATTACCCGATAATTACGCCCCAAATATTTTTCAATCGTCTTGGCTTTTGCCGGCGATTCTACAATTACTAATGTTTTTTTACGTTTTTTTGGCTTTGACTTAGTAGGCATCAAATGCCTCCTCATTAAAATTCTATTTTTTAAAAATACTATTCTGAGAATAGAATATTTAATGGCTAGTTGTCAAATCTTTCATTTAATTTAAAATCTGTTATCGGGTTAGCACCCACTGCAATCAACCTATTTGGTCCCGCTGATAATGGACTAGTAATCGGCCCGGGGACAGCATAGACATTGCGATTTTCCTGCAGTGCCAAGTTAGCCGTGATTAAGGAGCCCGACTTTTCCTTAGCTTCCGTTACCACGACACTTTCCGCAAGTCCCGCTAGAATACGGTTGCGCTCAGGAAAGCGAAAAGGACGCGGCGGTGTATCTGGTAAATATTCACTTAAAATCAGCCCCTTTTGCATAACTTGCTCCTGCACGTGGTGGTTAACCATTGGATAATAATGATTTAAGCCGTTACCGACAACAGCAATTGTCTTACCATGATTTTGTAAAGTGGCTTGATGTGCCAAGACATCGACGCCTTTAGCTAGACCACTGGCAATTACCACATGGTTATTAACTAAATTTGGTACGAGTTGAGCCAAAACCCGCTGACTATACACCGTTGCCTGTCGCGAGCCAACAATTGTCACAATTCTTTTTTGTAGTAGGGTAATATCGCCACGCGCAAATAAAATTAAGGGCGGCTGATATATCTGCCGCAATTGCTCGGGATAATTATCATCAAAAAAGCTGATTACCTGACACTGCTTTTTAATTCGCTTAATCACCTTGCCAAATTTTTCAAGTCTATAGGCAGCCAAGCTAGCTTCTTTGACAGCTGCAGGTAAGGTCATTTGCTTAATTGTTTGTACAGTGACCTGATCATCGTCCAGTTGACTGGCAACTTGCAGCATCTTGACATAACCAAGTCCCTTTTGTAATTTCAGGCGTAACAAAAAATTTGTTTTTTCCATTAAAAAAGCCTCCTAATTACAAATACGTAAAAAAGGAGGATATATTCTATTTTGTTTTAAAAAAGTCACTAACTGGTGCAAAAGTCTTGCGGTGAATTGGTGTTGGCCCGTACTTTTCTAAAGCAGCAAGATGGGCACTAGTGCCGTAACCGGCATTATGCGCAAATTGATATTGCGGGTAAATTTTGCCGTAATCGGTCATCAAGCGATCACGAAAGACCTTCGCTACAATCGAGGCTGCCGCAATCGAATTTGACTTAGCATCCCCCTTGATCAGGCGCACTTGCGGTAAATTAACGGGGACATTCATTGCATCGACTAATAATGCATCGGGCCTGCAATCAAGCTCCTTGACAGCTTGCGCCATTGCCAAACGGTCTGCTTCATAAATATTAATCTCATCGATTACTTGGGCACTTTTAACGCCCACAGCAACACTAACTGCTTCTTGCAAAATCTTCGGGTATAATTCCTGCCGCTTTTGTGGACTTAGCTTCTTAGAATCATTCACATCAAGCAAATCAAAATTGGCATCAATAATCACTGCGGCCGTGACTACCGGCCCAGCTAATGGCCCGCGACCAACTTCATCTACACCAGCCACAATTTGCCCCTTAGCCCAAAATTGTCGTTCATATTGCATTCTGGTTAAAAAGGCAGCCTGTTTTTGCGCTGATTTTTTCTGCCGGCGATAGTAACTTGCCAATAGCTTTTGAACGCCTGTACGTGGGTCAGCTTTGAGAGCAGCTAATTCTTCTCCACTAACTTTATCTGAAAGCAGCTGCTTTATTTCTTTAATTGTCATGGGCGGTCCAGCGTAATTCTACCAACCTTACCCTTACGCAGACGCTGCAGCAAGTATAACGAAAAGCGGTCATAGTCGTCCCGCATCCCATAAACCTCAGTCATCGCTAGCAATAAGTCAGTGTCATTAATTTGCGTAATTTGATCCTTAGTTGTTCGGGCAAATTTAGCTAAATCAGCGAGATAATATTTGCGTAAATTTTTCAGTAAAAATAGCGCCACATCATCAGCGTGAAAAATGCTGTCCTTAATTGCGCCAAAAGCTGCTAATTTATAACCGACTTCTTGATCGTCAAATTTAGGCCACAAAATTCCCGGTGTATCCAAAATTTGAATATTGCTTTGCGTCTTAAGCCAAGTTTGACCTTTGGTTACCCCCGGCTTATTTCCAACAGCAGTCACATTTCGGCCAACTAACCGGTTAATAATTGTTGACTTACCACAGTTAGGAATACCAGCAAGGGCAATTCTAATCACCGGATTAGAAGCTCCCTTGGCCTCCAATTTAGCAATTTTATCAGCCGCCGCCTTTTTAACCATCCGAACTAACACCTGCATGTTGGTATTATGCAGTGAGTCTATCGCCATGACGAATTTGCCTTTTTCCGTAAGCTTTTTTTGCCAAATCTTAGTTAGCACTGGGTCCGCCAAATCCGCCTTATTCAAAATGATTAGGTGCGGCTTAGTACCTACTAACTCCTCAATCATTGGATTTCTTGATGATTGCGGGATGCGCGCGTCTAAAACTTCAACTAAGACATCAATTAAGCCCATCTTGTCTTCAAGCTGGTTGCGCGCCTTGTTCATATGTCCCGGATACCACTGAATTGTCGCCATTTTTTGCCCTCTTTAACACTAAAAAAGCCCCAAATAATGAGGAGCTTGCTTAATACGCCATCTTTTCCCGATACATCTCATAAGCCTGATCAAAAATACTCATACTAGGTAAATAACCCGCATTTAGTTCTAGGTAATCAGATAGCTTTTCGTAATTTTGTTCCTGCTTAGGAAAAGTCTGATCATTCTGAGCATTATTTGCAAACTGTGCGACTTCATCATTTGAATCACTGTCACGCTGCGTCATCAAATAACGATAAAAACTTTCTCGATAAGCCATTATTACTCCGTATAATACAAAATTGCATAAGCACCAAGTCCAGCATGCGTTGCAATTACTGGGCTGGTCTCGCGCACTAGCACATCAATTTTAGAATTAATTTCCTTGATTTTTTGTGCAAAATCCTTTAATTCTTGCGGCACACCATCGAGTGAAACGTAAGAAATACCAACTTCCTTGATTTTATCCTTGTTTGCCTCAATATCAGCCAAAACTCGATTATCAAAAGCTAGCGAGAACTTCTTGCCGCGCCCCTTTTTAGCCACTTTTAAATGACCACCCGGCATTTGCAGCTCAATACGAATGTTCAGTAAAGTAGCAATTTTACCAGAAACAGCTCCTAGTCGTCCACCCTTAATGATATTTTCTAAATTAACAATCATCATGCGCAAGCGCTGCGTCTTTTTAATTTGCTCTAGGTGCGCCAAGATTTCTTGAACACTTTGCCCTTTAAGAGTACCCCGAGCAGCTTCTAAAACTTGTAGTCCCTCAGCTCGATCGGTCAATTGAGAATCTACGATACTTACTTGTTCAGCTTTACCTGCAATTTTAACGGCCTGTCTTGCCGCATCAACTGTGCCACTTAAGCCTTTGCCTAAAAAGATACCGATAACGCTACTACCATCAGCAGTTAGCCCATTGATTGTATCAACTAACTGACCAATTGGCGGCTGACTCGTCTTAGGTAATTCTTTTGATGTCGTCATTTTTTCGACAAACTCTTGCCGTGTAATGTCAACGCCATCAACATATGTTTGATCATCAATCGTCACTAATAGTGGAACAACTGTGATATGATATTTCTCGATTTCTTCTGGCGTTAATTGCGCTGAAGAATCCGTCATAATTTTTATCTCTGACAATGTATTTGCCCTCAATTCTAATTCGCGTTACATTTTATGATAAAATGTGAACAATATCAATACTTGCATTATAGCAAAAAACTTTAGTGTAGAAGAAAATGATTGGACTAATTTAATAATGGAATTTAAAAAACTCTGGCAAGAGCCAACTACAAGATCAAAAGCATATTACATTTTAGACAATATTTTTAGTGCCATTACTCACGGAATTGGCTTTGGCCTAGCCGTTGCTGGTCTAGTATTGCTAGTCGTTAAAGCTGCAGCTACTGGGAGTGCATTACGCATCGTAACCTTTAGTATTTATGGTGCTTGTTTGGTCTTTTTATACCTATTTTCAACGCTATTTCATAGCCTAATCTTTACCCGTGCACGCAATGTTTTTCAAATTTTTGATCACACATCAATCTTTTTATTAATTGCTGGATCATACACGCCGTATTCGCTTGTGGCTATCGGTGGCACTTGGGGCTGGATTTTATTTAGCTTAATCTGGACATTGACCATTTTTGGCATTATTTACTATATCTTTAACCGTGGTAAGCACACAATCCTTGACACCGTTTTGTATGTTGTTATGGGTTGGCTCGTCATTTTTTCGGGGCAATCACTTTACGTTCGCCTCAGTCCCGTTGGCTTTTGGCTACTTGTTGGCGGCGGCGTTGCCTACACTATCGGCGCCTTATTGTATACCATGCGCGGTATTCCCTTCATCCATGTCATTTGGCACTTATTTGTGATGCTGGGATCGGGCTTAATGTACTTTTCAGTCCTGTTATACGTTTAATTATTTGCCAAAAAGGCAATAACTGCGTCTGTCGTGTTCTCAAGTTCGCCAGCAATGATTTTCTGCTTAATCTTGGTCAATAAATTACCTAATTGTGGTCCCGGAGCAATTCCAGCATTAATTAAAAACCGGCCGTCAATTGCTAGTTCAGCTGTTGACTTAATCGGCAGAGCAACATAGCGGTCAACCAAGGCTTCGGAATCAACTGGCTGACCCAAGATATGAGCAACATCAATTGCATTCAGCAGAATATCTTTTCCTGCTTCAAAAAGTTCAAAATCGGTTGGTGTCCGCTCTGAAAGTAGATCAAAAACAGCAACCACTTTTTCAACTTCGTTAGTCATGGCGTTTGAATTTTTCCAATCACGCATAAATTTAGCAATTTGCTCGTTAGGAATTTTAAGCAAAATAATAATAATGGCCCACAAGCTAGTTTCAATATTTGGATTAAACTTTAAGCTTGGGTAAATCTTCAATAAATCGCTTTTGCCGTCAAAATCTGGTACGTCTTCGCTTAATTGTGTATCTAAAAAGACCTGAAAAGCCTGACGTGAATGTGGGCCAATCCCCATTTTAACAAACTCATCACGAATCCGTTCTACCGAAATCTTTTGCAAGAGCTGGTGGTTGTCCTTAACTGCCTGCTCTGTTTTTGTTTCCAAATTAAATTGTAATTGACTCATAAAACGGACCGCACGCATCATGCGTAAGGCATCCTCATTAAAGCGCTTTTCCGGATCACCGACAGCCCGAATAATATGCTTTTGCAAATCGCCGAGACCATCAAACAAATCAATGATTTCGCCGCTCGTGTTCATTGCCAGTGCATTTATTGTAAAATCACGGCGTTTAAGATCTTCACTTAAATTCTGCACAAAAGTCACATGATCAGGACGGCGATAATCTTGGTAGCCAGACTCCGTTCTAAAAGTTGTAATTTCATAACTGCCGCCATTATAGAGGACAGTCACGGTTCCGTGTTTAATCCCTGTATCAATCGACCGACTAAATAGTTCTTTAACTTCCTCTGGATAAGCACTAGTTGCAATATCAATGTCATGGATATGTCGTCTCAGTAACAAGTCACGGACCGAGCCACCAACAAAGTATGCTTCAAAGCCCGCTTGTTCCAGTGTTTTAAGGACCGGAAGTGCCGCGGTAAAAATCGCGGGTAATTCATTTATTTTCATCATTAATTAATCAACTCATCTATTTATTTTTAATTTTTGTTAGTAATTTAACACTATTATTTTAATTAATTTTCAAATAGCGATTATATTTCATTATAGCCCATTTATAAGCAGAACACGACCTCACTCGTATTATTTTAAAAAGTCGCCAAAGAAAAAAGGCCACATCATGGTCTTTTTACCCCAAAATTTAATTAATCAGCCAATTGGTTATACAATTCCTGCATTTCGCCGTCCTCTGGCTCCAGCTTTAAATAGCGTTCTAAGAGCTGCAAAACAATTTCGGTAGCATTAGCCTCGGTGTTAAAGAAACGAATCATTTGCTTTAAAAAAGCGGGATTACTTTGAAATTCTGGATATGCTAGCAAGAACTCACTTTTGGCCTTGTCACTATTATCCAAATTTTCATAAGATAGTGCCATATTCCAGTGGTCTTGTGATTCCAAATCACTTTCATCGAGTTTGGCAAACAATTGCAGATTAGCTTCATTTTTACCTTCATGCAAATATAGATTAGACAATTGCAGCCGTAAATCATTATTTTCTGGCTCAACCTTTAGACCGCGGGTCAGTAAATCCTCAGCTGTCTTTAAGTCGTTCAATTTAGCAGCAGCACGTGCACCCTTAGAATATAATACTGGGTCAAGCTCATTATAGGCTAGTCCTGCTTGACTTGAACGTAAAACCTGCTCATTATCATTTTTGTGCTCATAAGCTGTTGCCAGAAGTGGGTATGCATTCACATAGTCCGGACTTTGATTGATAACATCATTCAAATATGTAATTGCCTGGTCGTCCTTATTAACATTGAGCATAATCAAGGCAGCCTGATATTTACTATCAATATCCAAAATATCGCCGCTATGATCTTCGATTACCTTGCTAGCCTCTTCATAGCGACCTAATTTTGCCAATGTCTGGTACAAGCGATCAATCAGGTTGACTTCACTAAAGTTTTTGTGGCGCGTTAATAAATCTTGATACAAAGCTAGGGCTTGCTCATTATGACCGCTTAAGTAGTCTAATTCAGCTAAACCAAACTTAACGATATCTTCACCAGGTGCTAATTTAGCAGCCTTCACCAGCTTACTATGGGCTGTCTCAAGCAAGCCATTAGTTTGATAGTAATCAGCTTGAACTAACAGACTGTCAAGGTAGGCTGAAGAATCCTCTTTAATATTATACAGTAGTGACAGGCCATCATCGTCTTCGCCATCATTCAGTAAAATTTCTGCTAAATAAACCTTAAATAAGTCTTCTTTAGGAAATTGGGCAATCAGGCTGCGATAAACTTCTTTTGATAAGTTAGTAAAACCTAAGCCCGTTAAATTTTCGGCTAAAGATGCCAATATTTCTGGTTCATCATTATCCAAGGCCTTTTTTAGTAAGACTTTTTCCTGCGAAAAATCTTGTTTTTCAATTGCGTCAAGTAATTGTTCAGAATACATTTAGTCCCTCCATTATCTTAATTATGACATAAAATCAGCTTAACAAGAAACATACCGAATTATTTATGCCCACCAAAAAAGACGGTGACTATCACATCACCGTCTTTTAAGATAAAACTATTAAATTATTTAACAGCTTCTTTAAGAGCCTTCCCAGGTCTAAATGCAGGAACCTTACTTGCTGGGATTTCAATTTCATCACCAGTTTGTGGGTTACGACCCTTGCGGGCTGCACGTTCACGAACTTCAAAAGTACCAAAGCCGATTAATTGAACCTTGTTACCTTTTGCAAGATCATCTTGGATTGCGCTAAAAATTACATCAACAGCAGTAGCTGCATCCTTCTTAGTTAACTTAGTTCTTGAAGCTACTTCTGAAACTAATTCTGCTTTATTTGCCATCTGGACTTCACCTCCCAAAATTTGAGCCCCCCTAACTGGACTCAAAGCTTATTCTTCAACCGAAGAATAAGAAATAATGATTACAATCTAATCATTGTTTCCATGCACTCAAAATAGCACAAAAGCCTTACTACAACAAGCTTTTTTACTAAAAATATTATTTTTTGTATATTTGTAATATACAAACTACTTTCTCTTCCGCGCTATTATTTTAATTGGCGTTCCTGTAAAATCAAAATTCTCCCGCAATTGATTTACTAAAAAGCGTTGATAAGAAAAGTGCATTAATTCCGCATCATTAACAAAAACTACAAATGTCGGTGGGTTAGTCGAAACTTGAGTCATATAGTAAACTCTTAAGCGTTTACCCTTAATCATTGGTGTTGGCACTAATTTACTTGCTTCTAGCAGTAAGTCATTGAGCACACTAGACTTAATTCGTTGATTTTGATTTTGGTAAACCTGCTTAACCATCTTTGGAATTTGTTCAAGCCGCTGACCGGTTTTAGCAGAAACAAACAAAATCGGTGCGTAATCAAGATACTGAAATTCTTGCCGAATTGTCTGCTCAAATTCCTTAGCACTGGTACTATTCTTCTTGGGTAAATCCCACTTGTTAACAATGATGATAATCCCGCGACCCGCATCATGAGCATAGCCAGCAACGTGCTTGTCTTGCTCACGGATACCTGTACTCGCATCTAAGACAAGACAAACGACGTCTGAGTGCTCAATTGCCCCCATCGCGCGCATCACAGAGTACTTTTCCGTCTTTTCGTAGACCTTGCCACGACGTCTAATACCAGCGGTGTCGACAATTCTAAATTTAGTACCATCTTCACCAACAAATGGGCTATCAACGGCATCCCGGGTGGTTCCCTCTTCATTATTGACAATAACTCGCTTCTCACCAACTAATTGATTAACAATTGATGATTTACCAACATTCGGTCGGCCAATAACGCTAAAAGAAATTTGGTCGTCGTCTTTTTTTGCTAAGTTTTTTGGCAGCTCACTAACAATCCGATCAAGTAAGTCACCAATTCCTGTTCCGTGAACACTTGATACAGGGATCGGATCACCAAAGCCCAAACTGTAAAAATCATAAATATCAGCCCTCTGCTCAGGGTTATCAGCTTTATTTACAGCCAAAATAACTGGCTTTTCAGTGCGATAGAGTAAGTGTGCGATCCGCTCATCTAAGTCCGTCAGGTGATTAGTTACGCTGGTCAAAATCACAATGACATCAGCTTCATCAATCGCAATTTCTGCTTGCGCCCGAATTTCATCTTCAATGCGGCCGTTTTCCCACGTGATACCACCAGTATCAATTAGGTCAAATTTTTGCCCCATCCATTCAGCCTTGGCATAGTTACGGTCACGAGTGACACCTGGCTTATCTTCAACAATTGCTAAACGCTCATTAATAATCCGGTTGAAAAGCGTTGATTTACCAACATTTGGTTGGCCAACAATTGCAACTACTGGTAAAACCATCTTTCAGCCTCCTTTATAAAATAAAAAAAGCCGGCTATACAGTCGGCTTTTTTATTATGATTAACGACGGTCCTTTAATTGGTCACCAATAATGTCACCTAAAGCGAAACCGCTGTCTTCGTTGTTCATGTACTTCTTAACAGAATTTCTGTTATTGTTGTATGAACTGTGTGAACGAGAACCTTCATTGTCAGAGCCTTTAGAATCAGCTGCTTTCATTGAAAGTGAAATCCGACGTTCACTTGGGTCAATGTTCAAAACCTTAACCTTAACAGTTTGGCCAACTTCCAAAACATCACTAGGTTTGTCCACGTGCTTATATGAAATTTCTGAAACGTGAACTAAGCCTTGAATACCGTCAGCAACTTCAACGAAAGCACCAAAGTTAGTCAATGACTTAACTTCACCTTCAAAAATGTCACCTTCGTGTAAGTCTGAAGTGGCTTGTTCAAATGGAGAAGGTTCAGTTTGCTTGATTGAAAGGGAGATGCGATGTCTGTCATCATCAATACCGATAACTTTGACCTTAACATCTTGACCAGCCTTTAATACATCGCTAGGCTTATCAACGTGCTTGTATGAAATTTCTGAGATGTGAACTAAACCGTCAACACCACCAACATCAACAAAGGCACCAAAGTTAGTCAAACGAGAAACTTTACCTTCAACAACATCACCAACAACTAATTGTGATGCTACTTTATCAAAGGCTTCTTCACGTTCTTCTTCAATTAAGTCCTTATGTGAAAGAATCAGACGATTCTTACTTGGATCAATTTCGGTAATCTTAAGTTTCATAGTCTTACCAATGTAAGGCTTAAGATCAGAAACATAACGGTTAGAAATAAGTGAAGCTGGTAAAAATCCTCTAGTACCAACGTCAACTAATAAACCACCACGAACAGAAGCTGTGACAGTACCTTCGATTGTCTTACCTGCTTCAAAGTCCTTTTGTAATTCGTCATAAGCTTCTCTTTCCTTAAGACGAGTTACTGAGAAGAAGAACTCACCGTTTTCCTTGTCACCGCCGGCTTTTCTTAAAACTAAAGCTTTAAGCTTATCACCCGGTTTAACAAGGTCACGTAAATCGGCGTTACGATCTGAAGTGAATTCACGACGTGGGATTACACCTTCGACACCAGCATTTTCAACACCAACATCGATTTGGCCGTCTTCAACGTCTAATACTTCTACATCGACGATATCTCCGACCTCAACCCCTTGCATTTGTTTCAATGCATCTAAAAATTGATTACTGTTTTCTGACATTATTTACCTCCCAATATCATAATCTAATTCTAAATGAAAGTGAGATATTTTTCTACTGTTTTAACCCCTTTTTTATAGTTTTTTTTGACTTTTTTTAATTTCAGCCAAAATTGCGGCAACAACTTGGTCAATTGTCATGGTCGTTGTATCGATTTCAATCGCATCTGACGCCTTTTTCAGCGGTGAAATTTCACGATGGGAATCTTTATAGTCGCGATCTGCAATATCTTGCTCAATTTCATCAACTGTTTTATCGGACTTAATTCCGCGCTCCTGCAAGTCGAGCATCCGTCTTTGCGCCCGCGATCTTGGTGATGCCACTAAAAAGATTTTAACTTCGGCAGCAGGTAAAACAGTCGTCCCGATATCACGGCCATCCATTATTACATTTACTTTTCCAGCCATTTGCCGCTGCAAAATAACCATTTTAGCCCGCACACCAGCCAAAGCAGATACCTGTGAGACATTGGCAGAAATTTCTGGTGTCCGAATCTCGCGAGAAATATCTTTCGTGCCAGCAAAGACCTTTTGTTCACCATTGACAGCTTTAAGTTCAATACCATCTTGGTCAATTGCTTTTAAAATTCCAGCCTCATCGCCATAATCAAGGTGATGTGACCGGGCAATCACCGTACATGCACGGTACATTGCTCCAGTGTCAATGTAAATAAAATCTAACTTTTGCGCAATAATTTTTGCGACAGTACTTTTACCAGCTGAAGCTGGTCCATCAATTGCTACTTGCATTCAATCAAAAAGGGACGCATAGTCCCTATCCTTTCTCAATAATTATTTCAATTTAAGTGTTTGTCCGGCATATACCTGGCCGTCAGTACTAAGGCCATTAAGTCGTACTAATTCTTGCGGCAAGACGTTATTCTTTTGTGCAATGCTAGTTAAAGTATCACCAACTTGAACAACATATTGACTTGGCACCTGCTGCGTTTTGGCTTGCGACTTTTCAGCCGAGGATTTCTTAACTGTGGCCTTTTTAGCTTTAACTTTAGGTAATTGCTGTATTTTACCCGTAACCTTCGCCTTTTTGGTTTTGCTTTTAGCCGCTTGCTTTACTCGATTCACATGCTTAGCAGGGGTTTTAGGTGACTTTTGGGTTGTTTTTTGCAATTCAACAGCCTGCTCCTTGACCTGACCACTTGAAGCTAAGTGATGAACAACAGGAATAAGAGCAATAATCACAACGACCAAAATTGCCATCGTGATTAGCCAGCCTTTATAATGTGGCTTGTTAATCACGGCTCTGGGCTCATTTGGACGTGCATAATGTTTATATAATTTTTCCTGTTTTTGATTCATCAAAATACCTCGATTCACCTAACTTATTTAATTTTAGCATATTTACCGGCGTTTTTGGATAAAAAAATCGGCCATTTAAATGACCGACTTAAGTTAAATTATCTCTTTAAATTGAAATTCTTTTGAACAAAAGGTTTCAAATTACGTAAAACTGCTTCAAACAATAGGTAAACAACAACACTGTTGATCAGTCCCTTTACGAGATTGAATGGAACAATTATTCCGAAAATATATGCTCCCATTGATGGAATATGTAACATCTGACCTAAGTATACCTTTTCGGTAAACCCAAGCAAACCAGAATAGCCGTGGATTGCTGGCAATTTTGGTATCATTGTTACGGCATACATTGGCGTCAAAATCAAAGCATTCAGAGTTGCCAAAACAATCGCCATGGCAATTGTTCCGCAAATCAAACCAATAATTGGCTTAACGTGTCGCTTCATTCCACTTGTTTCATCACGCTTCATATTTCTAGTAACAAAGTAAAATGGTAATGCAAAGGAAATTGATGCTAACAATGCTGCTAACTGACCAACAACACTTGGCAAACTAAAACCACTATAAACTAAACTTATCAGCATTCTAATAATCGCAATAAAGATCCCTGGCCAAATGCCAAAAAGAAACATCCCAATTGTAATAATGACATCAGAAAAATCAAATTTTAAGAAACTCGCATTCGGTAAAATTGGAATCCCCGTAAACTTAATAATGACAAATGCTACCGCACCAAACATCGCACAGGCGATTAATAATGCTAAATTACTCGTACTCTTACTCTTCAAAAAACTTACCTCCAAAACAATATTAGGTCTGTTGCTTCTAGCAACAGACCTAATAAAAGTAAGCTTTTTATCTACTTTTCTTTTAGTTTAGTCTGTCTTCTTTCATCTAGACTTTAACTATCGGTACCACTGTGGGGTTCCACCGTTTATACGGGTCGCGGACTTTCCGCCGGTCGGGACTTACACCCTGCCATGAAGACAACAAACTCTTTATTAATTTCTATCAATATACTAGTCTACATGCTTCAATCTGTCAACTTCTTCATGAGACAATTCGCGATATTTACCAGACACAAGACCATCAAGTGTCAAGAAAGAATACTTCTCTCGCGCCAGTTTTTCAACTTGATGGTTAACAGCCTTAAACATTTTTTTAACTTGGTGATAATGTCCTTCATGAATGGTCAATTGGACAATCTGCCGGTTATGCTTTTTATCCGTACGAATGACTTTTACTTTAGCTGGGGAACTCTTGTGGTGATCAAATTCAACTCCGCGCGCTAATTGTTTGCTTTCTTCAGGCAATAATTGCCCCTCAATGCGGGCAACATAAACCTTAGCAACCTTGTTACGCGGATGCATCATTAAATTAGCCAATTCACCATCATTAGTCATTAATAACAAGCCCGACGTATCGTAATCAAGACGTCCTACTGGGTATAACCGGTATGGTAAGTCGCTAAAGTAATCGACCACCGTTTTTCTTCCCTTGTCATCATTAGCAGTTGAAACAACTCCCCGTGGTTTATAAAACACATAGGTGTGCAAGCTCTCACGTTCGATTGGTTCACCATCAACCGTAATGTTGCTAAAAGTTTCCACTTTGGTCCCAAGTTTAGTGATAATTTCACCATCTACAGTGACGCGACCTTCCGTAATCATCTTTTCGGCCTTGCGTCTTGAGGCGATTCCCGCCTCAGCAATTACTTTTTGTAAACGTTGTAACGCCATTATTTTTCTCCTTTTTGCATGCTGGCCAAGTTCTTATCAGCCTGACCCTTAGCCGCAAATAAATCTATTTCGCCTTCCGCATTAATACTGTCATCTTCAAAATCTTCAATTAGCGGTAAATCGGCTAAACTTTGGTAACCAAAGTACTGCAGGAAGTAGTCACTAGTAACATACAAGTTGGGATGCCCCGGCGCATCTTTTTTACCGTCAACCTTAACAAGACCACGCCAAATCAGTGTTTGCAATGCGCCAGATGAGTTAACTCCGCGAATGTCATCAATTTCGACCCGTGTAATTGGCTGGCGATAAGCGACAATTGCCAAAATTTCCAAAGCTGACTGACTGAGTGTCTTCGTTAAATCTTTTTGAAAGTAACTAGCTACTGTCTTAGCAACTTCAGGACGCGTTGTCAGTTTGTAATTGTGGTTAATATGCAGCAATTGCAATCCTGAATCATGATTTTTCTGCAATTTATCAGCCAAGTTTTTAGCCAACTCTCGTAAAGCCGGCTGGCCAACCTGCAATAATTCGCATAAATTATCACTAGCAATCCCGTTGTCTCCTGCTACATAAAGTAGCGCCTCTAATTGCGCAATTTTACTTGGCATTAACATCAATTCCTTCTAATTCTAAGTCGCCATATGTTCGCGATTGACTGGCTCTAATTTTCTGCTTCTTGCACAATTCCAGTAACGCTAAGAACAAGCCGATAACATCGGACAGACTATGCAGCTCATCACTACACGCAAAAAAGCTGACCTTTTTTCCACCAGCAACTTTTTCTTCTAAGAAAGTAATCATTTCCGTAACTGGCGTTTCCTTTACCTCAACGGATGCAATATCTGGCTGTCTGATTTTGAGCCGCTGGAGAACTACTATAAAAGTATTAGCCAGTTCAGTTGCCGTAATCTGACCAGTCGGAAGAGGCTGCACCTTCTTAGTTTGCGGCACACTTTCCTCTTTAGCCACAGTAATCGGCACTGATTCATTACGCTTTTTAAAATAAGTCGAAATTTTCTTAAAGACCGAATACTGAACTAATTGCTGAACTAGCTCATCTCGCGGGTCCTCCTCAGGCTCATCTTCGACAAAATCATTCTGCGGCAATAAAGACTGCGACTTAATTCGCAAAAGCGTTGACGACATTACAAAATACTCACCCGCAATTTGCAAATTTAATTGTTGCATTTGCTGCAGGTAAGCCAAATACTGACTAGTAATCTGCGCGATTGGAATATCATAGATATCAATTTTTTGCGACTTAATTAGGTGCAGCAATAAATCCAGCGGACCCTCAAAATTAGGTAATTCTAAAGTTAAATTATCACTCATGGTTTTTATTTTCTGTTAAATATTTAAGTAAGTGGGTCCAGTCAGGCAGAGCCATCACCCGTTTATTAGGATTGCTAGCCGCTAATTCACGGACTGCCTCTGCCTCGTACTTGGGACTACGATAATCGGGGGCAAACGAAAGATACCGAATAATAATAAAATTCGCATCATTCTGCGTCCCAATGACCCCAATAAAATTGGCATTATTTTCGCGATACAAGTAAAGCTGAAATTCTGAACTGGTTTTATTTAAGTTGATTTCATCTTTTAGGTTGGCAAGATTTTTAAAATCCTTTAGGTAAGACAAAAGGCCCATGGCAACCTTTTCCTTATCACTTTTACATTCAATTAACATTTAATCACCTAAGTTCGCGGATGTGCTTTGGCATAAACCTGAAGAATATGCTTTTGCGATAAATTGGTATAAATCTGGGTGGTGCTAATATCAGAGTGACCCAAAATTTCCTGCACAACACGTAAATCGGCCCCGTTTTCCAATAAATGAGTTGCAAAAGTATGACGCAAAGTATGTGGTGTCACGTCTTTTGTTATCTGGGCCATCCGACAATATCGTTTAATTATTTGCCAAACTGCTTGCCTGGTTAATGAACCACCGCGATTATTAAGAAAAATATAATCGCTAGCTTTACCGACCTTTAATAGCAATGGCTGGCGAACCTTTGTCTGATAACTTTCAATCCACGAGATGGCCACTGGACTTATCGGAATTAGTCGCTCCTTAGAGCCTTTACCCAAGACCTTTAGCAACTTCAATTCTTCATGCAAATCATCAAATTTCAGATTAATCAATTCGCTAACCCGAATCCCCGTGGCATACAGCGTTTCCAGCAGTGCTCGGTCGCGCAAGCCTAACTTTTGATGAACATCAGGTTGGGCTAGTAAACGCTCAACCTCATCAACCGTCAGAGCAACCGGCAGGCGCTGCTCCTTTTTAGGCGGATCAATCTCAAGCATTGGATTTAACTTCTGAATATCTTGCCTAGCTAGCCACTGGTAAAATTTTCGTAAACTTGAAATCATCCGACTAATCGAGCTGGTAGCTTTATTTAAATCACGCTGCTGAGCTAAAAAGGCATCAATATCCAAAGCCTTAGTTGGCCAAGTTGACAGATTTTCGTTAGTTAAAAACGCAAGAAACTCGGTTAAATCTTGACGATAAGCTGTGATTGTGTTCGCACTTAATCCGCGCTCAACCTGACTGTAACGCAAATAATCCTCAACTTGTTCCTGCAATTTACTCATTTTGGTCATCGTCTGGATCGTTGACTAGGCTGATTGTGCCGCTAACCTTATCTTCAGTGATATATTTACCCTTTAATAAGTGACCTAATGCACGTTTAAAGGCAGATTTAGAGATCCCAAAGTAATTCTTAATTTCTTGAGCATCTGACTTATCGTAAAACGGCAGCGTTTTTGTATTCATTCTGCGTAAACTCATTAATACCATCTGCGCGTCATCGTCAATTTCTTCAAACGCCCGCGGTAAACTACTCAAATTAAGCCGGCCATATTGACTAATGCCAACAACGCGTCCCTTAAACTGTTCACCTAAACGCAATGGCCGTGCCATCTGTGAGGAATGAACAAAGCCCAAGTAATATTCCTTAGTAATTACAAAGGCGCCCAAGTCGCGACTGGCATAGACTGTACCAAAAATATTTTTGTTTTCCATATCATTAGGAAAATGAGCTGACAATTGCTCAAAAATATTTTCGTCAGCTAACTTCGCCCAAATACGATCTTTTTCATCAGTTATCAAATGGACTAACAACTGATCATCTTTACGTGGCCAGTGGTCTTTATCAAACGGTAAGTCGTCAACTGATAACACTACATCTTTATCAGGCAAGCCAATATCAATAAAAACACCCAAGTTATACTTAACCTCAGTAACTTTACCCCAGCCATACTGATCTTGTTGGGCAAATGGTAAGAACTGCGTCATTTCACAATTGTGCTGCTTATCATCATACAAAAACCCGCGAACTTCATCACCAATTTGGGGCTTTTCTTCTTGAGTAATTTCCTTACGCTTTAATTCATAAGTAATGCCATCAATTTGCACATAATATGCGTCTTCGTTTTGATCAATTACTTTACCTGTTTCAATCGTGCCTAGCATAGTCACTTCTCCTAATTTTACATAATTCTGTCTTTATTAAGTATAAAAGAAAATGCTGCAAAATAAAATAGCCAGCACTTAAGCTGACTATTTTATTTAATTATCTTGTTAATTACAGGTTAGAAATTTCACCTTGGTAAATTGCACCACGACGAGCATCAACTGTAATAGTTGTACCACTAGCAATCTTTTCTGTTGCGCCAGTGACACCAACTACAACAGGGATGCCAAGTGACAAACCAACAACAGCAGCATGTGAAGTTAAGCCAGATGCTTCAACTACTAAACCAGATGCCTTCTTAATTGCAGGCATGTAATCTGGGTCAGTAGTCTTAGAAACAAGAATGTCGCCTTCCTTAACCTTGCTGTTAGCTTCTTCTGCACTGTTAACAACAACTGTCTTACCAACAACAGAGCCGTTACCAACGCCTAAGCCTTGAGCTAACTTGCTACCGATAATTTGCAATTTCATCAAGTTAGTTGTACCTGAATCACCAACTGGAACACCAGCAACAATAATTACCAAGTCACCATCTTTAACGTAACCTTGCTCTTTAGCAACTTTAGCAGCAACTTCGAACATATCATCAGTTGATTTTGGCTTTTCAGTCAATAATGGTTGGACACCCCAAGTAATACCTAATGAGTGTTGAATTTTTTCATCAAAAGTCAAAGCTAAAATATCTGCGTTTGGACGATATTTTGAAATCATTCTGGCAGTGTAGCCTGAATTAGTGGCAGTAATAATTGTCTTAACGCCCAATTCTTGAGCAGTTCGAACAACTGATTCACCGATTGCTTCAGTTACGTTTGAACCCTTGTATTCTTCAAACCGTTGTAAAGCTAAAGTGTTACGCTTCAACAATTCACGTTCAGTTCTTTCGTCAATTTCAGCCATTGCCTTAACAGCTTTAACTGGGTAAAGACCATTAGCAGATTCACCAGAAAGCATGGTAGCGTCAGTACCGTCAAGAACGGCATTAGCAACGTCAGATACTTCGGCACGAGTTGGACGTGGATTTTCTTGCATTGAGTCAAGCATTTGGGTAGCAGTAATAACTGGTTTGCCAAGTGCATTAGCACGTTTAATTAAGTCTTTTTGAACAAATGGAACATCGATAAATGGAATTTCAACACCCATGTCACCACGAGCAACCATTAAACCGTCTGAAACTTGTAAAATCTCATCGGCATTGTCGATTCCTTCTTGTGATTCAATCTTAGGATAAATCTTAACGTAGTCACAATTAGCATCTTCACACAACTTCCGAATGTCAAGAATATCTTGTGCTTTACGAGCAAAGGAAGCAGTGATGAAGTTAATTCCGTGTTGCAAACCAAATTTAATATCATCAGTATCTTTTTCAGTAATTCCTGGGAGGCGAATTTCAACACCAGGTGCGTTAACACCCTTCTTAGAACCAATAACACCCGTATTTTGTGCTTCACAGATTAATTCACGGTTTTCATCATCTTTGTCTGTGATTAATAAGTCAACTAAACCATCATCGATTAAGACGTGGCCACCAACATGAGTATCATCGAACAAGCCTTCATAAGTAACATGAATCTTGTCCTTGTTACCCTTCTTAGAGTCATCCATTGAAACGCGAATAACATCACCGGTATTAATGGTAAATTTTCCGCCTTCTTGTTCAGTAGTTCTGATTTCAGCACCCTTAGTATCAAGGTCAATTCCCAGAACTAAACCAGTTTCTTTTTCAACTTGGCGCACCATCTTCATCCGTGATAAGTGTTCTGCATGGTCACCGTGCGAGAAGTTAAACCGGAATACATTTGCACCAGCTTTTGCTAAAGCAGTAATTGTTTCAATATCATTTGAAGCTGGCCCTAACGTACTAACAATTTTAGTTTTCTTCATTATGTAAAAATCTCCCCAAAAAATCGGCTAATTATTTAGTCATTTCTTCATTTATATCTAGCAGTGTTTCATCACTGTGGTGTTTTTCATCAAACAAATCAAGGATGTCATGCGTACTTAACTTGTTATTCTCCATGCCGACAGCTAAACCGCCTTGACCATCGAGAAGTAACTTAACCGCATAATTACCCATCTTTGTGGCGTTAATCCGGTCAACAACGCTCGGTGAGCCGCCACGTTGCATATGACCTAAAATATTAGCGCGGGCATCGAAATCGCCATACTTTAAGAGTTCAGTCTTAAAGTCATTAGCATCCATCACACCCTCAGCTAATACGACAATACCATGATCTTTACCGTCTGCAAAGCCACGTTTCAGTGTTTCAGCAATTTCTTGAACATCATATTCGCGTTCAGGAACAACAATTGCATCGGCACCACTAGCAAGACCAACACGCATTGCAATATCACCACAGCCGCGGCCCATCACATTAACAATGAACACACGATGGTGGCTGCTTGCAGTATCGCGAATCTTATCGATTGCTTGCATTGCGGTTGTACATGCGGTATCTAAACCGATTGTATAATCAGTATACGGAATATCGTTATCAATTGTTCCCGGAAGACCAATTGAATTAATACCGAGACGAGTTAAAGCTAATGCACCATGGTATGAACCGTCACCGCCAATAACGATAACAGTATCAATGCCATGCTTTTTTAGCTGCTCAACACCCTTTTTTTGCACTTCTTCTTGCGCAAATTCTGGGTAGCGAGCACTATAAAGGAATGTGCCACCTAAACTTATTTTGTGGTCAACATCTTCCGCAGTAAGCGGAATAAAATCACCAGCAACTAACCCGGCAAAACCATAACGAATACCAACGACGCCAAGTCCGTGATGAATCGCAGTTTTAGTAACAGCCCTAATCGCTGCGTTCATTCCTGGAGCATCCCCGCCACTGGTTAAAATACCAATTCGTTTCATGAATTCACCTCATCAAGATTTATTGTGTAATTTCTCACATCATTTAGATTTTAACATTTTTTTAGTAAAAAATCTCACAAAAAACGATTATTTTTCCTGATTTAGCGGTCTTTTCAGATGTTAGCGTTAACAATGCTTACTTGTTAACACTTAAGCAAAAAAATATTTAACCTTTAAAATTAATCGCCTTTAAATTAGTTAAAATATACTGCTTTTTACTTGAGTCATAACGGTCATTTTGAATTCTAATTCCCAAAAGATAAACATTACCAACTTTTAGATTATCCTGCACTTTTTCATAAACATTAGGAAAAATAACAATTTCTTGTCTGTCAGTTGAGTCAGTAAAAGTAGCAAAAGCCATCGTGCTACCCTTTTTGGTTCGAATCAATTTTAAATTCAGTAGTTTGCCAACAGCTATCCCCGTTTCATTAATTGCAAAATCACGCAGTGGGCGAGCATTAAACTGTTCCGCGTATTTTTGCGCAGCAACTAGTGGTGAAGTCTTAGTTGAAAAACCGAGAACTTCATTTTCCATTTCTGCCTTTTCCACATTAGTGGCTTCGGGAACTTCCTTCATCGGAACACCACCTAAACTTTCAGAAAGAGCGATGTTCTGTCCTGTCAGTTCAACGTTTTCAATGATTTCCTGACTATTTGCTAGCAGTTTTTTACGGTTAGGATACAAGTGATCAAAACATCCTGCCTGAATTAACGCCTGAATGACTTTTACCTTAATAAACTTCACATCAATTCGCCGCAAGAAGTCATCAAGTGAAGCAAATGACTTTTGCCTTCTAACTTGAATAATTTCTTTTAATAGATCCAGCCGCACACCCTTAACTGCCTTCAAACTGACCAAAATCCTGCCATTAATGACCTGATAATCCAAAGTACTGTGGTTAATGTCGGGCGGCAAAATCTTGGTACCGGCCTCTTGAGCACGCATCACGTAATCACTTAACTTCAAACGGCTGCCACTATTCGAATTAAGCATTGCCGCGTAAAACTCAGCTGGATAATGAACCTTTAAATACGCCAGCCAAAAGGCAATCTTGGTATAGGCCACTGCATGCGAACGGTTAAAACCATAATTGGCAAACTGTTCAATATAATTGTAAACTCGGCTAGCGACTTCTTTAGCATGACCTTTTTTAACCGCACCCGCAATAAACTTTGCCCGCTCTTGTTCAATGACATCTTGCTTCTTTTTGGACATTGCCCGCCGCAAAATATCGGCTTCGCCTAATGAAAAACCGGCTAGCACTTGTGCTGTCTGCATTACTTGCTCTTGATAGACTAAGATGCCGTATGTCGGTGCTAAAATCGTCTTCAAAGTTGGATCAGGATAAGTAACTTTCTGCTTACCCCTTTTCCGAGCGATAAAAGTTTGGATATTTTGCATTGGACCCGGACGGTAAAGAGCGTTAACTGCTACTAAATCCTCAAAATTATCTGGGTGTAATTCGCGCAAAACCTGCCTAATTCCGCCTGACTCAAATTGGAAAACCAAGTCGGTATTTCCTTGCTGAAATGCCGTCATTGTCTGGGGATCATCTAGTGGAATCTGATTAGGGTCGATTTTTTCCCCCTGCTGGGCAATCAAGTCCAGCGTATCGCCCAAAATCGTTAAATTACGTAAACCTAAAAAGTCAATCTTTAATAAGCCAAGTGCTTCAACGTATTTTTTAGTTTGCTGGGTAACTGGGATCCCTAGCTGACCCGTTTGTAAACCAGAGATACCAGCAATTGAATTATCACTAATTACCAGTCCGGCCGCATGAATTGAATAATGTCGTGGCAAGCCTTCTAGTCTACTAGCCGTTTGAAACAGTAATTTATTTTTCGCACTCGCACCAACTAACAGACGCATCTTCGTTGACTGTTTATAAGCATCTTGCAGCGTAATCTTACCCTTGGCAAAGGGAACACTATTCGACCACTTAGTTAATTCAACCTCACTTAAGCCAAATACGCGCCCCGTATCACGTAAGACCTGTTTAGCAGCTAGCGTGCCAAAGGTTAAAATCTGCGCCGCATGATCCATGCCGTATTTTTGGAACATGTACTTAATTACATCATCACGCCGATTGTCTGGAATATCCAAATCAATATCTGGCATTTCGTGTCTTGCTGGATTTAAAAAGCGTTCGAACAACAAATGGTACTGAATTGGATCAACTTCTGTAATTTTTAAAGAATATGATACTAGAGAGCCACAAGCGGAACCACGTCCTGGTCCAGTGGTAATTCCTACGCGATGACAATAATTGATTACATCCCAAACAATCAAAAAATAATCATTAAACCCCATATTGTCAATGACACCTAGCTCATAATCAAGCTGCTTTTGGTAGTTAGCCGGAACTGGGAGATTTGTAAACCGTGCCTGTAAGCCTTTTTGAGCTAAATAATTCAGATATTCCTTCGAAGTTGGAAATTTTTGCTGCTTATATTGGGGCAAAACTGGCGTCCGAAAAATCACTTTAGCGTTGCAATCTTGGGCAATTTGCCAAGTATTCACTAGTGCATCGTCTAAACCCATTTCATGATAGCGAGCACTTAACTCCTGAGTTGATGCTAAAAAGTGCGACCCTTTTTGCTTGGCTATTTCCTCGGTATCTTGCAAAACTGTTCCTGTTTTAATTGCCTGCAGTGTCCGCCGCAAAAACTGTTCATTTGGTTTCAAATAGCGAGTATCTTCCACAGCAACCGTGGAAAGAGAAAACTGCTTTGCTAGAGCTTGAACATAAGCAAGATAATTTTCTTGGTGGCGTGAAGCATACACGCCTAAATAAAGCGCACTCGATTGCGGCACTAACTTAAGTAGCTGGCGAACAAAATCATTCCCTAACTGCTCCTGCTGCTCTTGTAAGTGAACCAATTCACTGCGGTCATTAGCCGGAACAATTAATACTAATTCACCTAAGTACTTCGTTAATTCAGTTAAAGTTAAAATCTTTTGATTAGTTCCATTCTCAGTTAACAAGTTAATTGCACTTGATAATCGCAACAGATTACGGTAACCTGCATCTGACTTGGCCAGAGCAATTAAGTCATATTGGTGGGCACTGTCAATTAAGCCATTAAGTCGCAGCTGCATCCCCAATAGCGGCTTAATACCCACTTTTTGCGCCAATTCATAAAAATTAACCAATCCGTAAGTAAAATTAATATCCGTTAATGCAACAGCCTCATACCCCTGCTCCTTTGCCGCTTGCAGTAAGTCCTTAACTTTAATTGGACTAGCAAGCAATGTGAATGAGCTAATATTTTGTAATGCGGCGATTTTCATCTTTAAGCTCCACCTTTCTTCTAAAATCAGTATACCAAAAACTAATTTTTTAGTTTGAAAAAGCACATAAATTTTGCTAAAATTCTACTATATATGAAAGAGGGAACTACTATGGGTCGTTATATAGTGACTATCTGTTGGAGCGTTGTCTACATGTTAATCGTGGGTTTTATCGCTGCACCGTTAACACAGAACGTCTTTAATTTACAAGATGCCGTGATTGTTGGTATAATCTTTGGTGTTTTGTTTGCGGCAATCATACCAACAATTACCGCTCATTCAAGTAAAGATAAAAGTAATTTTACCAAGCTTAAATAATTTTGAATTTAAAAACCGCTAGCTGCTTTGGCTAGCGGTTTTTACGTCTAAAAGAAATGATAATTAGCTTGTGTGTCAACTTTAACTTGCCCACTTGTTAAAAATTCCTGAAACATTTGTACGTAATCCTTATCAGAAATTTCTTCAATTTTATCTGGGCTGTACTCAGGATAAAAGCCGCCACCCATTACACGATAATTGTTAACGGCCAGGTAATAGGTGTGTTCGTCCTCAATGGGATGGCCATTTAATTCCAATTTAGTCAGGCGCTGACCAACTGGGCGTGCAATATCTGCTTCATACTTTACAGGATAAAAAACATCAAAGTTAAAGAGAAACGCCCGTTTTTCTGGCAAAAATGCAACTTTACCCGCAGCATCTTTAGTCAAAAATGACAAACTGTGTTCAATCACACGGCGTAACGCGCGGCCAGTTAATTTCACCTTACATAACTGGTTAGAATACGGATAATTAAGCAAAATATCCCGCATGGTCACTTGTTTGCCGAAGCCCTTGGCTGTTTCGCTCATTACCGCAGTTGCAGAAATATCAGCCCCAGTAAAATATAGCTGCATTGCCTGCAGCAAGTTAATAAACGGTGCCCCCTCTAGCCTTGCCTTGGTGGCATCACCAATCGGTGCTGGCTCACTCAGTGTGGCAATCGGTTGATCTAACCAACTTTGCGTTTTTTGATCCAGCGCTTCGGTTAAGTTATCAACTGTCTGATCTGCTGCAAAGTCCTTGGTCGTAATCAGCTCAGTTGTCATTGACGTGATTTTTTTAGTTGTATCGTCAATGTTGAGCACTACCTTACCAACGGCCTCGCCGCGATAACCTGGTTGGACAATAGCGGTCTGATTAACTACCATTTGCATTTTTTGGTGCTGGTGGCCGGTTAAAAAGACATCAACTTCAGGGATTTGCGCTAAAATTTTAGCGCCTTCATTTTCGCCATTATGCGGCATAATCTCACTACCCGTTTGGGGATCATCTTCAAACCCGCCGTGATAAATAACCGCTAAAACGTCAACTTGGGGACGTAAAATTTGGGCGTAATGCTTAACCTCAGCAAAGGCGGAAGTAAATTTTAACCCAGCAACATGGTCTGCTGGTTCCCAATGCGGAATGTACTGGGTGGTAATTCCAATTAGTCCCACCTTAACCCCGTGCTTTTCGATTACGCGATAAGCCTGGCCAAATGCTGGCTCATTAGTGTTTTGATTTAAAATATTAGCATTTAACATTGGCGCCGTATTTTGTGCAACATAGTACCTTAGATAATCTAGACCATAGTTAAAATCATGATTGCCTAAAACTCGTGCGTCATAACCAATAGCATTATAAACATCTGTATATTGCTTAAGCGCCAGTTTTGTGCCCGCATTATGGACGTAGGAAGCTAAAGGTGCTCCCTGCAGGCAATCACCCGCATCAGTCACAATCACGTTTTCAGCACCATATTTTGCCTGTTCTGCTTTAATGGCACTAGCAACTCGACTTAAACCAAAAGGAGCATCATAATCCGTATTTGTCTGATAATCCGTCGCTAGTAAATAACCATGAATATCACTAGAATGTAAAAATACTAATTTCATAATCTTTTTTCTTTCTATAAAAATTTGAGGCAAAAAAAAGACACCAAAAATTTCGGTGTCCTTTAATTAGTTGTTGTCGCTAGCGCTAGTTTCGTTAACCACTTGACGACCCTTGTAATAACCTTTAGGTGAAACACGGTGACTCAAACGGTATTCACCAGTAGTTGCATCGTAATGCATTGCTGGAACAGCTAACTTGATATGGCCACGACGTGAACGTTTCTTTTGCTTAGAAGTATGTCTCTTAGGAACTGCCATTTAAATTGATCTCCTTTATTGTAGATTTAAGTTTTAGGACACTAATAAAAGTGCCTAAATTACCTCACGTGTGTTAATGATACTATTGAATGATAAATAAATCAAGATTTATTAGCTTTTCTGTTAGTGTCAACTTTTTGTGGGTAATAAACTTTAAGCCTTTACCTGCTGCTATTTGTAGTTTTCGCTTTTAAATTATTTGCTCGGGTAAATCAAATATCTGCCCACCATTAATGATCCCTTGATTCCAATAATGTGTCTTGGCCGTTTCGCCAAAGTCTGCTTGAAAATGCTCATAATACGGTCTGTTCTTTGCCTTAAAACGATGGTCTACTTGTCTAATTCTTTGCTCTTTAGCAGCTTTTCGTTGCTCGTTAAGCAAATATTGGCTAATATCGCCGCCATTTAACTGGAAGATAATGCTTCTGGCTACACTTTCAGCTCCTACCTTACTCCAGCCCATTGGTCTTGAACTCAGCCGCTCTGAAAAATAATGACTGATGTGGCCTTCAGCGGTGCAACGCTGATAAGCTGCTTCTTGCGTATTTAAAATTGCCTGCCAATTACCTAATAGATAAGTTTTAGCTTGGTTAAGAGCGGCAATTTGCGTTGATGTTAAGTCGGGATCACTAAAGCGAGTTTCAAAGTATAATTCTACTTTGTCCCGCTGACCGGTTAAAGCCCAATGATATAAGCGATAAGCAGCAGCTGCCTTAGTATTAACAGCGGCTTGACGGCAATACTTTAACAAATGAAAGCGATCCAAGACAAACTTACAGTTAGGTAGATATTTAGCGCCCGCCTTAATCCAAGGCGCACCATCACCAGCAAGATAAAACTGCTTAGCCTGGGGATAATTGGCTTCTAAATAACATAGCACCTCGTCCCACAGCTGTTCATTGGCCATACCAGCATAAGTACCAGTAAAATATTTGGGCTGAATTAAGTGATGGCGTTTTTGACTGTCATCATAACCTTCGTGTAAGTACACCAACTTCATAAAATGATTACTGCCGTCTTGAAAGGCGACATGATCTTCATCAGCTTCTAAGTAAACAATTTGCTTATTTCGTGGTTGCACCTGATCAGGTTGATTAGGCAATAGCTGACCTTCACGATGAACAATATTCATGACCGTTGTTTTAGAATGGATTTCACTGTACTTAAGCAGATCAATGGCTTCCTGATAATGATATTTAGCTACGTTTTCTAAAACAGCCGCCTTAAAGCCTAAGGTCATCCGGCTATACTTGGTGAAAGCTAAGGCTTGATCAAGCCAAAAGAAATAATGTTGGTCTTGTTTATCTTGGTAATAAGTACGCTTAAAAGTTAATTGCCCATACAAAGTCTGCTTAATACATGTACGCATGGCTTTAACTTCATACTGCTTTTTGCGACTAGGCAACTGCTTATAACTAGCATCAAGCTGCTCAAAATAAGAACCAATTAGCTTTAAACCCCAATGGCGCAATTCCTGCATGAATGTTTCTAAGACATCATCGAAAGTAAGCTGACAGTCCAGCAACTTATTAGTATCAGTAGTTAAATTATCTAACAAAAGCTGTAAATCTTGTAGTAAACTAGTCATATAGAAGAAAACCTTTCTGAATGTAAATTTTGTTCAAACTACATTTTAGCAGAAGGTTCTCTTCTATTTTTTATTTTCCCCACAAATACTTTACGCTAACAGCTTTTCTTATCATGATTGCCCTTGTTGGAACCCCAAAACCAACCGATTAGAACCCCGATAATGATCATAACGACCAGCACAATAATTAATGGCAATTTAACATCAAAGAAGCCAAAACTAATTGCTACTTGGCTAGTATTGAGAACAACAAAAATCACAGCTAATAAAATTAAAACTAAACTGAAAATTAATTTAGCCTGTTGCATTTTATCTTTCATATTAAGCTCTACTTTCTTGAAGCGTACTTCAACGATAGACTATCACCAATAGTTGGGAACAAATTATATAACTTAGCTAAGACAGCCAAGCTAAGTGGTAAATTAAGCTCGCGTTTATTGCTGCCAAAGTAATGGACAACTTGCCAAGCAACGTCATCAGGATCAAGCATAAATCTTTCAACACTTTGAGCGTAATTACCGCTTTTATCGGCAATATTAAAGAAATTAGTGTAAACAGGTCCCGGATTAACGGTCATGACCTTGACACCAAATGACTTTAATTCCAACCGTAAAACATTAGAAAATTGGATAACAGCAGCCTTTGATGCACTGTATGCGGCAGACTTAACTGTTGGTATCTTGCCGGCAATTGAGCCAAAGTTGATAATTTGACCGTTCTTTTGGTCCATCATCACCCGTCCAATTAAACGGGTAAAATACATTAAGCCTAAGACGTTAACTTGAAACATCGCAGTTACTTCTCGGCGGTTCATTTCAACAAATTGCTCAAATTTACCAAAACCAGCGCAGTTAACCAAATAATCAATGTGTTTAGTTACCTTAATAATTTCCTTAAAAGTAGCGTCAATTTCTTCACTTTCACTCATGTCAGTTGGAAAAGTATAAGATGCCGCTCCGGATAATTCACGCGCCTCAGCCGCAATTCGCTCAAGTTTATCCTTACTACGAGCAATCAAAATCACTGTTGCCCCACGCCCGGCACTTTCTAACGCAATTGAACGCCCAATGCCGCTGGAAGCACCAGTTACAACCACTACTTTATTTCTTAAAGAATCACTCATCGTTTTCACCTTTCATTGGAATCTCTACTCGATCAAAATCATTGGCTAAATTAGTATTCGGAAATACTTTCCGAGCCTGTTTTTCTAAATTTTTAGCTTTAGCACCTAAATATCTAGCCGAAATGTGATTTAAATATAAACTTTTAACCCCATTATCGCGCGCAATCTTAGCTGCTTCAACCGCAGTCGAATGATAATATGAATGCGCTAAGTCAGCCTCATTACCAGCAAACGTTGATTCATGAACTAGAACATCCGCATTCTTGGCTAATTTGGCAATTGTTGGTGTCGAACGAGTATCATAAATAATTGTTACTATTCTACCAGGTTTGTCAGGACCTAAAAAGTCATGACCATCTAACACAGTACCATCGGCTAATAAAATTTGTTCACCATTTTTTAATTTACCAAGCAATGGTCCATTAGGTACATTATATTGCGCTAACTTATCCATCAAAAGTTCACCTTGATGAGAATCTTCAACTACTCGATAACCAAAACTAGGTACACGGTGAACTAATTTTTCGGCATAGACCTTAAATCCTTGTCCCTGATAAATTAGGCCACCTTGGTCTAAAACAACAAACTTAATCGGATAAGTAACCTTAGTTCGTGAAACTCGCAATGCTGTTCGAACAAATTGTTCCAAGCCACTTGGACCATAAATTGTTAGGGGACCAACATCTCCCTGAAATGATCTCGTGGCAAGCAACCCGGGCAAGCCAAAAATATGGTCGCCATGATTATGCGAAATAAAAATCTTAGTTACCTTGCGCAAACGAATATTTGTCCGCAGTATTTGGTGCTGTGTTGCTTCCCCAACATCAAATAACCATATTTCATTTATTTCATCAAGCATCTTCAGTGCAATACTTGATACATTACGTTTTTTGGACGGTTGTCCTGCCCCTGTACCTAGAAATTGTAGTTCCATATATTTCCTGTTCTAAAATCTTGCGTGCTTCGCAATTGTTTTGGCAATCAAAGCACTATAATACTTTGATCCTACTGGAGTTGGGTGTGTGTTGTCCTGATAAAACCAGTTAGGATGCTTCTTTGAATAATTATACCAATCAATAATAATTAAATTGTGATATTTTTTAGCTGCCATTTCTAGCAAATGATTAACCTGATTTTGCCACGGCTTACTTGGCACGTGCGTGTTAATCCAAAAGACTTGCGTCTTTGGACCTACTTGCTTCATTAACTGATCTAAATCAGTCATTGGAAATGGCCCGTTAGTTCCTAATCCAATTAAAACATTGTTAGCTAACGCCTTTTGCGCCTGATATTGACTGATTAAGCCAAAGGCCGCATTTAACTGCCGTGAAACTGCGGCATCAATAACTGCCTTAGGCATCAGCTGCCTAAGAGTGTCGCTTGAACCGGCCATTACGGAATCCCCGATCGCCGTTAGTTGCACTTTTCGCACTAATTGTAAATCTACCTGCGAAATACCATACTTTTCAAAAGACTGGTTAACTGGATGACTTTTGGCTGCACGACGTGCCTCATTAACTAGTTTAGTCCTTTGACGCGTTTTTTTCTTAGCTTTTTGCAATTTAGTAATTAAAACTTGATTATCTTTTTTCTGTTGAACTTGGTTAGCCCTAATTCTTGTAGCTAATTGCGACTTATTAAAATCGCGGGCTTTGACCGTAGGCGAAACTAAGATGGCTGCAGTGCCAATTAAAAATACTAAACAACCAATAATTGCCTGTAACTTAGCAAAATAATTGGTTGTTGATTTCTTAAACAGCTGACTGCAATAGTTCTTGAGTTTAACCCATGTGATTTTGCCCAGAGGTCGTTCAATAAACCGATAAGAAATCTCGCTTAAGACCAAAATCAATGCAATTTCAATTAGTGGATACAAAAAAACATGATCAGCTACATTTGTTACCTTGTCTTCAAAGAAAATCATTACGGGAAATTGATAAAGATAGATCCCATAGCTTCGCGAGCCAATCCAATTAAATACCGGATTGGTCAGCCACTTATTCCAGTGACTGCTAGGATGAGCAATAATGCCAACTAAGATGGCTGTTAAAAGAGTAAACAACAGCATCCCGCCATCATAAGTAAAGCTATGCTCTGGATTCATTTGCGGGCTTAAAAATAGCCAAATTAAACCGACTAATGCCACTAGTCCAACACCATCAAGAATATAAGTATCAGTAATGGTAACGTCGGTCCGTAACTTTTCCATTGGCCAAATTACAGCTAGAGCCGCACCTAATCCTAAAGAAAAGAAACGCGTATCTGTGCCGTAATAAATTCGGTTAATGTCAACCCCACTATGATACAAAAGTGCCATTTCTAGCGCTGATGCAAGAGACACCCCAAACAAAATCCAAAAGATTGTTTTGCGTTTCTTAGCGAATTTAACTAGTAAATAAATCACAATTGGCCATAAAAGATAAAACTGGCCGTTAATTGACATTGTCCACAAATGCGTGAACGGTGATTCATTGGTAGCAAACCGCTCAAAGTAACTCTGACCATTTATAATTTGCCAAAAATTATAAACATTCAGCAAGTTAGCGACTACAATTTGCGCTAACTTAACCAGTAAATCACGTTGAAACAAAAAGATATATGCAGCTGACAACCACAAAACAGCAATTAACGGCGGATACAATTTTTTTATTCGGCCAAAATAAAATTTGTGTTGATCGTAATAACCTTGCTCGTGATATGCCTTAAGCATATGATCAGTAACCAAATATCCCGATAACACAAAAAAGATCGGCACCCCAAGATAACCACCGACGAAAGTATTAGGATTCAGGTGATATAAAATCACACCAATAACTGCCAATGCTCTAAGTCCAGAGTATCCTGTAATAAACCGATTTTTTGTCATAATGTCTAACTTTTTCTATTTAATGATTCTATTGGACAAATTCAAAATTGAATGTACCAATTATTACATCGTCGCCGTCTACGGCTCCCTTTTCGCGCAAAGCGTCATCAACGCCTAAATTCTTCAGCTTACGAGCTAACCGCATAATCCCATCATGATAATCAATGTTGGTCCGCTCAACTAACCGGAGCAAACTTTCACTCTTAATCTCAAAGACATGGTCTTCAAGTTTTTCAATTGTAAACTCATTCTTCTTAGGAGCAGTAAACTTGTATTCCTTAGTTTCTTCAACTTGTTTAGGTGCTTGCTCTGCTTGTCTTTTTTCCACTTCAGCAACCATTGTCGCAGTATCTTGCATCAAGCCATCAACACCTTTGTGTGCCACACTCGAAATTGCATAAACTGGTTCTTTAATTCCTACTTCTTGCAAGTTTTGCTTAAATTCTGCCAGCTTTTCGTCTGAACCCGGAATGTCCATTTGCGAAGCAACAATTAACTCCTGCTTATCTTGAAGACTATCATCATAGGTTAACAGCTCTTTACGAATTGCCTGATAATCAGCAAGTGCATCGCGACCGTTATTTGGATCCATTGAAACTAAGTGCAGAATGACTTTCGTGCGCTCAATATGACGTAAAAATTGGATTCCTAAACCTACACCCTGACTTGCACCTTCAATTAATCCGGGCAAGTCAGCCATTGAGAAGTCACGACCATCAGGTAAGATAACCATTCCCAAATTAGGCGTCAACGTGGTAAATGAATAGGCCGCAATTTTCGGCTTAGCCTTAGTAACAACCGATAATAGAGTTGATTTACCAACGGATGGGAAACCAACTAAACCAACATCAGCTAACACTTTTAACTCTAGCCGAAGAACACGGTCTTCACCGGGTTCACCGTTTTCAGCGATTTCGGGTGCAGTATTAACACTTGTGGCAAAGTGGATATTACCACGACCGCCGCGACCGCCGTGAGCAACAACTAATTCCTGCTTATTTTTAGTTAAATCACCAATTTCTTCATTGGTTTCAAAATCATAAACCGTTGTGCCAACGGGTACCTTTAAATAAAGGTCCTTTGCACCACGGCCATATTGGGACTTAATACGCCCATTCTCACCAGATTCAGCCTTAAATTTCCGCCGATAGCGAAAATCCATCAAGGTTCTTAATCCGCTATCCGCAACAAAAATAATACTGCCGCCACGACCGCCGTCACCACCGGCTGGACCGCCATTTGGAACGTACTTTTCATGGCGGAAAGCAACCATGCCGTCGCCACCTTTACCGGCTTGGACTTCAATCTTAGTTTGATCGACAAATGTAGGCATGTTAATTCTCCTTCCGTCTTTCTAGACTCTAATACATTACTATAACATAAAAATTACTGTTATCATCAGATAAATCCACAATTACAGAGTTAATTTCACTGTTTGTGCTTGAGGCAACGTTAAGCCGACAGCTCGCAGTTCATCAATTGATGCCTCTTTAATCTTTTTAAGCGAGCCAAATTGGCGCAATAGTTTGTTTCTGCTTTTTGGTCCAATCCCTTTAATTGAATCAAGCTTACTCGACAGTGCATTTTTAGCATGGGTTTTCCGGTGAAAAGTAATCGCAAACCGGTGAACTTCATCCTGGATTCTTGTCATTAGGTAAAAGCCCTGCGATTTTGGATCGAGTGGGATTAATTTCAAGGGCACGCCGTTAATTGGATCACCAAACAGCAAGTGATTGGTCCGGTGTTTATCATCCTTAACCATTCCAGCAACCGGAATATTGAGGTTTAATTCATTGCGTAAAACGTCTTCACAAGCATCAACCTGAATTTGTCCTCCATCCATCAAGATTAAATCGGGCATCTTTTGGTGTTCACGCAGCAGTCTGCCGTAGCGCCGCCTAACAACCTCACGCGTATTTCTAACTTCATCACCACCATTTTGGTGTTCAACTTCACCCTTAAGCTTATATTTACGGTAGGCATTCTTGTCAGGCTCACCATCCTTAAAGACAACTAAGGCGGAAACGGGATCAGCACCCTGAATATGTGAGTGGTCAAAACTTTCAATAACATGACCATATGGTAAACCAAGTGAAGCAAAAATTTCTTTTTGAGCGCCCTTAGTTTTTCGATTACCTAATTCTAACAATCTAAATTTATCGTCAAGCTTTAATTTAGCATTATCCTTAGCCATATCGAGTAAAGCCCGTTTTTGCCCACGCTGCGGTGTTCTAACCGGTACTTTTAACACTTCAGCCAGTGCTTCATTATCTAGTCCCTTGGGTACCAATACTTCTTTGGGTAAAATCCGGTTCTTTTGACCATAAAATTGCACAATAAACGATGCAAAGGTATCTTCTGGATCACTAGTATCAGTTAACGGGTACATTCTCGTTTCCCGCCGCAGTAATTTAGCTTGCCGTAGGAAAAAAATTTGAATGGAAATCCAGGACTTATCAACATAAAAATTGAAAATATCGCGCTGTTTATTATCATTGGAAATAATCTTTTGTTTTTCAACGGTTTCTTCAATATATTTCAATTGGTCGCGAATATCTGCTGCTCGTTCAAACTCAAGGTTTTGCGATGCCTCTAGCATCTTTTGGTTCAAATCCTGCTTAACCCAGGCAATATCACCATTAAGGAAACTTTTAATCTTCTTAATTTGGGCATCGTAAACTGCTTTAGGCACAGTCTTAAAGCAGGCACCTAAACATTGGCCCATGTGATAGTAAAGACATGGCCGACCTTCTTTACCATGACAATGCCTAAGAGGAAAAACTTTTTGAATAAACTTCAAGGTTGCCTGAGCAGCATAAATATTGGGATACGGTCCAAAGTAATACCCACCATCACGGCGAACGATACTTGTGAGCTTTGTCTGGGGGTCACGCTCATTGGTTATTTCGATGTACGGGTACCCAGTCCCCTGCTTTAATTGGACATTATAATACGGCTGATACTTCTTAATTAAAGTAATTTCGAGTAAAAATGCTTCCTTATCTGTCGATACAGTAATAATGTCATAATCACGAATTTCCTGCACTAATTCAGCACGACGCCCCACTTGCTTACTTTTAAAATATGAGCGCACCCGATTTTTTAGATTTTTTGATTTGCCAACATAAATAACTGTCCCATTAATATCTTTCATTAAGTAACAACCCGGCTTTGCGGGCAATAATTTTAATTTGTTTTCAATTAATTCAGTTGCCAAAAAATCACTCCTTCAAAAATGCACTATTAATTTTAACATAAATTGCCTGAAATCGATTTTATTCTAATTATTAGCCATTAATTTTACATAATTTTAATTATTTAAACTTGCTAAATTTTATACTAGCTCTCGGCACCAAACTTTATTATAATTGACATAACGAAAGGAAGATAATTATGGGCTTAACTTTTAAAAAACAAGACGAATTAGAAAAACTATTTGATAAATTTGCAACTGTTCCAGAAGACAAAAAGAAAAAACTAAATAACGATAATAAAAAGAAAACTGAAGATAAATAAATTAAGTATTATCCTGTTATTACACCCCTTGTAGTGTTTTAACAGGATATTTTTTACATCAAAATAAATAAAAAAGTAGATAAAAGTACCATCGTACTTTTATCTACTTCAGAACATTGCCACTTTATTGTAAACGTTGTTCAATCCAATTGCCTAATTCTTGAACATGTAATTTTTTAACTGAACTATATGTTAGAACAGTAACATTATCATAAGATAAATCAAGCGCCTTCTTCAAGTTAGCCAATACCTTGTTAACCTGATTTTTTTTAACCTTATCAATTTTAGTGCAAACCACCAAAATCGGTAAATTCAAGTATTGAGCATAATTATACATGGCAATATCATCCTTAGTTGGCTCGTGTCGTGAATCAACTAAAATGATTAATCCCCTTAAGTTCTCCCGCGTTTCGAGATAATCCTGAATCATTTCACCAAATTTAGCTCGCTGCGATTTGGAAACCTTGGCATAACCATAGCCAGGAACATCAACTAGGTAAAAGTCCTTATTAACAATATAAAAGTTCAAAGTTTGCGTTTTACCTGGCTGTGCTGAAGTTCTAGCAAGATTTTTTCGATTCAAGAAGGAATTAATCAAGCTTGACTTACCAACGTTAGACCGCCCTGCAAGTGCAATTTCAGGCAAATCATTTTTGGGATATTGATCTTCACGAACGGCACTGATTGCATAGTCGCTACTTCTAATGATCATTAGCGGCTGCCTTCATTTCGTCATCTGATTCATGCCGAATCACCTTAGGTTCAGCATTATGTAAAATGACGTTCTTAGTAACGTCTACTTCTTCAATATCCGTTTCACTTGGCGTTTGGTACATAATACCCATCATTGCATTTTCAATGATAGTTCTTAAGCCTCGGGCACCCATGTTACGTTCGATTGCTAAATCGGCAATTGCTTCTAAAGCTCCATCGGTAAACTTCAATTTTACTTGGTCAAGTTCTAATAATTTAGTATATTGCTTAACTAACGCATTCTTGGGTTCCGTCAAAATGCGAACAAGGTCAGAGCTGTTAAGTTTATCGAGTGTTGCAATAATTGGGATTCGGCCAATAAATTCTGGAATTAAACCGAACTTAACTAAATCACCAGTTGTTAAATGCTGCGTCCAAGCGTCGTCACGAGCTTGATTGAGGCTATTTTCAGCACTAAAGCCGATAACTTTTTTGCCCAACCGATTTTTAACTATCTGTTCGATACCATCAAAAGCACCACCAACAATAAACAGAATGTTAGTTGTATCAATTTGAATCATTTCTTGTTGTGGGTGCTTACGACCACCTTGTGGTGGGACAGAGGCAATAGTTCCCTCTAAGATTTTCAGTAATGATTGCTGTACCCCTTCACCGGAAACATCACGAGTAATTGAAACATTTTCTGCTTTTTTAGAAATTTTATCGATTTCGTCAATATAAATAATGCCCCGCTCTGCCCGATCAATGTCATAATCAGCATTTTGCAAGAGCTTGAGTAAAATATTCTCGACATCTTCACCAACATAACCTGCTTCAGTCAGAGTAGTTGCGTCAGCAATTGCAAACGGTACGTCCAAAATTCGTGCTAAGGTCTGTGCTAAATAAGTCTTACCAGAACCAGTCGGCCCAATTAAGGCAATATTTGATTTTTGTAGTTCTGTGGACGAATCAATATCCATTTGACTGATTCGTTTGTAATGGTTGTAAACAGACACTGACAGGACTTTCTTAGCCCGTTCCTGCCCAATTACATATTGATCAAGTTGCTCCTTGATTTCCATTGGTTTTGGTAAGTCATGAGTCTCTTTAAGTGAGTCAGATTTCAGTTCTTCATCAATAATTTTCTTAGATAAATCAACACACTCATTACAGATATATACGCCGTTACCAGCAATCATCTTTTTAACTTGATCTTGTGTTTTACCACAAAAAGAGCATTTAATTTCTTCCTGATCAGTAAACTGTGTTGCCATACTATTCCTCCTATAATCTACAAGAATAAGCGTATCATAAATTTAAAAAAGTACCAGACTTTATTACTTGTAGAAAATAAAAAAGATGGTTTAGCTCAAACCACCTTTTTTATTAGAATTTAAATTCTATTTTTTATCAGACTTGTCGTCTTCTTTTTCGTCTTTAATCTTAGACTTAGCAACTTGCTTAGCGTTGTCAGCAACAAGGTCGATGGCTTTGCGAACATTAATATCGTGAGAAAGCATTTCATCTGTCAAAGTACTACGGACAGTCTTTTCATCCATATTGTATTCACTAGCAAGATCCTTGACTTCCTTGTCAATTTCTTCTTTTGAAGCCTTAAGGTCTTCTGCTTTAACAATTGCTTCGAGAACTAAATTAGTCTTAACTCTTTCTGCAGCATCCTTGCTAAATTGAGCACGCAATTGATCTTCTGTTGTATTAGTTAACTTGTAGTAAGTTTGAGGACTAATACCTTGGCGTTGCATGTTGCCCAAGTATTGGTTCATTTGCGTGTTAATGTCTTCTTGAAGCATTGCATCAGGAATTTCATCAATTGTAGCATTTGCTACAGCACCTTCAATAGCTGCTTGTTCAATAGCTTCTTTAGCAGCAGTTTCTTTTTGTTCCTTCAAGTTCTTCTTGATTTTATCTTTTAATTCATCAAGAGTTTCAACTGAATCATCAACGTCCTTAGCAAATTCGTCGTCTAACTTAGGCATTTGCTTTGACTTGATTTCATGAATCTTAGTTGCAAAGTGAGCTTCTTTACCAGCTAAATCTTTAGCACCGTAATTTTCTGGGAATGTAACTACTACATCAACATCATCGCCAGCTTCATGACCAATAAGTTGATCTTCAAAGCCTGGGATAAATGTGTTTGAACCAAGTTCAAGTGAGTAATCATCAGCAGAACCACCATCAAAGGCCGTACCGTCAATTGTACCCTTGTAATCAATAGTTACAGTATCGCCCTTTTCAGAAGCACCCTTCTTAAGAACAAGTTCAGCATTCTTCTCACGGTCTTTTTCAAGTTCAGCATCAATATCCTTTGCGTAAACACGTGTATTTTGCTTAGGAACTTCAATACCCTTGTAGTCGCCCAATTTAACTTCAGGTTCAACTGAAACAATAGCTTTCATTGTCCAGTCCTTATCAGCATCCATTGCTACAGGTTGAATTTGTGGTTGACCTACAGCAGCAATACCAGCTTCTTTAATAGCAGCTGAATATGCATCAGGCAAAACAATGTTTAAAGCATTCTCGTATAGAGCTTCTTCACCATAGTATTGGTCAAAAATAACACGAGAAACATGACCTTTTCTAAAGCCAGGCACACGTAAACTATTCTTTACTCTCTTAAAAGCTTGATCCAAGCCGCGCTTAACCTCAGCTTGAGAAATATCAAAAGTAAGTTCTCCGGCAGTCTTACCGGTCTTATTCCATTTTACAGACATTAATTAAATACCTCCAATGTCAAGTTCGATCGCTTTGTTGCGTACTAAGTTATCTTACATTAAACGCGCGCAAAAAACAAATTTGGGCAAAAAAAGATGTACTTCTATGAAGAAGTACATCTTTTTTAACTGTCTCTTTAGAAACTAGTCAAGAATTTCAGTAACCTGACCAGCACCAACAGTACGACCACCTTCACGAATAGTGAACTTAGTACCCTTTTCAATGGCAGCTGGCTTAATTAGGTTAACAGTAAATTCTGTGTTATCACCAGGCATAACCATTTCAGTACCTTCTGGCAATTCAATTTCACCAGTAATATCAGTGGTGTGGAAATAGAATTGTGGACGGTAGTCTGAGAAGAATGGAGTATGACGTCCTCCTTCTTCCTTCTTCAAAACATAAACTTGACCCTTAAATTCTTTATGGGTTTGAATTGAGCCAGGTGCGGCCAAAACTTGTCCACGAACAACTTGATCACGGTCAATACCACGAAGCAATACACCAACGTTATCGCCGGCTTCACCTAAATCCAAAGTCTTATGGAACATTTCCAAACCAGTAACAACTGACTTAAGAACTTCTGGTACCAAACCAACGATTTCTACTTCGTCACCGATCTTGATAGTACCACGGTCAATACGACCTGAAGCAACAGTACCACGACCAGTAATAGTGAAGACATCTTCAACTGGCATTAAGAATGGCTTGTCAGTTTGACGTTCTGGAGTTGGAATGTATTCATCAACAGTGTCCATTAACTTCATGATAACGTCTTGTTGTTCTTTGTCACCTTGTAAAGCTTTCAAAGCTGAACCACGGATAACTGGAATATCATCACCTGGGTAATCGTATTCAGTTAACAAGTCACGAACTTCCATTTCAACTAAGTCGATCAATTCTGGATCGTCAACTAAGTCAGTCTTATTTAAGAAGACAACGATGTAGTTAACACCAACTTGACGAGCAAGCAAGATGTGTTCACGAGTCTGTGGCATAGGACCATCAGTTGCGGCAACAACTAAGATAGCACCATCCATTTGTGCAGCACCGGTAATCATGTTCTTGATGTAGTCGGCGTGGCCTGGAGCATCCATGTGAGCGTAGTGACGATTTTCAGTTTCGTACTCTACGTGGGCGGTATTAATGGTAATACCACGTTCCTTTTCTTCTGGCGCAGCATCGATTTCTGAATAATCTTCAGCCTTTGCTAAGCCTTTTTCTGATAAAACTTTAGTAATAGCCGCAGTTAAAGTGGTCTTACCATGGTCAACGTGACCGATAGTACCAATGTTTACGTGTGGCTTCGTTCTAACGTAATGTTCTTTTTCTGCCATTAAAATGACCCTCCTGTAATTTTGCAAGAAGTCCGTTGAGTAAGTAACGGATAATTCTCTGTTGAATATTGTACTACTTTCATTGGCAAATGCCTAGTATTTTAATGCATAGAGCCATGCCTAATGAAAACGTCCTTTGCTATTATACTAAATACTTCCAAAAAGTAAAGCCTTTTTGTTCAAAATTATTTAGGTAAATTAGCATAAATTTGCTCAAACAGCTTGTGGTGACCTCGTCCATCGTGCTTTTCAATATACGAAGCAAGGTCACTGGCAAAACTGTCCGGCTCATCAACGTACTTAGCTAGTTTAGGATAAAGACTGCCTAAAATCAAGTTTACTTCACCTAAAACTGTCGGTAATTGACTTGGACGGTGATAATATCGCGACCCAATTGCCGAAATAATTTCGCGGTAAACCGTGCCTTTTTCCAATAATTCAGTATCTTGAGGGATAAAATCTTCACTTTGACCTAACACCAAAACGCGCATTTTACCCTTAACGCCAAGACGAACTAAATCTTCGCACAAAGCAATCCGCACCGCAAAATTTAGGCTTGGATCCAGCAAAAGACTTTGAGCAAAATTAACAAAATTAGATAAATCTAATTTAAATAACTGCTCATAATCAAATTGCGTAATGTGTTTTTTCTGCCTAAACTGCCGCATAACTTCTTGTTGCTCGGCTAAAGTAATTGGCGAAACTTTAATTTGCACACTTTTTTTACTTAAATTTTGTACTTCAAGAGCTTCAATCAAAAAATGATTAGCCTGCAAAATTTTACTGTATTCAGCAAAAACATCCTGCTCCGAAAAAAGATCAGGCTCTTCTTTAATCAACGCAAAAGCAGCATATTCTTGTCCATTCTTTAAATATAAGTCGCAAAGCCTAATCACTAATTCAGTCGTGCGACCGCCCCGTAAAGCCTCTTCCAAGTATTGAACAGCTTGTTCAAAATCACCATTTGCTTCGCTTTTTTGTGCTAAATTAAGTAAATTCTGTTGACTTAATGAAGTCATATTTAGTCCTTCTGTTCAGGTTTTTGGTTGAACCTTTGCTTAGGTGACATTTGCCGGTCAGCATTACGCTTCTGCATTGCACGGTGGCGATTTTGATTGACTTCCATCACAACTGGTAAGACTACGGGCCGACGATTAGTTTGCTTGTATAAAAACTTCTCAAGATCATTACGTACATCTTGTTTAATCTCTGTCCAATCAAATTTTTTATGGGCAAAATTATTATTGATGGTTTCCTTAATTAACTCAATACTATCATGCATCAGCTTATGATTAGCCTTAATGTAGACAAACCCGCGGCTAGTGACCTGCGGCTCTGCAATGATCTTCTTCTTGCGGCGATCAATTGTCACAACGGCAATAAAAATGCCGTCATCAGACAATACTTCACGATCACGTAAAACGATATTGCCGACATCCCCAATACCTGAGCCATCAATCATCGTATCCTCACCAGGCACTGGATCTGTTAAGTACAACTTCTTTTGTTTAAAGTCATAATTCAAGCAGTCACCATTTTTGGTAACAAAAATATTTTCTGGTTTCATACCAGTTTTGGTTGCTAAATCCTTATGCACTTCAAGCAAACGATATTCACCAATAACAGGAATCAAGAATTGCGGCTTTAATGTGTCAATCATCAATTGTAAATCGCGACCTGTCGCATGGCCACTGGTATGTTTAGCATGCCCTAATTGGATAACAGTGCCGCCAGCATGGTAAACCATATCACTTGTTTGTGCGAGCCGTGTTTCGACTGAATGTGACGGTGTTGTCGAGATAAAGACTAAATCGCCCTTGTGGATGGTAATCATGCTATGCCGGTTTTGTGCCATTTTTTGTAAAGAATTAAGTGGTTCGCCCGTTTGTCCGGTTTCTACAATTACCGTCTTATTTTCAGGCGTTGTCTTAAGGTCTTTAACTCGCATTAATAAGCCTTTAGGCACCTTTAAGTAACCTAATTCCATTGCTGTTCGCGTAATTTTAGCGACATCACGACCCGTTAATAAAACGCGTCTACCCGTTTGCTGAGCGGCATTAAATACTTCCTGCATTCTAATAATGTTCGATGCTTTGGCAGCAACAATAATGCGCCCTTCGGTATTGCGGAAAACATTGGTAACATAGTCGCCAATGCTCTGCTCAGAATTATTTGGAAATGATGCTTCTGCATTTGAAGAATCACTTAAAAGCGCTAAAACTCCCTTTTGCGAAATTTCGGCAAGTCGATCCATATCAGTGCGATAATTTGGTGCTGCCGATGGGTCAAACTTAAAGTCCCCCGTGTAGACAACTTCACCAGCTGGTGTATGAACATCAATTCCCAATGAATCTGGAATTGAATGTGTTGTATGGAAGAACGAAATATTAGCGTTCTTAAAATCAATTTCGGTTTCCGCATCAATTGTATGGAATAAGCTGTTTTTACAGCGCTTATTAACCCGCTTAACCTTGATCTTAGCCAGCTCAATTGTTAATTGTGACCCAAATACTGGGATATCATAATCTCGCAAGATATATGGTAAGGCACCGATAGAATCGGCGTGTCCGTGCGTCAAAAAGATGCCGACAACCTGATCGCCATATTGCTCAAAGAAATCAAGATCGGGAATAACCAAATCGATTCCAAACAAAGAACTATCAGGATACTTCAATCCTGCATCAAGGACAAAAATTTCATCATTGACTTGAACGGCAAACATGTCTTTTCCTTGTTCGCGTACGCCGCTCAAAATCATTATTTTAACTTGATCAGCCATTATACTTCCTTTTCTATTGCTATTCAGTTGTTATTTTATGGATCATTGCGATCACAACGTAAAAAGTATCTTTGTTAATTTTAGCATAAAAAGTAATGATGACAAAAATAAAAAAGCCAGTTCTAAGCGAGCTGACTTTTTTATCATATTTGCAATTAACGACGTAAACCTAACTTCTTGATTAATTCACGGTAACGATTAATATCGTTATCTTGTAAGTAACGAAGTAAGTTACGACGGTGACCAATCTTCTTCAGTAAACCAACGTAAGAGTGGTGATCATGTGAGTGACTCTTCATGTGTTCAGTCAAGTTATTGATATCTGTTGTCAAGATAGCAACTTGAACCTCAGTTGAGCCAGTATCGCCTTCGTGAGTTGCATACTTCTTAATGATTTCGTCTTTTTCAGCTTTTGAAATTGCCATAATATTTTTTCACCTTTCACTAAAATAATTGCCGTTAACAACGTTAACCGTCAGGTGTGAGCGTGCAAACAGCGTTAACGGTTCACAACAATAGTATAATACAGATTATTTTTTTAAAAAGCAAGTATAAATTATCTTGCATCTGAGATTATTCTCCAGTATAATCAATTAAGTAAAATTACGATCAATGGAGGTGAATCTCATGCCACAAATCAAATCAGCTATCAAACGTGTTAAAACTCAAGATGCTGCAAGAAAGCGTAACGCCGCTCAAATGAACCAGTTAAGAACTGCTGTTAAGAAGTTCAAGACTGCTCAAGCAGCCGGTGCTGAAGACGCCTCCGAATTACACATTGCTGCTGCTCGTGCTTTGGACAAGGCCGCTTCAAAGGGTCTTATTCATAAGAACAAGGCTAGCCGTGATAAGAGTCGTTTGGCTAAATTGGCTAAGTAGTTAGCCCAATATTTATTGACTAACAAATAAAAAAGGCAAGAATCATCATGATTCTTGTCTTTTTTATACATTCAAAATAAATAATTTTAGAAAGTTGTCTTCACGATACTGACCGTTTTTGTAATTAAAGTCTAGCTTAATTACCTCTTCAAGTAAGTTCAGTAATTTTTTAAGCGCTAAACGATTACTCAGCGCCAATTTTACCCGGTAAGGATGAACGCCTAGCTCCTTAACAATTTGTGACTCATTTCTCCCCCGCTTTTGTAAAATTTTTGCCGCTAAAATTAATTCCAACTGATTTTCAAAAACAGCTAACAACTGAATTGGATTACTACCTTCGCGCAATTGATTGTCAAGTCGACTAATTGCCTCTTGATAGTTACGCTTTAGTGCTGCTTCTAAAATAGCGAAAACATTTTGAGCAAATGACAAGTCAACATTTTGCTCAATTGCTTGTTCAGTGATTTTGCCATCAACTGCAATCATTTTCAGCTTATTATAATTGCCTAAAATGGTGTCAAGCACCTGGTCACTACGCTGCAGCAATAGCTGCAGTCCAGTACGCGAAATTTGATAGCCTTCTGCGGCAATCAACGCCTTAGTTATCGCACCAACTTCGTAGGTTTTCACCTTGGTTTCAACGACATTGCACTGCTGTAAAACAGTTTTAGTTAATTTCTTTCGGCGGTCAACTTTCTCATAGGAAGCCACTAAGACAACAATGTCATCCAGCTGCTGCAAGTTAGAGAAAATTTTCTGCAGTTGCTCCAACTGCTTTTGCATTTTTTTAGGAACTTTAGCCGTTAAGAAAAACGGATTTTTAACTGTGATAATTTTTTGCTGGCTAAATAAACTTGATTCGGTTAAGTTCGCAATCAATTCATCAAGGCCATCGCTTTCACAATCAATGCTGATTCGCTCAAGGTCACTAAACCGTTCTTCATGCGTATAAGAACGAGCTAAATAATCATTTAAAAAGCTATCTTCACCCAAAATTAATGTTTGGGAATTACTATTATTGGAATTTTTAAATAAGGAAAGTAATGTCATTTGTTATTCACCGGGATAAAACGTGTTAATTTAGGCTTGATTAGTTTGCCATAAGTCCATGTAATCATACCACAGTCTTGGGTTGAAGCCCACGGTATATGTTGCGCCTCTAACGTCGCCAACGTCTCTGGATGTGGATGGCCAAAACGATTATCACGACCAGCAGAAATAAAGACCATTGCTGGGTGCAATTTTTGTAGAAATTCTGGATTTGAGGCAGTCTTACTACCATGATGTCCTAATTTAAAATAATCAGCATGCAGCCCGTATTTCGCCATAATTTCCTGCTCACCCCTCTGACCCAAGTCGCCAGTGAAGAGCCATCTCTTATCTGCCAATGTAAAAGTCAAAGATAAGGAATCATCATTGGTTCCTAGTCCCGGCTTAAAGGGATAAACAACATGAAACGGTAACGGCCCTGGAACAGTCATCCCTGCCAGCAATTGAACAATCTGGTTTTTAGCAATTCTACCGCTAATCCGCTTTTGAAAAGATGGATTATTGATCAATCCTTGTGCCATATACAACTTTTTAACTTTCATTTGTTCCAGAAAAGGTCCTAAATCGCCAACGTGGTCCGCGTCTTGATGCGAAACAAAGAGCCCGTCGATTTGACTAATGCCCTCAGCTTTCAAAAGCGGAATAGTTATTTTATTGACTTGCGGCGTTAATTTTTTACCGCCAAAATTCAGCTTACCACCAACATCAATCATATAGACGTGACGCCAAAGTGGCGTTGTAATCAAAATGCTGTCACCTTGACCAACATCAATGAAAGTTACTTGACCAGTAAGCGGAAAATGAATCGTAATTAAGATAACCAAATAGGTTAAACCAAGACCAGCAGCTAGTTTACGATTGCGCCCAAGCATTCTAACTTTTTCATTGACATTGGCCAATATTATTGCCGTTAGCACTAGCAAAAACAAGCATTGCCACCAGTTAATCTTACCAAAAGTTAATAGTCCTATCTTAGTTGCTGATAATTTACCGATTAATTGCTCGCCATAATTTAAAGCAGCTTCAAATATTTTGGATATATTAGGCTGCCAGCTAAATACCACCAAATTAATAAAGGTTAGCGGCATTACCACCCAGTTGAAGTACGGCACGATTAACATATTAAACAGAACCGTCAACAAGTTAAATTGAAAGAAATAAACTAATAACAATGGGGTTAATAGTAAGTTAAGCATGGCCGACTGTTTGAAATCGGTCATTTTATCGGTCATTTCTAAGCCGAGCGCTAATGTATAAGTTAAAATAGCGCTAACTCCCATCATTAAACGGGGATTGACTAGCAAATGTACTAAACAAGTTAAGCCTAATAAATCAAAATGCTTTATTTGCCAACCTTTAAAACTGAAAAATTTCCCTAAGAGATAAGTTAAACTAGCACGCACAAAGCCTGCCTGACCATTACTTAAAAACACCCAACCTAATAAGATAACCAAGCAGCAGACGAAAGTTTCTTCTTCAGTAAATTTCAGGTAGTAACATAAAGTACTGATTAGCAACGCATAGATTCCAACGTGCAATCCCGAAATACTTAAAATATGGATGACACCGAGGTCACGATAATTATCTAAGATTTGCTGGTTATCCTGATTTGGATTTTCTCCTAAGAGTAATTCGCTACTGAAAAAGCCCAAAATACGTGGCATTTTGCGAAAATAAGATTGTAATTCAAACCTTAGATAATGAAAATAATCGCTCAAATTGCCAGTCTTAGTTTGCATCCGGCAACTTTTAAATTTAACTTGCTGCCAAATATTTTTGCCGGCATAATACTGACGTGAATCAAATTGGCCGTAATTAGTTGCTGGCGTAATTGGCTTAACTTCACCTACTAAGCTTGACAAGTAAACGGGCTGGCCTTGATTAAGTTGCTTAATCTGCTGGTTAGTTATCGTTCCCGAGACTAAAACTTTACCAGTTTTGGCACTACCAATTCCAGATAGCCAATCATCATCAACCTTAACTTGATCCGGATAGATTTTAATTACTGCATCTTCGGTTAAAACAAAATTAGTTTTAGAATTATGTAAAAAAGCATCAATCATTCCTACTACTAGCAAGATAACAACTACCCACTTTAAGGTACCGAATTTTTGCAAAAGTAGTAAACCCAAGTAGCACGCTAATAATATCCAGGTTAATTGCTGTAAGAAGCCGCGACTTTGGTAAAATCCAAAACTTAGGTCAACACCCAGCAGCGCCGTTAATAAGAAAAATCCGGGTGTTAATAATTCAGACTGCCAGTTGGTCTTTGAGCGCCGCAAAAGTTTTGTCGCCAATTCCTGAAACCTGCTTTAAATCTTCAATCTTTTTAAAATTACCATTTTTTTGACGGTAAGCAATTATCTGCTCCGCCTTTTTCTCACCAATACCGTTAAGCTGCTGCAGTCCTTGGGCATCTGCTGTATTCAAATTAACTTTGGCTCCAGACTTATCAGAAGTAGTTGAACTGCCAGAATCATCTGAAGTAGTGGCTGCTGCAGAACTGCCACCAATTGATACTACAATTTCATCAGCCTTAATTTTTTCACCCCGATATGGAATATGAACCTTATCCTGATCTTGCAAGATTAACGCGCGATTGACCTGCTTTAATTGTGCGTTACTAGCAGCCCCGCCAGCAGCTTCAATCAGTTCTTGCATTCTTGCACCAGCCTTTAAGGTATAGACACCTTGATGTCTAACAGCTCCAGAAATATCACAAGTGACATTTTTCGGTTTCGCTGGCTCCTCCTGTGCGCTGGTTTTATTAACATCCTTAGCTGCACTTTTAACTGATGCGCTTTTTTGCTCTGTTTGCGAATCTTCAGTAAATTCGGTAGCCGTATTATTTTGACCACTTCCTTGATAAGTCCAAAGAGCAATCCCAATAACAACTAATCCAACCAAAAAATACTGTTTATGTTCCAAAATAAAATCTTTAATTTGTTCCCAATTCACGTTTTTTCACCTCAATTATTAAATACGCAAAAAAGCCCAGAATTTTTTCTGGACTTTTTAATTAATAATGTTGTTTTAAATAATTGAGTGCATCAGTAAAGGTCTTAACGGGAACAATTTTCATCTTTGAATGAATTGCGCGTGCTGTCTTCTTAGCAACTACATAATTGCTAGCTGACTTTTTAACACCAGTTGTATCGGTCGGCGCAAAAAAGATTTCGGCACCAACTCTATCGGCGGCGACAACCTTCTTATCAACCCCGCCAATAATGCCTACCTTACCACTGGGTGCAATTGTCCCAGTACCAGCAATCTTATGTCCTTGAGCCAGTTGACGGCCCGTAAAAGTTTCATAACTGGTTAACGTAAACATCAGACCAGCCGACGGGCCACCGATTTCACCTGCGTCAATTGTCAATCGCGGTTTAGTGGTTACCTGAACATGTTCAACTAGCTGAATGCCAATTCCAGGCTTACCAGTCCCTGCCACTTTCACAATCTTACCGGTAAAAAACTGCTTTTTACCTTCACGCAGCACCATAATTTTAACCTGCGAGTGAAGCGGCCGCTTTTGCAGATACTGCATCATTTCTTCGGTTGATTTAAAGCGGTGACCATTAGCCCCAAGAACAGTATCGCCAACCTGCAATTTATCCTTAAAACTCGACTGTTTCTGAACTTGCATCACATAGACGCCCTTGTAATTAAGTTGCGGCTTTAGACCAGCTTTTTTGGCAGCATAGTAAATTGCATTTTGCTGGCTGGTTTCCATAAACCAATTCTGCAATTCTTGATATTGGCTATTGGTTTGCCCGCCAAGTAATTCAGAACTCGGTATTCGCGTTGTATATTTTTGCGTATAGCTCCATAAATATTGCAACACCGTTGCTGGCTGACTGGTTTCACTCACTGTTACTAAATATAAATTATTGGGTGTATGTTGACTACTTTTCACAAATTGACCGGTAGAAACAGCTTCGCCCGGCATTTCTAGGTAATAATTAGTTGGCCAACTTAGACCAACAACTACTAACACGAGAAAAATAATTCCAAATAGCCAGTTGCGTAGTCTTCTTTTGCCTTGTGACGGATTTTGATGCTCTTTTGTCATAACTCTATCCCAACTTTTGTTTTACAGCTTCAGCCGCCATTTTAGGCAGAAAAGCACTAATATCGCCATGAAAATGGGCAACTTCTTTGATAATACTTGAGGCAACAAAACTATCTTCTGGTTTAGTAAATAACAAAACTGTTGCCACATCTGGTACCATTTTTTTATTCATCGCTGCGATTTCCTGCTCATACAAAAAGTCGGAACTGTTGCGCACGCCGCGAACAATTGCCTTTGCATGCAATTCACGAGCAACATTAACTGTTAAATCTTCTGGCCGTTTTAAAACCTCAACATTAGGGCAGTCTTTTAACGCATCCTGAGCAAAAGCAACCCGCTCATCAACGGTAAACAAATATTTCTTGGCCATATTAGTCATTACCACCACGTACAGCTTATCAAACATCCCCGCAGCCTGCTTGATAACGCCAACATGACCATTGGTAATTGGGTCAAAACTCCCCGGAAACAATGCAGCTGTCATTACTCTTCCCTCCGATAAAAGCGGACAATCGTTTTGCCCAAATGATGCTCCTTAATTAAGGCAAAATTAGCAATGCCACCTAAACTAGTCTCATCATCGGTCTCTGCAACAATTAATGCCTCTGGTGTTAACAAGTCTAGTTCTGCCATCTTTTGCATATCTTTTGCAATTTGCTGTTTAGCATATGGCGGATCTAAAAACACTAGGTCAAACTGCTTCTCATCCTGCGCCAATTTCTTAAGCGCAACACTACTAGACATTTTATAAACCGAAAATCGATTTTCTTCCTTAGTAAGCGCAACATTTTTGCGAATAATTTCTACAGCCGCGTAATTAATATCAACTATTGTTGCATGGTCACACCCCCGTGACACTGCTTCAATTCCTAAGGCACCACTGCCGCCATACAGGTCAAGCACTTGCCCACCGGAGAAAAATTGCCCCAGGCTATTAAACAACGATTCCTTAACCTTATCGCTCGTTGGTCTTGTCTTTTGGCTTTTTAACGTAAATAAATTGCGTTTAGCATATTTGCCAGAAATAATTCTCATGATAGATGTTCCAATTTTTCTTGTTCTTTTAATAGTTTATCTTCTGCGGCTTGCGCCATCTCGGTAATTTGTTGTTCAATATGACTGCTTGATAAATCCAAATTTTCTTCACTTGATTTTTCAACTTTTTTAACAAAATCGAGTGAATTTAACTTTTGGATTACCTGATCAATTTCTTTTTGATCAGTATATAAAACGCAGTAACACATTTTTTTAGAAAAATAGACAATATCGCCATAATGCCGTAACTTGTATTGGTTACTAACCGAATCAAGGTAGACAATTAGGCCCTGTCTCTCAGTCACAGGAGTGTCCTGTAAGTCCTGATTAATACTCATTCTTCACGCTCCTTCTCCATTCTTTCATTAGCTGCCACGTTAAGTACTAAGCCAATCGATGCGGAAAGGACAATCATTGATGACCCACCATAAGAAATAAACGGTAAGGTCACCCCCGTAATTGGAAGAAGGCCCAGTACCGCACCAACGTTAAATAAAGTTTCTGTAAAAATAATCGTGGCCACGCCAAAACAAATCAAGGCATCAAACTGGGACTTGGCATGAATGCCAACATCCATAATACTCCACATTAAGTAAAAGATTAGACCAACGATAACAATTGCGCCAACTGCACCAAGTTCCTCAGCCGCAATCGACAAAATAAAGTCTGTGTATGGCTCTGGTAAATAACCGCGCTTTTGCATACTATTACCAAGACCAACACCAAACAGGCCACCATTATGAATTGCATAGTAGGAATTAACAAGCTGCGCGCCACCCTTTTGCTGCAATTGAAACGGGTGTAAAAACGACATAAAGCGTTGATATTGATAACTAGTTTGTAAGAATTTTGGATTCCAGTGCACCACTAATGCCACCAGTAAAAAGACACCAACACCAATACCAACTAGCCAAAATACTGCTATTTTGGCAGGAATACCTGACATCGCAAACATCACAATCACAATCATTGCTAAGATTGCAGTTCCCCCAAAGTCCGGTTCAAGTAATACCAAAAACATCATGATTACCGCTAGAAATGCTGGCCGTGACAGATTTTCGATAATATGACCAAGTCTAAAAGCACCATCATGTCGGTCTAAAATAAAGGCAAGGTAAACAACTAAGGCTAATTTGGCAATTTCCAGTGGTTGAATTTTGATAACCTTTAAGTCAATCCAACCAACAGCCCCATTAACGGCGGCTGCCGAACCCCTGATGATTTTTAAGCCAATCAAGTAAGCGAGCAATAACATGCTAATTCCCAAAAACCACTCAACGAACTTGGCACTTTTAAGATTTTCAAGTCTTAGTCCTAAAAACAAACAGGCAAAGACTAGTCCGGCAACAGCATACTCCGCTTGCCTAACACCATAAACTGACGGCTTAAAACCATTTACCAGCAAAATATCAGAACTTGCCGAATAAACCATAATGATTCCGATAACAATCAGTAACAAATATGGAACTAAAATATTGTAATTCAAATGGTGTATTTTCTCACGCACGGATAGCCTCTCCTTCAGAGTAAAAACCTGCTTTTATTATAAAGCAAAAAGAGCACCACTTCATTAGGTGAATGCTCTTTTTTTGAATTTGTTAAACTTTGATTAGTTACGGTTACGCTTCTTGTCAGCCTTTTGACGTTCTGAAGTGTTTAAAATCTTCTTGCGAAGACGGATTGATTCAGGAGTAACCTCACAATATTCATCTTCATTTAAGAATTCAATTGCTTCTTCCAAAGTCAACTTCTTTGGCGCATGGATAGCAGCAGCATGGTCTTTACCAGCAGCACGAGTGTTAGTTAAGTTCTTACCCTTAATAACGTTAACGGCAATATCACGATCACGAGAAGATTGACCAACAATCATTCCTTCGTAAACTTCAACACCGGCACCGATAAATAATTGACCACGTTGTTCTACAGTTTGCAATGAGTATGTAGTTGACTTACCTTGACTGATTGAAACCAAAGCACCGTTTACTCGACCTGGTTCCCAGTTCTTAACAATTGGCTTGTATGAGTCAAAACTGTGGTTCATAATTCCGTAACCACCAGTTTGTGACATAAATTCGTTGTTGTAACCAATCAAGCCACGAGATGGTACTAAGAAGTCAAGACGAGTTTGACCGTTACCAGTTGAGGTCATGTTCTGCATCTCACCTTTTCTTTGTGATAAGGAGTCAATAACTGAACCAACGTATTCATCTGGAGTATCAACTTGAACAGCTTCAAATGGTTCACACATTGTACCATCAACTTCACGGTAAATAACCTTTGGCCGTGAAAGTTGTAATTCAAAGCCTTCACGACGCATTTCTTCAACTAAGATTGACAAGTGAAGTTCACCACGACCAGAAACAGTCCAAGCGTTAATTTGGTCGGTTGGTTCAACCTTCAAAGAAACATCGGTCCGAGTTTGCTTAATCAAACGGTCTTCCAATTTCTTAGGGGTAACCTTATCACCTTCACGACCAGCAAATGGTGAGTCACTAGCAACAAAGTCCATCTGCAAAGTAGGTGGATCAATCTTAAGTAATGGTAATGCCTCTGGATGTTCAGCTGAAGCAATTGTTTCACCGACAAAGATGTCGTTAATTCCACTGATTGCAATAATGTCACCAGCTTTAGCTTCCTTAATTTCGTTACGCTTCAAGCCAAAGAAACCAAAGAGCTTAGTAACGCGGAAGTTTTGGGTCGAGCCATCACGCTTCATAACAGTGATGTTGTCGCCAACCTTAACTTGGCCGCGGTAAATACGACCAACACCAATACGACCAACATAGTCATCCCAATCAAGCATTGTGATTTGGAATTGTAATGGTTCATCAACGTTGTCAAGTGGAGCTGGAATTGCCTTAAGAATGGTATCAAAAATTGGAGCCATTGTTTCTTTTTGAGTTGCTGGATCAGCTTCGTATGAAGAAGTTCCATTCAAAGCTGAAGCATAAACAACTGGGAAGTCAAGCTGTTCATCGTTAGCACCTAATTCAATGAAGAGTTCCAATACTTCATCCATTACTTGCTTAGGACGAGCACCTGGGCGGTCAATCTTGTTGATAACAACGATTGGCTTAACACCAGCTTCCAAAGCCTTTTTCAGCACGAAACGAGTCTGCGGCATTGTACCTTCGTAGGCATCAACCAAAAGTAATGCCCCATCAACCATGTGCATGATTCGCTCAACTTCACCACCAAAGTCGGCGTGTCCCGGCGTATCCAAAATGTTGATTGTAGTATCGTGGTATTTAACTGCAGTATTCTTAGATAAGATAGTAATACCACGTTCACGTTCAATATCGTTTGAATCCATTGCCCGGTCTTCCAAAGCCATATGCTCAGGTAGAGTGTCGGATTGCTTCAATAATTGGTTAACCAAAGTTGTCTTACCGTGGTCAACGTGAGCTATGATAGCTATATTTCTAATATCGTCTCTTCTTTTTTCTGACAAAAGTATTCCTCCTCCACTCCTCAATAAAAAAACTGTGACTTTGTCACAGTTTCGGCGGCATGCTTAAAACATGCTGATCGAAGTGTTTTAATATCTGTGTAGTTACGCTCATTGATTTTACCACCTAAGTATATGCAGGTCAACGTTTAACCCTCTTTTTCAAAATTGAAAAGTGTTATAGAATAAAAGTCAGACAATTAAACCAGATTTATGGTAAAAATATAAGTATAACTTTTAGATGAAAGAGTGAATTCAATTGATTTTAATGAAAGATATTACCCGCGACGGTAATCCAGTATTGCGTAAAGTGGCACAGCCGTTGACTTTTCCACTTAGTGACCACTATCGCCAATTAGCTGACGAAATGATGGAATACCTAATTAATTCGCAAGATCCTAAAATTGCCAAAAAGCACCAATTACGTGCGGGTGTTGGTCTGGCTGCACCTCAAGTCGGCGAAAGTGTCCAAATGGCCTCACTGCTTGTACCAAATGAAAAGAACGAAATTATTTTTAAGGAAACTTTTGTTAATCCTGAAATTTTGTCCGAATCAGTCCGCCAAGCCTGCCTGAGTGAAGGCGAAGGCTGCCTAAGCGTTGACAAGGTAATTGATGGTTATGTGCCCCGTCCCGATAAGTTAAAGATTCATTATTATACTGTTGATGGTGAGGAAAAGACCATTCGCTTAAAGGATTATCCAGCAATTGTTGCTTCTCACGAAATTGAGCACTTGCGTGGTCACCTCTTTTATGACCGGATCAACAAGCAAGACCCATTTAAGTTAGATGAAGACACAGTCGTTATTTATTAGTTAAGTTAGAGACAAAGAAGCCGCCAATGCCTGTTTGACGGCTTTTTTGCTTAACTATTTAAAACTTGTTTCTATACTTGCCATTGCAATTATGGTAGAATTTTTATTAGCTATTGAATATTTTTGCAAATATTCATCTTAAGAACGTTTTTATAACTGAATAGGAGAATACAAAGATGATCTACAAAGTTTTGTATCAAAAAGACAAGGTTGTTAACCCACGTAGAGAAACAACCGAAACTCTTTATATGGAAGCTGACAACATGGTCAGTGCCCGGACATTGGTTGAGGAAAATACCCCCTACAACATCGAACTCATCCAAGAACTCGCAGGTAATTCATTAGATTACGAAAAAGAACACGCTGATTTTAAATTAACGTCGTTTGAGAGTAAGAAGTAGTTTTCGTGCGCATTAAAAATAATGAAGTTGCCGTTTTTGCAATCGGGGGGTTGCACGAAATCGGCAAAAATATGTATTGTGTTCAATATCAAGATGAAATTATCATCATGGATTGCGGGATTAAGTTCCCAGAAGATGATTTACTGGGGATTAACTACGTTATTTCTGACTATTCTTACTTAGTTAAGAATCGCAAGAAAATTAAGGCGTTAGTTGTCAGTCACGGTCACGAAGACCACATTGGTGGTATCCCGTTTTTACTAGAAAAAATTCCAGAAATTCCGGTTTACGCTACTCCGTTTGCCTTGGCCTTGATTAAGGGCAAGCTTGAAGAACATGGTATCTTAAGAACAACCGAACTTCACGAGGAACACGAAGACACTGTCCTCAAATTCAAGAAGTTATCCGTTGAATTCTTCAGAACCACCCACTCAATTCCTGACACCTTAGGAATTGCTGTTCATACGCCACTTGGTGCAGTTGTCTTTACTGGTGACTTTAAGTTCGACTTAACCCCAGTAATGAACCAACCAGCTCCAGACTTTCAAAAGATGGCTAAATTAGGCAAAGATGGCGTCTTAGCCCTTCTTTCCGACTCGACTAACGCAGAAGTTACCCAGTTTACCAAGTCTGAACGTTTTGTAGCGAAATCGCTGCACGACATTATTACCGGGATTCACGGGCGAATTATTTTTGCCACGTTTGCTTCTAACCTTTATCGCGTATCAACAGCTATTCAAGCTGCCATTGATACGGGACGTAAGGTGGCCATTTTCGGCCGTAGTATGGAAAATGGCGTGCAAAATGGTATCGACCTTGGCTATCTGAATGTTCCCGAAGGATTAATTGTCGATGCCAATGAAATTAACCATACACCAGCTGATCAGGCCATGATTTTATGTACTGGCTCGCAAGGGGAACCATTAGCTGCCCTTTCACGAATTGCTAATGGTACTCACAGACAAATCAGTTTGCAGCCCGGAGATACAATTATCTTCTCGTCTAATCCAATTCCTGGGAATACTTTGAGCGTTAACCACCTAATCAATAAGTTGATGGAAGGCGGCGCTAATATTGTTCACGGCCGGGTTAATAACGTTCATACTTCTGGTCATGGTGGTCAAGAAGAACTAAAAATGATGGTTCGCTTGACCCACCCGCAATATATGATTCCGGTTCACGGCGAGTACCGCATGCAAGTAATCCATACAGAATTAGCACAAGCTGCTGGGGTGCCAGCAGACCATACTTTTGTTTTGGAAAACGGTGAAGTACTCTGCTTCGGTCCCGAAGGTTCCAGAATTGCTGGTCATATTCCAGCAGGCGATGTTTATGTTGATACTTCAGGAACTGCTGATGTTGGCAACGTCGTTGTCCATGACCGTCAGGTTCTATCTGAAGAGGGCTTAGTAGTTGCAGTTGCAACCGTTGATTACAAGCACAAGCGAGTTTTAGCTGGACCCGATGTTTTAAGCCGTGGCTTTGTCTATATGCGTGAGTCAACTGACTTAATCAGTCAGGCTCAAAAACATATCTATCACGTACTTAAATCAGAAATGGATAAGACTGATCATCCTAAGGATAGCATTATCCGTAAGGCAATTGTTGAAAATCTTTCTGACTTTTTATATTCAAGAACCAAGAGACGGCCAATGATTTTGCCAATGATTGTTGAAAAGAAATAATAAAAAGCCCGTTAGGGCTTTTTTAGTATATAAAGATGAATACCAAAATGAAATTACACCTGCTGGTTAACGAAATAGCTGGTAACGGCCAAGGTAAAAAAAGTTTTAGCAAATTAGTACAACTACTAATTGATGCTAATATTAATTTTAACTTTCAAAAAAGTACCTACGCCGGTGAATTAATTAAGCTGGCCCAAGATTATAGTGACAAAAAGCATTCTTCAAGTGATGTCTTATTAATTATTGGCGGCGACGGCTCGCTTAATGAAGTATTAAATGGTATTAAGCGCTCTGCTAATCCCGAAACCCCTTTTGCCTACTTACCTGCTGGTACCGGTAATGATTTTGCTCGAGCTGCTAAATTGACAACTAATCCGGAAAAATTGCTAGCAAGCTTACAAAAGAATTTAACACCTAAGCAAATTGACTGCGGCCAGTTCCAACTAGCTGGCTATAAAGATCAAACCAGTTACTTCGCCAATAGCTTTGGTATTGGCTTTGATGCTTATGTTAATCATTTTAGCAACCACTCAAAATTAAAAGAAATGCTTAACAAAATAAATAAGGGTAAACTAATTTACGGTGCTAACATTTTACGTGCTCTGCGCAGGCAAAACATCTTTAGTGTAGAAGTTCGCAGTGCAACTAATAAAATGCAATTTGATGACGCCTTTTTAGTAACTACTACTAATCATCCCTACTTTGGCGGTGGCTTCCCGCTATTGCCAAGTGCTAAGATTACAAGCCACCAGATCGATACGATTGTTATCGAAAAGTTTAGCATTCCTAAACTAATCAATCTGCTCTATCATTTGCTTAAGGATGGTTCTCATGTTACTGATCCGCAATTTCATTACATTGAAGCTAAGGAAATAATTGTTAAGACTGAGCAAAAAGAATTTGCGCAAGTAGACGGTGAAGAAATATACCAGCGACCCTTTAATTTAAAATTAAAGGTCAGTCATTTTAATCTATTAAAGTAAAAAACGTTTTCGTGATTAATCGTCACGAAAACGTTTTTTGGTTATTCTTCTATTTGAGCTTTTTGATTAATTTGTGCAGCTCGTTCTAAATCAGGACCAGCATAAGCACTATGGACACCCCAATAGTAAAAGCCGATGCTAATTATCACCACAATTACCAAATCCCAGGGATAATGCAGCCAATTAAGTCCGCCAAATTCTTTAGCACCCAAAATAGACAGCCCAGCCATCATTATTAGGTAACAAATTAGCCACCAGCTACCACGGAGAGCTTGCTTAAACTGATGATCGTTATTCTTCCACTCATAATAAGCATAAATTGGCATCCCTGCCAAAATGACCAGCATTACTTCCCAAGTGGTTGGAAACTGGCCCCAGTAAACTGCTAAACTCGTTAAAACAAAGGTGATGGGTGCCAATACCTTCAAGTGACGTAACTTAATCGGGCGGTTAAACTTCGGTGCTAACTTACGCAAGGCCGCTGTCGAAACCGGTCCAGTTAAATACGCAATTAAAGTAGAAGTGGCAATCACGCTTGCCAGCTGACCCCAATTTGGAAACAAGGTTACAAGAATGATGCTAACAATCAAACTTGCCAGCATTGCCTTGTGCGGCGTGTGATATTTAGCATCTAATTTAGTTAAAAATTGTGGTAAATGACGATTTTCAGCCATTGCGGCAAGTGATCTACTCGTTGTTGCCATAAACGCAATTCCTGTACCAAACGGTGACACAAACGCATCGATATATAACAAAATAGATAACCAATTAAGTCCTAATAACACTGCCAATTGAGCAAATGGTGAACTAAAATTAATTCCTGACCAGCCTTTTACCTGAATCAAGTGGTGCGGCATACTGGCTACAAACGTAAATTGTAATAGCGTATATAATAACGCACTTAATCCCAGTGAAATAATAATCGCTCGCCGCATATTTTTCTGCGGATTTTCAATTTCGCTCCCTAAGTTAATAACCGTTTGGAACGCATCATAAGAAAAAATTATCCCTGCACTAGTAGTTGCCGTTAAAATCGGCGCTGTCCCGTTAGGAAACCAATTTGTAGTTGTCAACGCTAAGTTATGTGCATTAAAGCCTGACATCAACAGCAAAATAAAGGTTAAAGTTGGAATGATAATTTTAAACCACGTGATGGTATTGGAAAAACGCGCCATCAAATTAACGGAATAATAATTAATCCATGTAAAAATGCCCATAAAAGCAAACACCACTAATAGACCTAGTCCCGTGATTTGTCCGTGATGCATTAATTGGTGAAAACCGCGGGCCCACGGCCATGGCCATGAACTTAAATATTGAACTGCAGCCACGGCTTCAATTGGCAAAATTGTCTCAAGTGAAACCCAATTAGCCCACGCAGCAATGAATCCCAGCAGTGACCCGTGAGTGTATTGTGCAAACCGACTCATGCCCCCACTCTGCTGAAACATTGTCCCCATTTCAGTATAAACAATGGCAATAAATCCCATGATAACGGCACCAATTAGCCAAGAAAAAATGGCCGCAGGTCCCGCTAAATGTGCACCCTCTCCGGCACCAAATAGCCAACCCGAGCCAATAATCGAACCTAATGACAAAAGAGTTAGTGATACTAACCCAATTTTCTGCTTATTAATTTTTATTACCTCATTTCATAAAGTTAATTTTGCCCCTTCTGGTATAAATGTCAAGCATCAAAATCAAGGTAACCGCAACCAAACGCAAAAAATAAATTTGGCACAACACTAACTTAAACTGCCATCGCTTTTTTAACCTAAATATGAAATAGCAACTTGCAGCTGCGCTAATTTTATAATTGCCTGAGCCAAGTTTTCCTGTTTAACCTGAACGGAAATTTCACAAGTTTTTTCATTGAAATCATAGCCCGCCCCTAAAGCAATCTCAGCGGTTGTTTCAAATAAATCCGCGTCACTAATTCCGGGATCAAGTTTAAATAAAATCCGCCCATCGTCGGTTACTAAGTAATCCTCGCCAACTTGTTGGACAAAACAATAAACTGTATCACCATAGGAATCAATTGCAGTCGTCGCTACTTCCCAAGTATCGCTGCTAACGGCGATAATACCAGTGTGATTTGCAATCCAATCGCCAATTGCTTGTTTAAGTTGCACCGGCTTTGTTAGTTCTTTTACCATTACTTACCTCTATTTTATGTGCGTGACACCAATTTAATGCCGCGCATACCAATCATCGGATCAATTTCACCAGAATAAATCAGTTCTGGTGTCAAAATATAATCCTTCGGCTCACTATTTTGCTCTTTAGTCGAAGCTTCAGCAACAACTTGTTCACCGGCAGTTTTATCAGGCTCCTGCTCAAGTAATTTTTGCAGTTTGGCAGTCAAACCAGTTCTTCGGTCATTGCCCGATGTATTGAGTGCCATCACATAAGCCCGTGGATCACCAACTAAAACCAAATTTTTTTCTGCCCGCGTAACTGCCGTATATAACAGATTACGCTTGAGCATCACATAATTTTGCATAGTTAAATTTAGAATGACCAACGGAAATTCTGATCCTTGTGACTTATGAATTGTGATGGCATAAGCACGAGTGAGGTCAAACAGGTCTTTTTTACTAAAATTGATTTCTCGACCATCAAAATCAGCAGTCATACATTTTTGAGTATTTTTAGAATCAATAGCAACAATTTTCCCAATTTGACCGTTATAAATATCTTTTTCCGGGTTATTCTGCAATTGTAAAACCCGGTCACCAATCCGAAAGATTTCATCATGGACTTCAAGATACTTGCTATCAGGTTGAGCTGGGTTCATAATTTCCTGAATCAAATTATTTAAGTTAGTAACCCCGCCTTCGCCGTGATACATTGCCCCAAGAATTTGAATATCATCTGGTTTAAATTTCTTTAGCGCACGCTCAACAATTTGACTGACCACGTGGCCAATTTCGTACGGCGGGCAAGAAATAAAGGAATAATTTTTTGTCTTTTGGAACAAGGCATCTTGATCAGTCCCCTCATTAATATCATGAGCCAAGGTAATAATACTTGAATCATCACCTTGCCGGTGAATTTGCGTTAACACAGTCGTTGGCAGCGCTGCTGATTTAATCAAATCACTAAAGACATTGCCCGGACCAACTGATGGTAGCTGATCTTTATCACCAACAAAAACAACGTGCTTAGTTTGATTAATACTTGAAATTAGCTGCTTAAACAGGAACATGTCAACCATGGACATTTCATCGATGATTAAAATTTCACCATTAAGCTCATTCAGGTCGGCTTCATCATTTTCACCAATGCCTAATCCTAACATGCGGTGAATTGTCTTGGCAGTAATGCCAGTTATTTCTTCCATTCTTTTAGCAGCACGACCAGTGGGCGCGGCCAATAGAAACGGTGGATCACTGCTATAAAGCGCAGAAGCTGGTATCTCTGCCAAATCGCGCAGTGCCAGCAAAATTCCGTTAATGATTGTCGTCTTACCGGTACCGGGGCCACCTGTCAAAATCGAAATCGGGTGAGTTAAAGCATTTTTAATGGCTGCCTTTTGCGTGTCATCATACTTGATTTTTAGCTCTTTTTCCGCCTTTTTAATTGCTTGATTAACACTGCGATCACTATATTGCTCATCCTCATCTTGCTCAACTCGCCGCTCAATTAAATTTTTCATCGTTAAAGCAATATCATTTTCGGCTTGTGCAATATTTTGCAGCGCCGCATTTTCGCCAGAAACAACAATTTTACCGTCATGTTGGAGTTGATTAACACAATTAGCAATTGGGTCGAACTGGTTAATTTGCAAAAGTTTACTAGTGTCCGTCAATAATTGTGCCAATTTAACGTAGGTGTTACCTTCTTTACTTAGCTCATCAAGCAAAACTTGAAAAATGGCACCATTAATTCTGCGGGGATCATCATTTGGAATTCCCAGCTCTTGCCCCATGCGGTCAGCACTCCTAAAAGCATAACCAGTGACCTCATCAATTGAGGCATAAGGATCTTCCTGCAGCTTAATCAGTGTTTCCCCATGATAGATTTGGTAAAAACGACTAGCGACCTTTTTATTCAAACCAAACTGGGTCAACTTCAAAATGATTTCTGAATAAGAATCCATCGAATTTACGCCAGCAAGCAAACTATCCTTTTGTTTTTGCGTTAAAGGCAATGTAGCAATCTTGGCTGGATTGTCCTTCAGCACTGCCAAGGCATTGACTCCTAATTCGGCAATAATTGTATTAGCGGCTTTTTTACCAATGCCAGGGAACTTACTTGAACTCAAATAGCGGCTCAGACTGCCCTCCTCATGTGGCAGAGCCTGCTGATAACGATCACAGCGAAACTGCAAGCCAAATTTATTATGAACCACCAATTTACCTGAAAACTGATAGGTGCCACCGATTTGCACATCACCGAAATTACCAGTGACTTTAATTTCGTCCCGGTCATAATCAGCCAGTTTGCCACTAATCGTCACGTCAAGAATTTTGTACAAATCCTGATTATTTTCAAAAACAATTCCGTTAATTTTGCCTACAAATTCAGTCATTACTATTGCCCTTATCCTTAACTAATTTAAGAATTGATGAATACTGGTCAAGTGCCTGCTGATAATATTTCGGGTCCAATTTTTTCGCTGTTTGCAAAAATTCTTGTGCCTTCTCGCGGTCATCTTCCAAAACCGTAATTCCAAGTAAGAAATTAACTTTCGCACTTCTAGCAGCTGGTGGAATTTGCTCATAACTAGTGCGCGCTTCCTTTAATTGACCCAGGCTAAGCCAAATATCGCCCAATAATTCTTGTACTCGCTTATCCAGTTTCTTGATTGTCAACGCATAAGCCAAGGCTTTTTGCTGCTGCCCAATTTTGAGGTAGACTAGTGCTTTTTGGTATAAAACTAAATCATCATTTGGAATTTGGTCTAGCAAGGTTAGTGCCTTATCAAAATCTCCTTGCATGTAATAGCAAACCGCTAAATCATAATCTAAGTCCTGCGGCTTTTTCACTACCTGCTTGGCCTGCTCCAATAATTGCGTTGCTTGAGCAAAACTACCCTCATTTAGTAAATAAGTTGCCAGTTGCAAATAATTATCCGCCTTTTGCGGCTGTTGATCGATTTTGGTTATTAATTGGTGAATTTTTTGGTCAATGTCTGCTTGCCGCTTATCCTGTTTCGCCATTTATAATGCATCCGTTTCTGAAAGTTTACGGTCTAAAAAGTCGGTCTCATTCCAAATTAATGAGTGCCATGTTTGGCCTTGGTCATCGGTAGATAAAATTGTCAAACTAGTATTATTTAGGCTACCCTTTTGGCGCAAATTTTTAAGTGAAAAGCCTAACAAACCACCCATAATTGCTGACAAAGCAGCACCATGACTAACTGCCAAAACTTTATCATCTGGATTAGAAAATTTCTGCGCAACTTCACGGGCAAAGCTTTGACCACGAGCAATCACTTCAGGGTAATTTTCACCACTAATCTGGTGCCCATCATAGCGCTCAGGATGATGCCACAGGTCATTAACTTGTGTAGGATACTTTTGCTCGGCTGCCTTAAATTGCATGCCTTCCATTTTACCTAAGTTAAATTCACGCAGACGTTCATCAATAATCACCGGTAATTCAGCATTCATTGCATCATCAATTCCTTGCGCTGTATTAAAGGCCCGTTTTAGCGGACTAGCATAAATTGCCCTAAATTTAATATTTTTTAGGTGCTGACCCAACTTTTTAATATCAATTAAACTTTGTGACAATAGCGGGGAGTCCCCATGTCCTCCTTGAAACCGTTCTTCAAGATTCCACTCTGTTTTTCCATGCCGTACAAAATAAATCTGCATCAGTAATTTTATCTCTTTTCTATTGCTGTTACTTGTCTAGTTTATCATTTAATGAGAGCAAAACAAAAAAAGAAAAGCAAATTATGCTTTCCTTTTTTAGATCAAATTAAACTAATTGTAACTGCTTTTCTTCTTGATATGCGGCATCAATATTACCACCACCGAGGCATTCCTCACCGTTATAAAGGACGAGTGCCTGACCGGGTGTAACTGCCCGAGCTGGCTCATCAAAGTATACTGTAGCAGTGTTTTGTTCTGCGTGATATTCAACCGTCACACCAACATCACACTGACGGTAACGGAACTTGGCGCTACAATGAATTTTGAAATCATGATCTGGCTGACCAGTAAAGAATGACATGCCACTAGCTTCTAACTTAGTTGCGTATAACAGTTCACTGTCGTACCCCTGTTCAACAATTAATTCATTCTTTGCTAAATCCTTACCAACAACAAACCACGGATCAGTTGACTCCTTAGTTGAGCCAAGACCTAAGCCAGAGCGCTGACCGATTGTGTAATACATTAAGCCGGCATGCTCGCCAACAACCTTGCCATCTGCGGTAACCATCTTACCTGACTTGGCTGGCAAAAATTCGCTTAAGAATTTGCGAAAATTACGTTCACCAATAAAACAAATCCCGGTCGAATCCTTCTTTTTAGCAGTTGCTAATCCTGCCTTAATTGCGATTTCGCGTACCTGCGGTTTTGTCAAATTAGCTAACGGAAAAATCACCTTGTTAATTTGTTCTTGACTAAGTTGACTTAAGAAGTAAGTTTGGTCCTTATTGCCGTCTTTTGGCCGCATCATATGAGTAACGCCGTTTTCGTCCGTGACGGTTTTAGCATAATGACCCATTGCAATATAATCGGCATCTAAGTTCAATGCAAATTCCAAAAATGATTTGAATTTGATTTGACTATTACACATAATGTCTGGATTAGGTGTTCTACCCTTTTTATATTCACTTAAAAAGTACTCAAATACACGGTGCCAATATTCTTTTTCAAAATTAATTGAATAATATGGAATGCCAATTTGATCTGCTACTTTTTTAACATCATCGTAATCTTCAGTTACTGTACAAACACCGGCATCGTCAGTGTCATCCCAGTTTTTCATAAAGACGCCAATCACATCATAGCCCTGCTCCTTCAATAAAAGAGCAGACACAGATGAATCAACGCCGCCACTCATGCCGACAACGACTCTTGTCTTCTTTTCAGTCAACTTTCATCAATCCTTTACTGGAACAATAATTTTACGTTCTTCGAGATCTTTTAAAATATAGTCTAACAGTTCTACAGTTTGTGCTAATTGCTTGTTCTTAAAAATATTTACCTTTTGCAGGCCACTGCGATCGGTTACCACCATTGTTAACCGCGTCATGTCCTTGTTAATTGTCATTTTAAGTTTAGTTGGTGCATCATAAGGAGAATCATTATAAAGTGGATGTTCATAATTGAAATTGCCCTTAACGGTTTTGACAAAACCGGCATCAATCAACGCATAAAGTTTTAAATCGGGACTTAGTGTAAATTTACGCTGGTCGCCATTAATTATAACTGTATTTGCCATAATTTTACCTCACTTACTTATAATAAGTTAACTTGCTAGAAAAAGCAATCACTTTTGTACCTTATGGGCAATTTTACATAATTCTTGCGCAAAAGCAACTACTTCCTCGTCCGTATTATACCGCCCAAAAGAAATTCGGATTGACTCATTAACTCGCGGAGACTTTTTACCAAAACAAGCCATCAAAACATGCGAAGGCTCAAGTGAACCAGCGGTACAAGCAGAACCACCAGAGACGGCAAAGCCTGCCAAATCAAGGTTTGCTTGTAAAATCGTCGTGCTGACACCAATGATATGCAGATTAAGAACATGATGTGATACGTGCTCGCCGCGGCCGCCATTAACTTCATACTGGACATTACTCTCGTCAAGTGCCTGCAAAATCATCTCTTGCCAATGCGAATACTTGGCCTGCAAAGCTGCTTTGTCAATTGCGGCAATTTCACTAACAGCCTCACCAAAGCCAGCAATTCCCGGCACATTTTCAGTACCAGCCCGACGTTTGGTTTCCTGCTCACCACCTAAAACTAGGGGTGGTAAATTAATTTGCTTATTTTCGTATAAAAAGCCTAAAAACTTAGGTCCATTAATTTTATGAGCTGACGTTGATAACAAGTCAATCTGCATTTTCTTAACATCAAGGTCAATATTACCAAGACCCTGAACTGCATCAACATGAAAATAGGCATTGCTATCTGCGACAATGGCGCCGATCTCTGCCAGCGGATTAATACTACCAACTTCATTATTGACAGCCATGACTGATACTAAAATCGTTGCTGGTGTCAAGGCGCTTTTGAGATCGTCAAGTGAAATATGACCGTTCTCATCAACATCGAGGTATGTCACTTCGTAACCCTCGCGCTCTAACTGACGCATCGGATTCAAAACTGACGGATGCTCAATTTTAGTCGTGATAATTTGCCTACCAATTTCTTTGCGACTGTGGGCAACGCCAAAAATAGCAGTATTATTACTCTCCGAGCCACCGGAAGTAAAAATAATTTCATTATCATCGGCATTAATTGCTGCTGCAATTTGACTGCGCGCATGATCAATTGCGTGTCGCGCCTTACGGCCCAATTCGTAAGTACTTGATGCATTACCAAAGTCGTTCTTCATTTCACTGGTCATGACATCAATCACTTGCGGTGACATTGGCGTGGTCGCGGCATTATCTAAATAAATTTCTTGCATTTAATTCATCTTCTTTAAATAAGCACAAATCAGTTCAGCGGCTTTAGCACCAACTTTTTGGGCAAACTTGTCAAAATCTTCATTAGCATCGTCATTACCATTATCAGAAATTGCCCGTAAAGCAATCAGCGGCTTATTAAAGTGGTAAGCAACTTGCGCAAAAGCAGCGCCTTCCATTTCCACAGCCAAGGCTTTAGGGAAATTATGTTTAATCGTCTCTTTTTGAACATCGGAGCCAATAAAAGCATCACCAGTAACGATCAATCCTTCTTTAAATGGCACATTTTCCTCCGTCAGGAAGTGTTTAAAGTTGTTTCTAGCAACAGAATCCAGCTTAAATTCTGCTGGTTCTCCCGGAATTTGACCTTCAACATAATCACCAGCTAGGGTATTATGCGCATCATGATAGGTGAACGAATCAGCTAGCAGCAAGTCTTCTCTGTGAACATCAGCAGCCAATGACCCGGCAGTCCCCGTCATCAAAATTAAATCAATCTCAACCTTGCTTAATAAGCTAGACAAGTTCATTGCCGCTTGCACCTTGCCAATTCCACTCAAGCCCAAGTAAATATCATTGTCTTTAACGCAAAAATGCTCGAATACGGTTGATCCGAACATTTCCTTGTTACCTGAGTGAAAGTTTTTACGATAATATTCTGCCTCAATTGCCATTGGGACAATAATTGCTATCTTCATCTTAATCCTCAAATAAAAATTTATCTTTATAAATGAAACAATGCCAATAATACCAGAACAATTAAAACAATTACAATCAAAATTGCTCGATTCAGCTTTTTCTTTAAAAACAGGGCCTTGTCAGTATCCTGCTTTTTGCCCGTTTTCGCATTAGTTCGCACACTAGATTCACGAGTAGCGTGATGCTGCCTTTTACGTTTAGATCTTGCAGCAGCTTTTGGCGCTACTTGCTCTTTTTCTTCAGATTCACGCATAAAGTCAGGATTAACATCAACTGCTTCATCGCTATCATCAAAAGCTGACTTAATTGTATGTAAAAGGCCACTATTCTTTTTACGTTTAATTTGTTTGCGGTAATCGGATCGTTTCTCAGTCATATTATTCCTTTGCTTTTTCACCTGTTAGCAGCATGTTTTCCCACACGCTCATTGCATACAAGGTTTTAGCATCAACAATTTTACCTTGAGCAGACAACTGCTTTAAATCAGCTAAATTATACCAATGACTGGTTAAAAATTCGTCCATATCAAGCGGCCGTTTGTCGGTTAACTTAGTTAATGTATCACAATAAAATAAATGCAATTTTTCATTAGTAAAACCGGGTGATGAATAAAATTCAGCAACTTTTTCCCAATAATCAGCACGATAGCCGCCCTCTTCGTTGAGTTCACGCTTCATCGCATCAAGTGGACTTGCGTCAGTTTCATCGATTAACCCAGCTGGAATCTCCAACGTCAATTCTTTAATTGGTTCACGCCATTGTTCAACCAGCAACATTTCTTGCTTGCTATTAACCGCAATCACAGCTGCAGCTGGTTGATGATTGACTACTTCGCGAGTTGCACTAGCACCATTAGGCAATTTAATTGTTCTAACAGCAAGATCGACAATTCGCCCCTTAAAAATTTGCTTTGAAGAAATTTCAGTTTCTATTAAATCCATTTACTCACTTTCTTGCGTATCAGCTAAATATACATTGACACATTGTAACCCATTTTTACCTTGCGCAAGTTGGTACTTAACCTTTTGACCGACTTGAAGACGGCGATAGCCCTCCTCTTTAATCGCTGTATAAAATACAAAGTACGACTTATGGTTTTCGTCATCCTCAATAAAGCCAAAACTGCTGTCATGATCAAATTGTTTTACTGTTCCTAAGCGCATTATTCTTCTAATCCTTCTTGAACTGCTTCAGGATGGTCTTCTTTAACAATCGCTGCACACCGTGCACAGAGCAAAGGCAGATCAGTATCGCTACCAATATCTGTCTTAATCATCCGGCAACGTGGACAAACTTCTCCTGCTGCATGTTCAACAACAATCGCCGCATTTGGCAGTTGTTCAGCTGCATCTGGTGCTTCGCCATCGGCAACTGTCAACTTAGAAACAATCAGAATCTGTCTGAAATTAGCATTCAATTCATTAAGAACCGTTTTAGTTTCTTCAGTTGGGTAAATAGTAACGGCAGCTTCAAATGACTTACCAATTAACTTTCTATCCCGTGCTTCTTCCAATGCCTTTAAAACATCATCGCGCAGATGCATAAAGTGTTTCCAGTTATCGAGCAATTCTTCACGGTTAGCAAAGTCCTCAACTTCTGGCATATTTGCAAGTTGAATGTAGTTTTCCGGCTCTTTTAAGAATGACCAGATTTCTTCCATTGTGTGTGGCAAAATCGGCGTTAAAATTTTAGCCAATTTAACGGCAGCATCATAAATCACTGTTTGCATTGATCTTCTTGCAAGACCATCTTCACTCTCAATGTACAAAACATCCTTGGCAAAGTCCAGATAAAAAGCTGACAAATCATTAGAAATAAAGGCAAAGACCTTTTTATAAACATTATTAAAGTCATATCTATCGTAACTGTCAAGACATTCCTTAACCAAGTCATTCAATCTAACTTCCATGTATTGGTCAATTGAATTCATATCCTTGTAGGCTACACGGTTATTACTTGGATCAAAGTCGCTAGTGTTGGCAAGCATGTAACGAAATGTGTTTCTAATTTTACGGTAACTTTCAGAAGTTTGACGCAAAATATCTTGAGAAACAGCAACATCAGAAGTTGTATCAACTGAAGCAACCCACAGGCGAATAATTTCGGCCCCCATTTGCTTAATTACATCATTTGGAGAAATAACGTTACCCAAAGACTTCGACATCTTATGGCCTTTATCATCAAGAACAAATCCTTGCGATAAAATTTCCTTGTAAGGAGCTTGACCAGTTGCTGCAACAGCTGTAATTAAACTTGAGTTAAACCAACCACGATATTGGTCACTACCTTCAAGGTAAAGGTCAGCTGGGAAACGCAAATCTTTACGGTGAGCCATAACTGCTTGATGTGATGACCCAGAATCAAACCAAACATCCAGAATGTCAGTTTCTTTTCTGAATTCGCCATTTGGTGAATGTTCTGAAGTAAATCCCTCTGGAAGCAATTCCTTAGCAGTGTGCGTGTACCAAGCATTTGAACCTTCCTTGGCAAAGATTTGGGCGATATGCTCAATCGTTTCTGGAGTAACAATTGGTGTATCATCTTCAGCGTAGAAAATTGGCAATGGCACGCCCCACGCCCGTTGACGTGAAATTACCCAGTCACCACGGTCCTTAATCATATTGTGCAAACGTAACTTACCCCAAGAAGGTGTGAAGTTGACTTGATCAATTTGTTCAAGGATTTGTTCACGACACTTTTTAATTGAAGCAAACCATTGAGTTGTTGCCCGATAAATAACCGGCTTCTTAGTCCGCCAGTCGTGTGGATATGAGTGCGTAAAGAAACTTAACTTAAGTAAATTACCAGATTTCTTCAGCTTTTCACTAACAACTTTATTAGCGTCATCATAGAACATCCCTACCAAATCAGGATCAGGAATTTCTGAAGTGAAGCAGCCCTTGTTATCCATTGGGCTAAACACTGGTAAGCCATATTTTTGACCAACATTATAGTCATCTTCACCAAAACCAGGCGCACTATGAACTAGTCCGGTACCATCACTGGCAGTAACATAAAGTGCATTCATCAACAAGGAGTCTTGGTCATACAGTGGGTGCTTAGCTACCATGTATTCCATTTCAGTACCCTGCATGTGCTGTACAACCTTGTAGTCTTCCCATCCTAGGTCTTTAGCAACCGCTTCTAAGCGATCGGTACCAATAACATAACGCTTAGCACCAACCTGAACAACGGAATAATCAAATTTAGGATTAACAATAATCCCTAAGTTTGAAGGAATTGTCCATGGCGTAGTTGTCCAAATTACAAAATACGTATCTTTTTCAGCTAAAATACCTTTACCATCTTTAACAGGAAAAGCAACGTAAATTGCTGGTGATTTAATATCGTGATATTCAACTTCGGCTTCAGCCAAGGTGGATTCACTTGATGGTGACCAGTAAACTGGCTTCTTGCCCTTGTAAATGTAACCTTTTTCGTACATTTTACCAAAGACGCGAATTTCTTCGGCTTCATATTCAGGCTGCAGCGTAATATATGGGTGATCCCAATCACCCATAACTCCTAGACGCTTAAAGTCTTCCATTTGCTTTTTAATTTCTTTTCTAGCAAATTCTTCACAAAGTTTACGGTATTCTGCCCGATCCATTGTTTTGCGGTCGATTCCCTGCTTAGCTAATTGTTGTTCAATTGGCAACCCATGAGTATCCCAACCTGGAACGTATGGTGCATAATAGCCGTCCATATTCTTATAACGAACAATAATATCTTTCGAAACCTTGTTCATTGCGTGACCCATGTGAATATTACCATTGGCAAATGGAGGACCATCGTGTAAGTCAAAGCGAGGTTTGCCCTCATTTAACTTCAATCTTTGTTCATATAATTTATTTTCTTCCCATTCTTTCTGCCATTGAGCTTCGCGAACTGGAAGATTTCCCCGCATCTTAAATTTCGTCTTACCCAAGTTGAGTGTATCTTTTACTCTCATTGTTAGATTCCTTTCTGTAAAAAAAGACCTCGTCCTAAATTAGGGCGAGGTTTATCATCGTGGTACCACCTAAATTGAGCTGCTAAGCTCCACTTATGTATTGCGTATCGTACAATCGACGTAAATAGACCAAATAAGGCAGCTGATCAACTATTAAGCTCTTACATTAGCCTCCCACCAACGCTAATTCGCTGAATTGCCTGCAAGTTTTACTGCCGGTCTATTATTAATTATGATCTTTATAATCATCTGGAAAAACAATTGTTGGTCCAGATCCATTATCTGATAAATTAGACGTTTGCGGATTAACAGTTTCATGACTCGGACTATCACCAGTCATTGGCTGTGGTTGGTCCGAATCATCTAGATCCTGATCCTCTTCAATGTCTTCCTCAAAGTTTACGTCATCTTCATCATCATTGTCAAGCTCATCTAGCTCTTCATCGTCTTCCATATCTTCGTCATCATCGACCAAAGTTATTGGTTCTGAGCCATCTGGCGGGTAAAAGCGCTCCGTTGAAAAATATTTATCAAGCGCCTTTTGCCATTTTTCGTCACTTAAATTATCAATCGCTGTTTGCAACAAATCTTGAAGATGATTGCGATAACCAGCTATCTCTTTCTTTAGCCGTTCATAATCATTATTAATGGTTCTTTGCTGCTGCTTTTCATAATCAGTATTAATTGCTGCCTGTTGCGTAGCATTTTGAATAATTTTTTGTGCTTGCTCTTGCGCACGAACAACTGCCTGCTCAGCCTCCTCTTTAGTCTGCTGATATTGGTCAATCTGCGTTTGCAAGTTTGCAACTTGATCCTTTAAGCTAATAATATTATTTTTTAAATCAACCGTTTGATCTAAAGCATCACCATAATCATCAACAACCTGATCTAAAAAACTGTCGACTTCTCGGCGATCATAACCGTTAAGTCCACGCTTTTTAAATTCTTGATTATGAATGTCCATTGGCGTTAATCTTTTTGCTTGTGTTTTTTTGTCTGCCACAGTTTTAGCACCACCCTATATTTACCTTTTTTAGTTGTTGTAATGTCCATAACTTGACTTCTTCCAAAGTGCCTTAAGCTGAGAACATCACCTACTTTTACTATTATATTAGAATCCTTCACTCCATGCCAATTTAATTTTACCAAATTAGCATTAATTGCGTCTTTTAATTGCCCCCGACTATTCTTACTAATACCAGCTAAAACCGCGTCAATTCTAAGCGAAGCAACAATTAGCGAAACAATTTGACTATCATCTTCTGGCACTAAAATTTCTTTTGGTGAAACTGAACGTACCTTAACCTGCGTGCGCCCAATGCGGTCAATCTGCTGCGTAAAAAAGTCGAGCAGTTCACTTTTTACAAAAAACTGCCATTTACCAGCGCCATCAGTAATAATATCCCCAAAACTATCTGTCTCAACACCAGAATTAGCCAATGTTCCTAAAATTGAACTATGAGTTAACTGGGTAAATTTACTAGGATAATGAATTTCACAAGCCGTTACCTGATAATCTGCAGGCATTAAATTGACCCAATCTTCACTTAAATAAACGCGCTTTTTCTCCGCATCGGTGTAACCACCAAATTCCTGCACCAACAAGTCACCACCAGTGACCGTTTTTAAAATATCCCTTTGTGCTGGATCTAAAAAGTTCGTTAGAATTGCCTCGTGCTTAAAAATAACTTGATTAAAAAAGCCGACCATTTTGTCAACAGTCGACTTTTCTTCCGAATCAAAGTGTGGGTAAAAGCTGCTTGCCTGTCTTTTCATCATAAGCCTAGCACCCGAAAGAGAATGTTAGCTAACCAATTAAGAGCGTAATCCTGCACGAAATAAAGAACTAATAATCCTAATAGGAAAGACAAATCTAACCCAGTTGCGTAAGATAATCTTTGAACTGGCCCCTTACGAAAAATATTCAGGTAAGGATCAATTATGCGATTAAGAATTCTACCAACAGCTGAATCCCGTAAGAACGGTACCCAACTCATGATTGCATCAATCACCATAATGATGCTGTAAAGCCAAATCAGCCAGTTGATTACACTTAAAATATAAGAAATTATTGTGAGCATTAACTTAAGTTATCTTTCTTATCAACTAATTCACTAATTTTCCCATTAGTGACAAACTTAGGCGGTGTTGCTAAAAATATTTTATCACCAATGCGTTGAATTTCACCATTAAGAGCATATACCGTTCCTGTGATAAAATCAACAATTCGTCTAGCAGATGTATCTTCCATTCTACTAAAATTAATGATTACTGCCTTGTTATTCAGCAAATTTTGGGCGACATCCTTAGCATCAGAATAAACTCGTGGCTCATAGAGGACAATTTTACTTTTAGCAGCATTCATCCCTGACTTAATCGAAACCACCTTATCATGATCAATCGTATTGGCTGGAATAGTGTCGTTGCCAATTTCTTGATCATCAAGATATTCTTCACCATCAAGCATGTCATCGTCTTCATCAGAAATGCCGAAAAATTTACCTATTTTACTAAAAGCCAATTCTTTTGCCTCCTATTAGTTCTCACTACGGTGCCTAAAAAATGGAATATCATCAGTATCATCATCTTGGGCACTAGTTTCAATTTGTGAAATACTGCTCTGATCATCATCATCAAATGAATCAAAACCATCATTTTGGCTAATATTTGGTGTTGATCGTCTTGTTTCGTGACTGTCATTATTCAATCCCCAAACACTAGTTGGATCAACCATCGGTTCATGTTTTGGGGCAGATTTAACCTGTGTTTGTTCTGCAGCCTGTTCACGATTTACTTGTTGGTTTTGCAGTTTTGCCTTTTCACGAGTAACATCACTTACCTGCTGTTGTGGTTTAACTTGATGACTGCGACCTGGAAGCTGCTTAGAAGCTTCTTCTTCAGCTTGAGAACTAATTCCAGTTGCAATTACAGTTACGACAACTTCATCACCCAAGTTAGGGTTAATCGATGTACCAAAGATAATGTTAACATCGTCGCCAGCTGCCTTAGATACAATTTCGGAAGCATCCTGAGCTTCAAACAATGTTAAGTCTGGACCACCAGTAATGTTTAACAATACTTGCTTAGCACCATCAATCGAAACTTCAAGTAGTGGTGAGGAAATTGCTAATTTAGTAGCTTCAACCGTTCTGTTTTCGCCACTAGCACGGCCAATTCCCATCAAAGCAGCACCTTGGTTAGCCATCACTGTCTTAACGTCAGCGAAGTCCAAGTTAACATAGTCAGTTGAGGTAATCAAATCAGAAATACCCTGAACGCCCTGCTTTAAGACATTGTCGGCTTCTTTAAAGGCATCCATCATTGGTGTCTTTTTATCAACCATTTCAAGTAAGCGATTATTAGCGATAATAACTAATGTATCAACATATTGCTTTAATTGAGCAATACCTTCAGTTGCGTTCTTAGAACGTTTAGGGCCTTCAAAAGTGAATGGGCGGGTTACTACCCCAACAGTCAAAGCGCCAGTTTCACGGGCAATCTTAGCAACAATTGGAGCGGCACCAGTACCGGTACCACCACCCATTCCGGCAGTGATAAAGATCATATCAGCACCTTTAAGGGCATCCTCAATTGTTTGTTCACTTTCTTCAGCTGCCTTTTGACCAACTTCTGGATGCGAGCCAGCACCCAGTCCTCTAGTCAATTTAGGCCCTAACTGAATTTTGGTTTCTGCTTTATTACTGTTAAGCGCCTGAACATCTGTGTTTGCAGCAACAAAGGAAACTCCTTGCACGCCATCATCAATCATTCGATTGACAGCGTTGCCACCTGCACCGCCGACACCAATTACTTTGATGACAGCATTTTTATTGTCGTCTGAATCGAACGTAAAATCCATCTAAATTAACCACCTTTAATCAAAGAACTTTTTCAAGAAGTTCTTAATGCCTTTATTTTTATTTTGATTATTATTTGTTTGTTTGTGCTGCGCTGTTTTATCTTGTTTTCGCAACTCATGTCTATTATATTCTTCTTTTACTTTGGTTTCACTAGCAGTCGTCGGTCTTTGCGATTTTTTTACATTCTCCCGCTTGGGCTCATCGTCAGTTTGACCAACGAGACTCTTACCATAAATTGCACTGATAACCAAAAAATCAATATCAGACATTTTATACGAGTAGTTAACAATACCATAGGCTGCAGAATATACAGGATTGCGCATACCAATCTGATCAGGCTGATAAATCCGTGTTTTCACCTTTAAAGTATTAGCAACGATGTTATCAATTCCTTGAAGCAAACTGTTACCACCGGTGATAATAATCCCACCCGGTAATTTTAATGCATCATGCTTAGCTAAACCTTTACCAATTCGCCCAATTGTTTGCATTAAACGAGCGTTAATAATATTACTCAAGTACACCTCATCAACCATTTGCTGACCATCAGTGCCAACACTGTTAACTGCAAACTTGTCTTTTTCTGAAGCTAATTCCGGATCAGCATAGCCATAATCGAGTTTAATCTGCTCTGCATCCTTTTTGGAAGTACTAAGGACAACCGAAATATCATTGCTAATATCACTGCCGCCTTCAAAATCAATGTTTGCATACTTAATTTGACCGTCATGAATAACAGTCGCGGTAGTCACACCGCCGCCTAAGTCAAGGATAATTGATCCAAAAGTACGTTCACTTTCGTCAAGAGCAACACTTGCAATAGCCAGAGGGGTTGGCACAAAGAAATTGTTCTGGTAGCCAGCACGTTCAATTGCTTTTTTAATATTATGCAATGGACTAGCTGGAGCCGTCAGCAAAATTCCTTGAACTGCAAGGGAATGCGCAATCATCTTCCGGGGGTCATCAACTTCGGTTTTTCCATCAATTAAAAATCGACTCGGTAAAAACGCTATTGGCTCCCGTTCATTTTTAACTGCAGATTTGACTGCAGCCCGTAAAACACGCTTAACGTCGCTATTACCAACTTCTTGACCATTATCACTAACATTAATCAGATCACTGGCTGTTTCAAGTTGCAAAAGGCCTACAGGAATTCCCGTAACCACGCTATAAATCCGCGCATTTGTCTTATCGGCAATTTCTTTCAGTGCACGACTAATCGCACTTGCTGTCTCATCAATATCAACGATATTACCATGCCGCATCCCCTTGTTAGGAATTGCAACCGCGCCAATCACTTTACCGGAATCGGCGACTACTGCCTTCACGCTTGTAGTACCTATATCAAGGCCTACTAATAAATTTGAATTGTCCAAAATTAACCCCCCATCGATGCTCAACTAGTAAATTCTTAATAAAATGCTAATCAAGTTTACGATATGCCATAAGCCTTCTTCTCACTTGCTGTTAGCGGTCTACTAAAAACCCCTACTTCTAAATCAATTAAACTATTCTTCTTTACTTTAGATTTGATTTTATTATAGTACTTTATTTTATCTTTGAGAGTAGAAATATTGCCGGTAATTACATTGCCATCCTTCATTACAAAAATAACCTGAGATTTACGTCTAGTATTACCACTTAATAACTTAATTTGTTCCTGAAAATCGTCGGGTAAACTATTAAATAACGAAAGATCCTGTTTTAAAGAAACTTTATGACTATAACCTACAAAAATCGGCTTATCATGATCCACCATGTTCCATGGTAAGAGCCTTGTACCTAGTTTACCATGTGAAAGAATTTTACGGTACCTATTATCCGTTTTAATATAACTAATTGTTTTAAATTCATTGATATGGATAATTAGGTGATTAAAATTTTGGATCGTAATCCGAGCATTTTTAACTTCTGTATATTTATTGGCTAACTTTTGACTAATTACCGACTGTTTAAGTAGATAATCACAAACCTTACCACTAGCCTTAATTCCTGATGTTGCAACCACTTCTTTAACTGGTAAGTCATCACTGCCTTGAACCTGAACACTTCTAACATCAGCTAGAGGAGAAATATAATAACCTAAACCAATAATTGCCACCAAAGCAATACCAATAATCAAGCCTAAGCGTCTAACTAATGCTGATTTACGCTCACTGTGTAAGTGATTAAGCGAGGCAGAAACCTTATTTTTATGGTGCTGATGCCTGTTTTGGTCAGCCCGATGATCCAGATAATGTGCTAATTTTTCGTTAGGATCAATCTTGGTTACCCGTTTTTTTGACATCCGCTTCGCCTCCCTTACCTATTATTTAGCAATTGCTTGCATCACTTTGATTACCTGATCAGAAGCATCAGGTACGCCTAATTGCTTAGATGATTTGCTCATTTCATTTGCATATTTTGTGTCAAGTAAAATATGATCGATTGAAGAAATGAAACTATTAGGATTTAAATCCTTTTCTGCAATTACTAATGCCGCACCCGCTTTTTCTAAATCAGTTGCATTTTTCATTTGGTGATTATGAGTTACATTAGGACTAGGGATTAAAATTGCGGGAACACCCAATGCGGTAAATTCCGCAATACTGGTAGCACCAGAACGTGAAATCACACAAGTCATTTCAGGTAATACTGCAGGCATATCCTTGATATACGGCAAGATTTTAATGTTAGTACCATAATCGATTCCCTGCAGCTTCTCCTGCACTTTATCATAATACAAATTGCCCGTTGCCCAAACAATTTGATATGGTTTATTTTTCAGTTTTAATATCGACTGCAACATCACCCGATTAATTGCCAAAGCACCACGTGAGCCGCCAAACACAAGCACAGTTGGAATTTTAGGATTAAAGTTCCATTCAGCTTCTAAATTAATATGTCTCTCATTCAAACCTAAAACTTGTTGTGAACGCGGATTGCCTGTTTTAACCAGTTTTTTCTTTTCTGAAAATTGGTTAGCGGCATCATCAAAGGTGTAACAAATCTTGTCCACATAATGCCCTAAAAACTTGTTGGCAACGCCGACGACCGAATTTGATTCGTGAATCATTGTCGGAATGCCCATCTTGGCAGCTTCATAGACAATTGCGCCACTAACATAACCACCAGTTCCCAAGACAATATCCGGCTTAAATTCCTGTAAAATCTTTTTAGCAGATTTAGTTGCCTTAACAAACATATTAATGGTACTGAAATTTTTTAACAAATGCTTGCGGTTAAAACCCTGAATTTCAATAGTTGTAAACTTAACTCCAGCTGCTGGAACAATTTTAGATTCCAAGCCACGTTTAGTACCGACAAACAAGATTTCATCATTTGTCGCCAATTGCCGCTGTTTTAAGCGCTCAATAATTGCCATAATTGGATAAATATGGCCGCCAGTGCCACCACCAGTAAAAATAATTCTCATTTTATTTTGTCTTTAAATCCTTAACAAACTTTACAAAGTAATTACCACGATCTTCAAAGGTCTTAAACTGATCCCATGAAGCACATGCAGGTGAAAACAACAAAACATCTCCAGCAGCAGTCAGTTCGTATGCCTTAGGCACTGCTTCTTGCAACGTGTTTTCAATTACAATTTGCTTAATTCCAGCTTTACGAGCAGCATCAGCCAATAAATAGCGCGTTTCACCATAAAGCACGATTGCTTTAACGTGCTTTTTAAATAGCGGCACTAAGGAATCAAAGGTAAAGCCACGGTCAAGACCACCAGCAATTAACACTTCAGGCTCAGTAAATGATGGAATTGCTACAGTTGCTGCTTCAATATTAGTTGACTTGGAATCATTGTAAATTTTACGGTTATCAAGGGTCATAACATATTGCAAACGGTGCTTTGCACCAGTAAAAGTAGTTAGAACCGCTTGAATATCTTCGTCATCTGCTCCCATCAACTTACTAATCGCAATTGCAACTAAGGCATTTTGTTGATTGTGAATCCCCGGCAATTTCATTGCACTAGTTTTAATAATCTTTTCTGATTGACTTTGCAAATAGCCATCCGCAATAAAATAATCAGCAGTTCGATCAGTTTCTGAGAAAGTTTGAATTCGAGCTTTTGTAGCAGCTTGTTCTTGAGTCAAAATCTCTTTTTGATCCAGGTTAGCAATAAAGTAATTATCTGCAGACTGAGTTCTTGTCACGTTCAACTTGGCATTAACGTAATTGGCAAAAGTTTTATGATAATCGAGGTGAACATTATGATAAATATCAACGATTGCTGCAACTCGCGGATTAATATCGGTTACTCCCAGTAATTGGAAGCTAGAAATTTCAACTACAAGAATATCATTCTTAGTTGCCGTAGTGACTACTTTAGAAATCGGAACACCAATATTACCTACAGCATAGGCATGATGGCCACTTTTAGCCAAATGATTATCCAAAATTTGTTGTGTTAACATCACAGTTGTTGTTTTACCATTTGATCCAGTAACACAAACGTACGGTGCTTCACTAACGCTTAATGCAATTTCAGGCTCGGTAATAATTGGCACTTTTAATTCAGTTGCCTTTTGCACCATTGGGTTTTCGTAAGGAATACCCGGATTTTTAACCAAATAATCAAAGTGTTCTTGGTCAAATAATTCGGTTGGATGGTGTCCGCCAATTACCCGAACTCCCATCTTCTCCAATTCCTGTGCGTGTTCATTTTGCGTTAAATCGGCCTTATCATTCAAAGTCAGCTTTGCACCAAGTTTAAGCAATAACGTACTTACTGCAAAACCGCTCTTTCCCAGCCCTAAAACCAAAATATTCTTATTCTTATAAGTGTCAATCTGTTTCATTTTTACTATCTTAACCCCAGATTACTAAATACAACATACTACCAATCAATCCAACTAACCAGAAGACAATATCAACCTTCCATTCCGACCAGCCCAGCATTTCAAAATGATGGTGGATTGGTGTCATCTTAAAAATCCGCTTGCCAGTTGTTTGAAATGAAATCACCTGTAAAATAACACTTGCAGTTTCACATACAAACACAATACCGATTAAAAGCAGTGACCACGGCCGATTTAAGAAGACGCTGACGGCTGCAAGTCCCCCACCTAAAGCAAGTGACCCAGCATCACCCATAAAGATTTTAGCAGGCTTATGATTAAAAATGAAGAACGAAATTAAACCGCCAATCACGCTCATACAAAAAATTAAAATAGCAAAGTTATTTTGCTTAAAAGCCAAATAAGCATATGTTCCGTAGGCGACAATTGAAAGACCTGTTGCTAGGCCATCAAGGCCATCTGAAAGATTAACTGCATTTGAGAACCCAACTAACCAAAAAATGATAAACAGCGTAAACAAAAGCACACTACTAATTACGCCAAAGAATGGGATAAACAAATTAAATTTAAAGTTGTCAGTGATCGCAATTCCCACAATAACTACTGCAATCAAAATTTGCAGTAATAACTTTTGCCAAGCTCGTAAACCTAAATTCCGTTTATAAAAGAGCTTAATCCCATCATCCAGAAAGCCGATAATCCCGTATCCCAGAAGACTAATCACCAAAATCCAAATGGTTTTGTTAATATTATGCTGCCAAGCAGAAACCCATACAGAGGAAATCGCTGCTGCTAAAACGAAAATAACACCACCCATTGTTGGGGTGCCAGACTTTTTTTGGTGCCATTTGGGTCCCTCATCACGAATTTCTTGCCCCTCATGATGCGAACGCATAAAAATAATCATCCACGGCAAAAAGATTGCCGTTAAAACTAATGAACTAACTAATGCAATGATGCTAATAATGAGCATATTGTGTTTACTCCTTTAAATTAATTACAATTTTGGTCTTTGACTTAAGTTTGGTCTTTGGTGGTATGCTTTGCCGCTTGACAACGCCGCTGCCGACAACTTTCAGCTTAACACCAGTTAGGTCTGCAAATTGATGCAAGTCATCAAGTGTCCAGTTTTTCATATCTGGGCAGATAATCTTACCAGAAGTCAAAACAAACATTCGCTGACCTGACTGCTTTTTTTGCCCCCTAGCATACGACTGAGAGATAATTTTATTACCTGTGCCAATCTTAACAATTCGTAACCCAATCTGTTGCACTTTTTGCTCAGCGGCAGAATAAGTTAAACCCTTTAAATTAGGAACTTTGACGACAGTCGAATCATCTTGAGCGTTTTTTGCCATTAAAATGGTTTGTCTCATCATTGGCTTGAAAATTGATGACAGAATAGTTTCTGCTGGCTTTACCATCCGTCGTGGCTGCTTCATGGTGATATAAATGCAGTAACGCGGGTGCTTAGCTGGAGTTACACCAACCACTGAAAAGACATAGTTGCTGTCTCCTTTTAAGTAGCCACCGCCTTTAGGATTAGCAATCTGGGCCGTTCCTGTTTTAACGGCAATACTTGCGTTGCTCATCTTATAGGCATAACCCGTACCAATGCGCTTATTCAAGACGCGCCGCATATTAGCCAAAACTGTTTGCGCCGTCGCTGCAGAATATACCGGCTGGCCAACATTTTTAATTTGATAGCCAGTAATTGTTTTGCCATCGGGATCCGTTACTTTTTCGACAAACTGCGGCTTAACCATCTGACCATCATTGGCCAAGCTGCTAAACGCCTGTATCATTTGCATAACATTAACGTTAACACCCTGACCAAAACTAGTTACTGCTTGATCAATCGGCGACTTGAAAGCTAGCAGTCCCACTTGCTCTCCGGGCAAGGTGACGCCAGTTTTTTTACCAATATGAAACTTGCGCAAGTATTTACGCCAAGTCTTAGCGCCCATCTGCTGCTCAATATGAACAAAACCGGTATTACTTGATCGCGGAAAAGCCTGGGAAAACGGAATACTGCCCCATCCAGAAGTCTGCCAGTCATGAATTGTCGAGCCACTAACAGTGACCGAGCCAGAATTATAATATTGATTTGGATGGAAATTACCACTATTAACTGAAGCCGACAAAGTTAAGACTTTAAAAACAGAGCCGGGTTCATAGACATCCTGAACTAAAATATCCCGATACGACTTGGACATCCCCTTTTTAGTCTGCGGATTAAACGTTGGTCTCTGAGACGCTGCCAGTACCTTACCCGTTTTCATATCTTCAACAACTGCCGTCATCGAAACTGGGTTATAGGTCCTTTGCACATAGGTTAGCCGATTTTCCAAATAATCTTGCAGTTGCGAATCAATTGTTAGATAAAGGTTATCACCATTTTTGGGAGCTTGATAATTCTGTGTGTTATTGGGCGTTTGATAGTTAGATGCATCAACTGATGAAATACGGTAACCATCTTTACCCGTCAAGAGCTTATCATACCAAGCTTCTAGTCCCATTGTACCCGTCAAATTTTCCGAATTTGCTTTCTTATTATATTCAGGCGTGGCAATCCCAACAACGTGTGAGGCGAAGTTGCCGTTCGGATATAATCGTGCAGGCGTTTCAAAGAACTTAATCCCCGGCAACTTCATCTGCTCAATTTTACTTTTTTCTTCTTTAGTTAAATTACTACCAGTAGCTCCAAACTGTACTTGAAAGGCCGTACGAGCAGGATTTAAGTAATGCAAAATTTTATCTGCTGAAAGTGGCAAGACCTTAGCTAATTTCTCAGCAGTTTCTTCTTTATTAACCACATATTCAGGTTTATTGTGATAATTGATGGAAGATTTATCCAAGATGGCATACACAGTATATAAATGTGAGTCCTGAGCAACTACCAAGCCGTTACGGTCATAAATTGTCCCACGATTAGCCTTCAGCACCTCATTGCGCTTATAAAGTTGCTCCGTGCGCTGGCTTAAATTCTCACCACTAACTTTCTGAGAGATACCAATATATAAAAATCTACCTGTAAATACAAGAAAAACCAAAGCTACAGCTACTTGGAGAAATCTCCCTACTGTGAAGCGGTAGCTGTGTGCTTTGGATTTTTGTACATTTAAATTACTAATGCGTCTTTTCATTAGTGAATAGTCCTAATATTCTTTTCAATTAAAGTTAACCCTTTGCTGCGGGCAATCTTATTCATGCGCGCACTTGAGGTTAACTCACCTATTTCTTGATGTAAGTCACTAACTTGACTCTGTTTTTTAGCAACAGACTGTTCCACGTTGGTGAGTTCATGCTGAGCTGAAGTAGCAGAAATACTAGAAGAAACTAACAGGGTCATTAAACCCAAAGTTATTAAGGCTCCTAATACAAGCAAAGATTTTTCGAAAGCAGACCAAGTAACGCGACGATGGTCAAGAACCAATCGCTGATGAGTTTCGGTTTCCGTTTGCTTATTAGGATTAAACTCTATTTTTCTCGCTAAATTATCAGCCATCTTTTTTCCTCTTTACAATTTTTCCGCAACTCGCAATTTTGCACTGTGTGAGCGATTATTGTTATCTAACTCTTCAGCAGAAGCAACAATCGGTTTACGATTAACCAAACGAAGCATTGGCCTCATACTGTCTGGTATCATTGGCATCCCACGTGGCACCTCAACCTCAGAATACTTTTTGAAGATATTCTTAACAATCTTGTCTTCGTCAGACTGAAAGGTAATCACGCTAATTCTACCATTAGGTCGTAAAAGTTCGATAGCTTCCTCAAGAGATTCTCTAAGGACATCAAGCTCATGATTAACAGCCACTCGCAGTGCCTGAAAAGTTTTCTTCGCTGGATGTCCTCCCGTTCGTCTTGCATATGCAGGAATTGCTTCCTTAATCAGATCAACCAGTTCAAACGTCGTTTCAACTGGCTTAATCTGCCTTCTTTCAACGATTTTACGGGCAATTTGACGTGAAAACTTTTCATCGCCATATTTGTACAAAATAGCTGCCAAGTCCTTTTGACTTGAGTTGTTCACTAATTGATAAGCATCAAGAGTCTGGCTTTGATCCATCCTCATATCTAACCGAGCATCAAAGCGGTACGAAAAGCCACGTCCTGCCTGATCAAACTGAGGTGAAGAAACGCCCAAATCATAGTAAATTCCGTCAATGCCATCTGTATAACCTAGCTCAACCAGATTCTTCTGCAAATGACTAAAATTGTCATGAACTAACTCTAACTTAGGATTACTGTCAGCCTGCAATAAATCAGCAAAGTTCAACTTAGCCGATTTTATTGCGTATTCATCTTGGTCAAAACCAATCAATGTTCCTCGTTCAAGCTTACTTAACAAATATCTTGCGTGTCCACCACCGCCAAAAGTAGCATCTACGTATAGACCATCGTTTTTTGGTTTTAAATTATCTATTGTTTCGTGTAAGAGTACACTGGTGTGTTTGAATTCCATAATTTATAGTTCAATATCGTCCAAATCTTCAGCAATGTCATCATAGTTTTCGTTTGCTTCATCACTGAAGCTTTCCCAACGCTCCTTAGCCCAAATTTCAATTCGGTCAGAAACCCCAATAATGACACATTCTTTTGTCAGGTTAGCATGCTTCTTCAATGTTGTGGTCAGATTGACGCGCCCCTGCTTGTCGAATTCGCATTCCATCGCACCAGAGTAAAACAAACGCGTAAAACTACGCGCGTTTCTCTTAGTCAACGGAAGTTGCGCTAACTTAGCTTCAATTTTCTGCCATGCCTCGGTGGTATAGCCGAAAATACAGCCTTCCATTCCGCGGGTAAATACCATCTTATCACCAATCTGTTCTCGCAAACGAGCAGGGATAATTAACCGCCCTTTGCTGTCAAGATTGTGGTGATATTCGCCCATGAACATGGTTTAGCCCCCTTCCAATGAATAATTTACCACATTTCACCACTTTCTACCACAGTTTCCCTAAAAAAGGTACTTTATTTAATGATTAAATTATTTTTAAGTAAAAAAAGGCCAAATTCAGTTGAGTTTTAGCCTTTTTCTTGACAGATTATTTTATAAAAACAGTGGGGATTAGATCATCATCACCAATAAGCCAATGTACCAAAAAATAGAACAAACCGTTAAATAGTTCCACAGCCGATACAACGTTTTGCCAAGTGAAATATTTTTATTTTTGATTGCATCACTGACAGCAACGATAATTACTAAGAAGAAGAAGACAAAAAAGCCATAGGGCAAAAAATCAGGTCTTCTTTCGACAGCTGTGATTAAGTAACAAGCCCAGATTAAAAAGAAAGGCAAGACGTCATAACCACGAAATTTTGCCTTTGGCCAAAATTTATTGAGCAAAAACGCTAGAACGAGGCCGACAAGTGGTAATAAAAAGACAAATAGCATGATAATTCCTCCATTACTTATTTTATCTTACTACGCAATTGAAAAAAACTCCTAATAAGAATAAAATATTGTTCAAACAAGGAGGTCAATTAATGGCACGGAGAAAGAAAAAGAAATCAGGATTTCAAAAGTTAACTATCGTGATGGCATGGCTGATGGCATTCATCACTTTAGCGGCAATTATTGCTCAAGTAGCAATGGTATTAGTTAATAACGGTACATTTGGTTAAAAATAAAAGCGTGAGAAAATTCTCGCGCTTTTTTAGTGTTGATAATTATCTAAGTTAACCATAAATGGATGACTACTAGCTAGCCGCCCCCAAATTGGATACGATAAAATTGCAAAGACCAACGACCAAGCCAATGTTGGCAATAAACTAACTAGCATTGCCTTAATTGGAACATCAATTATGCCAACAACGCTCAAGATTAACCAGTTGTAGCAGCACACAATAACAATGGCCAGTAAAACAGCTAGTATTCTTGCCCAGAATACTTCCGGAAGAAACCGCGCTGACTTCTGCAACAGCCACGTTACGATTGGCAAAATAACCGTATAAGCACCAATAATTCCGAAGAAATAAATATCGGCGACAATACCAGCCCCGATGGCTAACCAAATCTCCTTATTATTTAAATCATCAAATAAGGCAATTAACATTATTCCAATTGGCATAATTAAGCATGCTGCATTCCCCAGCGCCATAAATTGATGCAAAAAGAGTGCCAAACTGCCATCAAGTACCAAAGCGACATACAAGACAAAAGCCAAAATAAACTTGCGTAAAGACCGCATTAGTCTTCCACCTTTCTCCTGATAACTGTTACGACAGATGGATCATTCAGTTCACCTGCTGGATTAATTTTAATTAAATCCGATAAGCCAAAGGAATCATGAGTTGTCCGCGCAATCGAGCCAACAAGCAATCCTTTAGGCGAATTACCACCCATGCCGCTGGTATAAATTTGCGTTCCCTGCTTTAACTTGTTGCTATCAAGGGCTTGTGTGAAGGCCAGTGTACTATTACCAATTACAGTAATAATTCCATGAACCTTCTTACCATTTGTCGCTGTTGCTTCAACTGCAAACCGGTTAGCAGCCTTATCGCTAGTTGTAATTAATTCAACTTTAGATGATGCAGCACTAACTTCGACAATCCTACCAATGACACCACCACCGCTCATCACGGCCATGTTTTTACGTAAACCAGAAGTGGTTCCCTTATTAATTACCAATAAGTCCGTCCAACTATCAGGTGAACGTGAAATAACTGATGCATTAATCAGGTCGTAATCAGATAGTGTTGCCTTAATCTTTAAAGCTGACTTTAATTGCTTGTTCTCGGCTTCCAAGGTTTCATTACGAGCTTTGGTTTGCTGTAAATCAGTTACTTTGCTCTTTAAATAATTATTTTCATTCTGTGTATTCAGCAGTTCATTAACGGTGCTGAGGCCGCCAGACACAAAACTGATTGGAAAATCAACCACTCTTGTGCCGACTGCGACAACATCATTGCCTAAGCTCTGAATGATTAGCGGCGTATTACGTTTATTGCGCAAATGAACACTGGTCCCCAACACAGAAAAAATGACAATAATAACAACACATACCGTTAATAATTTTTTGTTCTGTAGAAATTTTTTCATATGGGATTGTTCCTAAAAGAAAAGCCGGCAAAAACAGCCGGCCTCAGTATTATTTGCGACTTCTACGCATTAATTCAATATTTTTAAGTGACTCACCGGTACCAATTGCGACACAGTCAAGTGGATCTTGTGCGATAAATACTGGCACTTTAGTAGCTTCCGAAATAACATCTGGAAGATTCTTAAGCAAAGCACCACCACCAGTTAACACAATACCATGATCAATTACATCGGCTGCAATTTCAGGAGAAGTTTGTTCTAAAGTTTCTTTAATCGCAATAATAATATCTTGAACGACATCTTGAATTGCCTTAGCAACATCAACTGCTTTAACATCAACTGACTTCGGCAAACCAGTTACTAAGTCACGCCCGCGAATATTTACGGATTCAATATCCTTTGCCTTTTCAACTGAAGCAGAACCAATCTGAATCTTAATATCTTCAGCAGTTCTTTCCCCAATCAACAAATTAAAGTTAGAATGAACGTAATTAACAATTGCGGAATTAAACTTATCTCCGGCTTGACGAATAGAAGTTGATGAAACAATCCCACCAAGTGAAATCGTGGCAACATCAGTTGTACCACCACCAATATCAACAACCATTGAACCAGTTGGATCCATTACTGGAAGACCAGCACCGATTGCTGCAGCAAATGGTTCTTCAATAACATAAGCTTCGCGAGAACCAGCAACACGTGCAGCATCAATAACCGCACGCTTTTCTACTTCAGTGACGCCTGATGGTACACAAATCATTGCCGATGGCTTCGAGTTACCAACAGTCTTATCAATAAAATACTTTAGCATTGATGCAGTTGTATCATAATCAGCAATTACGCCGTCTTTCATCGGCCTAATTGCAACGATCGTAGCGGGTGTTCTCCCAATCATTTCTCTGGCTTCTGAACCAACTGCGATCACTTTACCAGTGCGGGTGTTCTTTGCTACAACAGAAGGTTCTCTAAGGACAATCCCCTTACCTTCCATATAAACAAGTGTATTGGCCGTTCCTAAATCGATACCAATATTTTTTGCTCCAAATCCAAACACAAAAATCTCTCCTTAATTATTGCAGTCTTTAAATCTTGAATAATTATAGCACAAAGCACTGTTTAAAAAAGAATTCCGCAGCAAGTTTAAGATGATTTTAAAACAATTCGTGCTCACGCATACTTAAAAATTGGTTTTTGCCAACAATAAAATGATCTAAAAAATCAATCTGTAACATATCTGCAGCCCCTTTAAGCATACGGGTTAGCTTAAGATCACTCTGCGATGGAGTCAAGTGGCCACTAGGATGATTATGAACAACAAATATCCCTGCACACGCATAAATCAAGGCCCAACGGAAAATTTCCCGCGGATGAGCAACCGACTTATCAATTGTCCCCTTAAACAAGCACTTTTCGGCAATAATATGGTTACTATTATCAATATAGATTGCCCATAATTCTTCTTGTTTATGACCAGCTAGTTTGTCAGCTAAATATGTGCCAACTTCATTACTTGAAGTCAGGACAGCTTCACGATCGGGAACTGCAGTCCGCAAACGGTCAATTAATTCTTCACCAACAACTGCTAGCTGCGAATCACAATTGGGACCCGAAAAATGTTTAACTAGGTCATTAAAGCTAGCAATTTGCAATTGTGCTAATTTTGCTTCGACCTTTGTTAAGTCGCTGATGCCATGTGCTCGCAGTTGATTAAATAAGTTTCCTAATAATTCAATATCGGTGTTTACTAAATAGTGATTGGACTTGATGATTTCCATTCAAATCACTCCCTTCACTATTTATTACGCAAAAATCACTTAATTCTTTTTAGGAATTCATTAAAATCATGACAAATTAATGCCGCATTTTTTTGGTCCTGGTCAGTTGGTGGCAACAAATCCGGAATCATTACACACTTAAGTCCGGCGTTAGCAGCTGCAGCGACTCCAGTTGAGGAATCCTCAAAGACCAGTAAATTTTGCTTAGGAATATTTATTTTTTGTGCAGCCCATAGATAAATGTCTGGCGCTGGTTTAGCCTTTAGGTGATGCTCTTTTACATCATCATAATTTAAATGAAACTGAAAGTAATTTCGAATGCCAGTCGCCCACATTTCCTGTTCAATGCCCTTTTCATAATTACTGGAAACAATGGCTAGGGGCAAATCAAGGCTATAAAATTTATCGAGTGCCTGCTGGACACCGGGCCTAAGCTCAAGCTTACCTGCCGCAATCCACTGCTCCACCAATTCGTTGGTTCGCTCAATAAAGCGTATACGTTCTTCTTCAGTTTTAAAATATCGCTCATAAAACGAACGCATTTCCTTGGTTGTCGAACCAACTAGCTTCAAATAAGTATCATCGGGCGTACCCAAATGAGCTTCTTTTGAAGCCTGAATATTAGCCTGCCAGTATAAATTCTCGGAATTAACGAGCAGCCCATCCATGTCAAACAGTATTCCCTTGATTTCTTCATCAATGCCTTGAACGTGCATTTGTGGCCTCCAATTGCAAAACTTCTCCGACAAGGTAAAATGACCCCGTTACTAGCAGTATATCATTTGGCTGACTATCTTGCTTTAACTGCGTAAAGGCAACTTGCCAGCTTGCATCATACGGATACTTTGCTTGCACTATAGAGGGAAAATCTACCCTTTTAGCAGCTCGCGGATAAGCAATTGTCGTCAGTTCGATTTGATCTGACTCTTGAAATAGCGAAAAGACTTCTGTTAAATCCTTGTCTTTCATCATTGTGATTAGCACCCGTACTTTGCCGCGGCGTCTTGCCTGCTGGTCGTGAACAAAATTGAGCAAATTTTGCATTGCTTGGATATTATGTGCCCCATCTAAAATAATTAGCGGTTGATCCTGCAAAATCTGATAACGACCCGGAATTACCGTGTGATTAATCGCTTCCTCAATCTTTTCATCACTGAGCGGCAAATTAAGGGTACTAAAGGCGCGAATCGCAACAGCAAGATCATAACCCTCAACTTCGGGTCTAATGGCAAAAGTCACTGTTCTTCTTTCATCCCGATAACTTGTTTGCAAGGCTCTTTTTACCGTAAAGTCATTACCTAATTGAAATACGGGAGCCTGTTCCTGCTCAGCTTTTTCTTTAATAATCGGTAAAACTGTCTGTGGTACGTTGCCTAAAACTATTGGCCGCCGATATTTAATGATGCCGCTCTTTTCCCGAGCAATATCTTGGATTGTGGGGCCAATAATTTTTTCATGGTCAAGGCCAATGGTTGTAATGACACTAACCTCAGGACTAATTACGTTTGTGGAATCATGCGTACCACCGATGCCCACCTCAATCACTGCATAGTCACACTTTTTTTGGGCAAAATAGATAAAAGCCATGACTGCTTCATATTCAAAAGTAACTAAGCCAAATTCAGGGTCTGTTTGCCTGATTTTTTGTAAAGCCTGTTCAATTTGGTTAGCAGTTGCTACCAAATCAGGATCGCTAATATTTTGACCATCTAATTGGATCCGCTCACCAAACGCAAAAACGTACGGTGAGACAAAAAGGCCAGTCTTTTGACCAGCCTTTTGCAATAAATTACTTAAATAATACGAAGTAGAACCTTTACCATTGGTGCCCGTAACGTGAAGCATCTTAACTTTATCTTGAGGATTATCCAATTCTGCTAAGACCCGCTTAATAAAAGTCAGGTCACCTTTTGCATGAAATTTGGATAATGAATATAAATAAGATACCACATCTTGCGCTTTGGTAAAAATCACATTATTTACTCTCTTTCAAATCTTGAATTCGTTGACGAATACCAGCCAATTGACTTTCATAGTCAGCCTTCTTGGCCTTTTCCTTGTCAATAACTGCTGCTGGTGCATGAGCAACGAAGCCTTGGTTAGCTAACTTCTTAGTTGAACGAGCAACTTCTGCCTCAAGGTCTTGTTCTTCTTTTGCCATCCGCTTAAGTTCATCATCAATGTTAACCAATTCAGCTAACGGAACAAAAATTTGCGCACCGGAAATAACTGCTGTTTTAGCTAATTTTGGCGCAGTCATTTCTGTGGCAATTTCCAACTTCTTTGGGTGCAAGAAGTTCTTAACGTAATCCTCGTTGTCGGTCAAAATCCGTTCATTTGCGGCATCATCAAGTTGAATCATAATATCAATTGGTGATGACATTGGTGCATTAACTTCCATGCGGATATTCCGGACTGCCTTAATTACATCAATTAAGAACGTCATGTCACGTGAAGCTTGTTCATTAACGAATTCACTGTGAGCTTCTGGGTACTTAGCAACCATAATTGACTTGCCAGTATGCGGCATTGACAACCATAATTTTTCGGTTACAAATGGCATAATTGGGTGCAATAACCGCAAAATTTGATCAAGAATCCAGATTAAGTTATCCTGCTTTCTTGCCTTCAATTCCGCGTCATCACCGTTTAAGGCAACCTTAGAAATTTCAATATACCAGTCGCAGAAGTCATTCCAGATAAAGTTATAAGCCTCGCGGCCTGCCTCACCAAATTTGTATTCATCAAATAAACGCACAACTTCGCTCACTGTGTGGTTCAACCGGTCAAAGATCCAGCTATCAGCTAAGTCAAACTTGCTGGTATCAGGCATGTGAGCTGGCTTGGCGTCTTCTGGCAAGTTCATGATTACAAATCTTGAAGCGTTCCAAATCTTGTTGATAAAGTTCCAAGCTGCAGCCAACTTCTTTGGATTGTAACGAGTATCTTGACCCGGAGCTGTACCGTTCAACAAGAACCAGCGTAAAGCATCGGCACCATATTCGTTAACAACATCCATTGGGTCAACCCCGTTGCCCAATGATTTACTCATCTTTCGACCTTGCTCATCACGAATTAAGCCGTGCAAAACAACGTCTTTAAACGGACGCTCATTCGTAAAGTGCAAACTTTGGAAGATCATCCGTGAAACCCAGAAGAAGATAATGTCGTAACCAGTAACTAGTGCATTAGTTGGGAAATAGCGCTTAAAGTCTGGTGCGTCTTCATCAGGCCAACCCATCGTTGAAAATGGCCACAAGGCACTTGAAAACCAAGTATCCAAAACATCAGGGTCTTGCCGCCAGTTTTCAGCATCCTTAGGTGCTTCTTCGCCAACGTACATTTCACCGGTCTTCTTATTGTACCAAGCTGGAATCCGGTGACCCCACCATAATTGCCGAGAAATTACCCAATCATGAACATTTTCCATCCAATGTTCAAGTGTTTGTTCAAATCGTTCAGGAACAAAGTTAACCCGGCCATCAGTCTTTTGGTTAGCCAACACTTTATCAGCTAACGGCTTCATCTTAACAAACCATTGGGTTGACAAACGAGGTTCAACTTGAACACCAGAACGTTCTGAGTGACCAACGGAGTGAACAATTGGCTTAACTTTAATCAAGTAACCTTGTTCTTTTAAGTCTGCGACTAATTGCTTACGGCAGTCAAAGCGATCCATGCCAGCATATTTGCCACATTCCTCGTTCATCGTACCGTCATCATTCATGACGTTAATCCGTTTTAAGTTATGGCGATTACCAGTGGCAAAGTCGTTCGGATCATGAGCTGGCGTAATCTTTACTAAACCAGTCCCAAAGTCTGGGTCAACGTGTTGATCTTCAATAATCGGAATATGGCGGCCAACAAGCGGCAAAATCAGTTCTTTACCAACTAAGTCCTTGTAACGTTCATCCCCAGGAGCAACCGCAACTGCAGTATCACCAAACATGGTCTCAGGCCGCGTCGTTGCAATTTCAACAAAGCCCGAGCCATCAGCGAACGGATACTTAATATGATAAAAAGCACCCTTGTCATCCTGGTGGATAACTTCAATATCACTCAAAGCAGTTTGTAAAGCTGGATCCCAGTTAATAATATATTGCCCGCGGTAGATTAAGCCCTCGTTATATAATTGAACAAAAACGCGGCGAACAGCCTTAGATAAACCTTCATCTAAAGTAAAACGTTCACGGGAGTAATCAAGTGACAGACCCATTTTGGCCCATTGCCCCTTGATAATGTTGGCGTATTCGTCCTTCCAATCCCAGACTTGCTTGACAAAGGCTTCACGTCCCATTTGGTGACGATCTTTACCTTGCTTACGCAACTTGGCTTCAACTTTTGCCTGCGTTGCAATTCCCGCATGGTCCATTCCTGGCAAATACAACGTGTCATAGCCCTGCATCCGCTTAAAGCGAATCAATGTATCTTGAATTGCTGTGTCCCAAGCGTGTCCCAAGTGCAATTTTCCCGTAACATTTGGCGGCGGAATAACAATTGAATATGGGTGTGCCTTTTTATCGCCTGAAGGCTTAAATAAATCCTCATCAAGCCAAGTTTGGTAACGACCATCCTCAACTTCCTTGTGATCATATTTTGGAGCCAAATCTGTCATATAATTTCCTTCTTTCTGATAATAAAAAAATCGCCCTAGATTTTGGATCTAGGACGATTTACTAACCGCGGTACCACCTAAGTTAAGCATTTTATTGCTTCTCTTGCATCGTGATAACGGCGAATTCTGCCGGATCAACTTACTATTAGTTCAGTCAATCAGTTAAAAACCAAGCTACCAATTAACTCTCGGCCTCGCACCATTTTAGCCTTTCTCTGTCTATAAAGTTAATACCTCTTAGTTATTGCTTTGCTAGTTATTATAGCACGTTTTTATAGTAATGCAGCATCTTCTTCAGCTTTATCAGCTAAAAACTTGTCATTCGGATAAATTGCCGTAACCTTGATCCCTGCAAGAGCGCGTTCAATCAAGCCGTCAACATCAAGGCGTGCTTCATATTCACGCGCCTTGTCAACTTTTGGCTTGGTCTTAGGCCGTGGCGGCGCAAAAATTGTACAACAATCTTCAAATGGCTTGATAGATAAATCAAAGGTGCCAATTTCTTCAGCCAAACGAATAATTTCGGTCTTGTCCATTGTCGCAACTGGCCGCACAACAGGAGTTGTCGTCACATCATTAATTGCCAGCATTGACTCCAAGGTTTGTGAAGCAACTTGACCAACGGATTCGCCATTGAAAATTGCCAATTCATTTCTCTTAGCCCGAATTTTATCAGCTAGACGCAGCATAAACCGCCGTTGAACCGTCATCAAATATCCTTCCGGCACTTTTTCCTTGATTGTTTCCTGAATTTCCGCAAACGGAACGGCAATAAAATTAATGCGACCAGCATAATTTGCCAAAATCCCGGTTAATTCCTTTGCCTTGTTTAGAGCTTTTTCTGTAGTATATGGCGGACTAAAGAAGTGAACCATTTCAATATCAACGCCGCGCTTGAGTGCTAAGTATGACGCAACTGGTGAGTCAATCCCACCTGAAAGCATCATAACAGCACGACCACCGGTACCAACAGGCATCCCGCCAGCACCGTGTAATAATTGGTTAGAAATATAAATCGCATCTTGACGAACTTCAATTCGCAGAACAAGGTCTGGGTGCTTCATTTCTACCTTTAAGTCGGTCATGTTTTCAAATAAATAATCACCAACAAGTGAGTTTAATTCGTTTGTATCGTAAGCAAAATGATGATCACTGCGTTTAGTATTAACTTTAAAGGTCATGCCCTTTTTAAAAGTTTTCTTCATCAGTGCCAACGACGTTTCTTCAATTGCCTGCAGCGTTTTTTCAATCTTAATTGTCGGCGAATAAGTCTGAATACCAAACACTTTTTTCAAACGCTGGTCGATTTCAGCAAATGGTGCCCCATTAAGTACAATATGCATCCGGTCATGTCGCGGGTGAATTTCAACTTCTGGAAAATTACGCAACACCTTAGTTACGTTACCAGCAAGCTTGCCAATGAAATCCTTTCTGTTCTTTCCTTTTGTCGATAGCTCGCCGTAACGAACCATAATTTCCGTATATTCCATTAATTATTCTCCCAAATGATTAATTTTAGCAAAATGCTGGTAAATCTTATCAAAGACAGCGATAAATTCATCAGCTTCTTCTATTGTATTGCTCTCATCAAAGCTTAGCCGAATTGCGCTAGTTGCAATTTTGTCGTCAACGTGCATTGACACCAAGGTGCTGGCTTCATCAGTCTTAGTTGAAGCACAGGCAGAAGTTGTTGACGTATAAATGTCGTGCTCTTCTAGCGTGTGCACCAAGGTCTCTCCCCGAATCCCTTCAAGTGCAAAACACAAAATATGTGGCGTAAAGTCAGCACTAACTGGCGAGAAGATTTTGATTCCCGGCTTATCTTGCAAATAATTAACAATTTTTTGCTTAATTGCGGCTTCGCGGTCAGCTTTAGCGGCTTCGTCAGTCAGAAGTAATCGCACAGCCTTCGCCATTGCCGCAATTGCCGGTAAGTTTTCCGTACCAGATCGCAAACCTTTTTCTTGACCACCACCATCATGCAACGGTGACAGCATCTTGCCTTCCTTTTTGTATAAAATACCAATACCACGTGGTGCATGGAACTTGTGTGCTGATAAGCTCGACAAGTCAACGCGCGGAGTAAATACCCGCGGCCAAATGTGCTTTCCAAGAGCCTGAACATTATCAACGTGGAATTGAATTGTTGGGTAGTTGGTTAGCAAATCACTGATGGCCTCAATCGGTTGGATTGTCCCAATTTCATTGTTGACACCCATAATTGAAACTAGGGTTGTGTCCGTATCAATCGCATTGCGCAAATCATTAACATTCACGCGACCTTCTTTATCAACCGGAAGCCGTGTAACCCGATAGCCCAAGTTCTCTAAGGCATTAAACGCGTTGGCGACAGAAGCATGTTCCACACTTGAAGTAATGATGTGCTTACCAAATTCACGTTTCTGAATTGCCGTTCCCTTAATTGCCAAATTATTGGATTCAGTTCCACCAGAAGTAAAGAAAATTTCATCTTGCTTAGTACCTAGCAAACTGGCAATTTGCTTGCGCGAACTCGTCAATAATTGAAATGCACGGTCGCCCATTTTATGTAAACTAGACGGATTCCCCCAAATGTTTTGTGCAACTTGATCATAAGTAGCTAACACTGCCGGATCAATCTTAGTTGTCGCACTATTGTCAAAATAAATCACAGACTTTACTCCCCTCAAAAAGGCCCACTGAGCCACTTCTTCAACTTATAAATTGTAACTTAAATATAGTTTTGCTTCAATTAATAATTATTTTAAAGTAAAAAACAATTCTAGGATCACCCTAAAACTGTTTTTAAATTTTATTCATTCTTTTTATCAGAATAGTATAAATTCTCTAACCGCTGATATGAGCCAGGTTCAGCCTTCTCAATTGCCGTCGCAATCGTGTCCAAAGCTTCCTTATAATTGTAGTCCTGACTGTAAAGCTGCATCGTCTTCTTTTGCGCTCGCTTAATTCCGTCATTGTCAGAATACTTGTTGGAGTACTGCAAGGTCAACTCAACTAAATCTGCAGAATTAATGATGTCGTCGGCTTCACGCTTCAACCGCTCAACGTCGTCAGAAATTTGAATTAACTCGTTAGAAATCTTTTCCATGTTAATTCTAACTTCACCTAATTCCTTGGCAACATGACCAATCTCGTTGATTACCAAGGTGTACATTTGAACAAAGGTATCAGGATTTCCCGGCAACTTTTTGCGCTCTAAACGCCGGTACACAAGAGATACTTCTTGCTTAAAGCGGTTGATTGAGTCGTTCGCCACATTCTCGGAATCATACAGACCATCGACATCCTGCGCCATCTGCTTTTGCTGCTCACCAATCTCGCGCAAACGCTCCAGCATCCCCAGCCACGAATCCTTAATCGCAGAAAATACACCTTTGCCATCAGCCACATTTTGGGTGTCAACCGTGTATTGCCGGTTCATGTCGTTGACTTCCTGTTCCAGCTGCCGACTCTTAGCTAACTCGCCGTGTGTCAGTTCATAGCTCTCATCAATGTGGCGTAATTTTGCAACCAAATTCTTAGACTCTACCTGTTCACGTGCTAATAAACGCTGAATTTTATCTTGGTTTTCTTCAACAAATGGCCGCGCCTTGTATTCTTTAGCTAGAACATCATAGAGGGCAGCAATCTCCTTTTTGATTTCCTTAATATAGTTAGACAATTCTGTCAATTTTAATTCTGTCAAAAATTGCCCTGCTTCAGTAATCTGTCCGCGAATCTCTTTAATCTTACCTAAAACATCGATTTCAGTAATGTAGTACTTATCGGCAATCATCTTTTTATAAGAATCCGATAATTCCTGCAGCTGATCTTGAAAGACAGAGTCTAGCTCATGGCGATCCTTCTTAATTTGCGGCAGTTCTTGCTGCATTGTCGCCAAAGATGCCTTGATCTTGGACAAAATCCGTTTAGCCTCAACTTGATCGCCCTGCGCTGACAAATTCTTGGCTTCAGCGAAGTCATTCTCTAAGTTCGACAAGTCATTTTCGATCTGATCAATTGCCGTGCCATAATCAAACGAATCAGCCAAAACATTCTTGCGCAATTCATGATAAACCTTGATTAAGGCATCATACTGCACCTGATTTTCGCGGTTAGATTCAAGTAATTCTGTAAAAACATCCTTGGTATTCTTGGCATCATCAAAGGTCTGCTTCATGATCTCCTGAGCCTGTTTAATATTTTGGTGCGACTTAAACAAGCGATAGTGAACATTCTCGTCAGCTGCCTGTTCCAGCAATTTTTGTACCTGCGGAATTTTCTTGCTCGTTGCTTCCTCATAGCTCTTGCGCCAAGTTGTTAAAGTGGTCAGGCTCTCGCCGGCAAGATCCATCTTATTTAACCGATCAATGTCCTGCTTTAAATGCATTTTTTCGATTTTAGTAATTAAATCGTCTAACTCCAAAATTGCCCGTAATTGCCGGCGATTAATGTAGAGCATAAAGGCAACAACAATTAAGATAAGCATAACTGCAATTACTACGATTAGAGATTGGGTTGGTGACATAATTTCTCCTCCAAAACTACCCTTTATTATAGCAAATTTCTTACTTGCTGTGGGGCCTGGTTTTAAAGATAGCTGCAATTTAATTATGAAAATATCCCTTTTTAAGCACAAAAGTGGTTAAAATTGTCTTTTCCCTTGCTTTAGCGCCTTAACACCGATATAATTAATTTCGTGTAAAATATTTGCAGCTATAAGTGACAAGAACGTCAACATCTTAATACGTTTTAGTGAACGAGTAACCGACGCTGCAACAGGCGAAAATGAAAATTAAGATGCACGAATGTTGAACTTATGTGTGATATTTTACTCCAGAAACTGTTATCAGATTTTATTGGAGGATTTTATGTCAAGATATACAGGTCCAAGTTGGAAACGCTCAAGAAGATTAGGTATCTCACTTTCAGGTACTGGCAAGGAAATTAGTCGTCGTAACTATGCTCCTGGTCAACACGGTCCTAACTCACGTGGTCGTTTATCAGAATACGGCGAGCAATTGCACGAAAAGCAAAAGCTTCGTTGGATGTATGGTTTAAACGAACGTCAATTTAGAACTCTGTTTACTCAAGCCGGTAAGATCCGTGAAGGTGAACACGGTACTAACTTTATGATCTTGTTAGAGCGTCGTTTGGACAGCGTTGTTTACCGTTTAGGCTTAGCTACTACCAGACAACAAGCTAGACAATTAGTTAACCACGGTCACATCACTGTTGATGGCAAGCGCGTTGACATTCCTTCATACGAAGTCAAAGTTGGTCAAACTGTTGGCTTGAAGGAAAAGTCAAAGAACTTACAACAAGTTAAGGATGCTCTTGAAGCAGTCGTAACTCGTCCATCATTTGTTTCATTTGATGACAACAAGTTGGAAGGTACTCTTGTACGTCTTCCTGAACGTGATGAAATGGAACCAGAGATTAACGAAGCCCTAGTTGTTGAATACTACAACAAGTTACTTTAATTTCTACATTGGCATGCCCCTTTCCACTTTGGAGAGGGGTTTTTGCTACCCAAGAAAGGAAATTTTCAGCCATGACAGAAGATTTAAATACTCGCGTTGAAAATGCTGCTAAAGGAATTACCCCACAAACTAAGCCTGACGAGCGCCGGCGCTTCTTAGGATCACTACGTGAGCGCGTGTTAGTCAGAATGGACAATACTGAAGTTGAAAAGCCAGAATTGACTGCAACTTTTTTAGACCATTTTGCCGATTATCGTGATTACTCAATCCTAATTAATGGCAATTTAACCGGTGAATTTTTAGATCAAATCGAAGCTAAATGCGGGCAGTATAATATTCCCTTCACCTTAGTTAATAACGATACTGCTCGAACCGGTGCTCAAGACACCGCCGTTCTTGTTGTCGCCAAGACCGCCATCAACAAGACGCGCGTTGAGATTGGGCAAGTTTATCCACAAGAAATGCCGAAGATAGAATTAGGTCAGACGCCAAAGAAGTCTGGCTTCTGGCACCGGCTCTTTCATGGAGGCAATTAATGAAGCCGTTAGCTTACCGCATGCGTCCGCAAAATCTTGATCAAGTTGTCGGCCAGCAGCACTTAATCGGTCCCGGAAAGATTATTCGCCGAATGGTTGAAGCCAAGTTGCTCTCCTCGATGATCCTTTATGGGCCACCGGGAATTGGTAAAACCAGCATTGCCAGCGCGATTGCTGGCTCAACCAAGTATGCCTTTCGGAAGTTAAATGCCGCAACGGATAGTAAAAAGCAGCTGGAACAAGTAGCCGCTGAAGGCAAAATGAGCGGCACCGTAATTTTGTTATTAGACGAGATTCACCGTTTAGACAAAACCAAACAGGATTATCTTCTGCCACTGCTTGAATCTGGGCAAATTATTCTGATTGGAGCAACAACTGAAAATCCTTATATTTCGATCTCCCCCGCCATTCGCTCCCGCTGTCAAATTTTCGAGCTGAAGCCATTAGCTGAAAATGATGTCGCCCAGGCGATTAACCGGGCCTTAACTGATAAGGAAAATGGTCTGGGTGACTACCAAGTAAAATTGACAGATGATGCCGAAAAATTGCTAATTCAAAAAGGTAACGGCGATTTGCGAGCAACCTTAAATGGCTTGGAGCTGGCTGTTAGGTCAACCAAGCAAGAGCTAATTGCCGCCGGAAAAGAAGACACCAACTTCACCATTACTCAGCAAGAGATGGCTGACTCTATCCAGATGCGCAGTCAGAACTTTGACGCTAATGGCGATGGCCATTATGATCTTGTCTCAGCCTTTCAGAAGTCAATTCGCGGTTCTGACACTGATGCAGCCCTGCACTACTTGGCACGATTAATTGAATCAGGTGATTTGGTCTCGATCTGTCGCCGCCTAAGTGTTATTGCCTATGAGGACATTGGCTTAGCCAATCCCGCAGCGGCGCAACATGCAATCATTGCTATTCAAGCCGCTCAAAGTCTAGGCTTCCCCGAAGCGCGGATTCCCTTAGCTAGCGCCGTAATTGAGCTGGCTCTCTCACCTAAGAGCAACAGTGCAATGTCGGCAATTGATGCGGCCCTTAACGACGTTCGCAAGAATGACATTGGCGCAATCCCAGCCGATCTTAAAGACGCCCACTATTCTGGTGCCAAGAAGTTAGGCCACGGCACAGGTTATACTTATCCTCATGCCTACCCTAATGACTGGATTGCGCAACAATATTTACCTGATAAACTGGTGGGCAAGCAATACTTTGCTCCTAAAGGTAATTCTAAAATCGAAAAAGCCCTCAAGGAGCAATACCAAATTCTGCACCAAATGCAGGAAGACGGCCTTAAAAACTAAATAACAAAAAATGCCCCAAATTGTCATTTTAACAATTTGGGGCATTTTCTTATCTAAAGTTTACTTCTTGTTGAAGTTAGCTTTCTTAACTAATTTTCCTTTGGCTGTAATATAATATTTTTTACCTTGAACAGAAATTGCATTGCCGTAAGTCTTAACTGACTTAGACTTCTTAAGCACCTTTTTACCTTTACGATTACCATATTGGCCGTAAATGTAAGCATTGTGCTTCAATTTTAACTTCTTGGCATCAATATTAGCAGCCTTGACATACAAGCCGTCTTCAAGTCCGTAATAAATTTCGCCATCAATTGACTTAGTGCCAGTCGTGGTAATTACTGAACCAGCATTAAAGATCAATCCAGTAGTCAGAACACCTTGTTCATTATAAAGATATGCATTATGCATAATCTTCTTTTCAACTGGAGCATCAGGCTTGTCACTAATTGGAGCAACTGTCGCTTGTGTCTTAACCGTCTTAGTTGCAGCTGTCGAATCACTAGCAAAGTTAGTTACTCTCACGTACTTGTTTTCACCAGTGATGTAGTACTTGCGGCCTTCAATAGTAACAGCACTTCCGAATGTAGCAATTGTCGTGCCCTTCTTCAATGCATGACGAGACTTAATTCTTTGACCATACTTATTGTAGACATAGGCATTATGCGTCAAAGTCTTGTGCACACTAGTTATATTCGTGCTTACCACGTAATACTTCTTGTTATTAGCACCCTTGTCAATCAAGACGAAGTACTCTGTACCATTAATCTTTTGCTTACCATAAGTCGTGACTACTGAGCCAGCCTTCAAGTCAATCTTGTTGGCACGGTTACCATTTTCATCATAAAGATAAGCATTGTGCATTAAAGTTACCTTATTAGCAGCTGGCAAAGTATTAATTATTGGTGCGGTAGATGAATTAGTGCCAATAATACTAATAATCGTTGCTTGATCCGTGTAATCCTGCTTAATCTGATTAATAGTCGTATCACGATCATGATTAATAGTAATAATATCTTGATCCGTCTTAATCTTAGCTTGACCCTTTTCGGCATCTTGCTTAATGCGATCTTTTAGTTCTTGCTTCTCAACTTCACTCCAATTCTTATTAGCATCAATTGCTGCATTTGCTGCTGCAACGGCTGCTGCAATTGCTTGATTAGCATTATCTTTAGCAACAGCAATACTATTATTAACAATTGCAGTTAAATGATCTCCAGCAAGCACCTGATTGATTTGAGCAATTGCTTCCTGTTTAGCTAGATTAACCTTGTCAGACGTATCAGTCTGATCATCATCAATCTTAGTATCACCGGTAGTCTCAGCTTGCGCAATTTCTTGAATAACTTTATTCTTCAATGCATTCTTTTCGGCTTCAGTATAAGGTTTACCATCTGGCTTGGTTGTCAAATGATCAATTTTATCCTTAGCCTGATCAGCTGCTGCTTGAACTTCAAGTTTAGCAATTTCTTTTTCACCCGCTAGTTCATACTTTTGAGCTGCTTCATGGTCACCATTTTGCAAAGCTTGCTTAATTTTATCAGTAGTTTCATCGCGAATTTGTTGAACCTTATCTTGATCAGCACCATTAGCAACAGCCTGATCACACACTTGGTCAATTTGTACTACTTGGTCATGATTAATAATATCAGTAACTTTATCTTGATTACCATTTAACTCATTAATCATATTAATAGCAGTATCACGAGCACTCGAAATAGCTCCTGATTCATCTGCCTGATCAATGCTACCACTAGTAGGGAAATTGGTATCACGCAGTAAAGCTGAAATTGCATTCAACAAAGCTTGCTTCTTATCTTTAGCCGTTTGTGAATCGTCATTCGGCCACATTTGGGCAATCTTTTGAGCTGCTGTATCATAGGCACTCGCAACAGCACCTTTAGCAATAGTCTTCTCACCATTTAGTTCTGTTTGCTTAAGATCAGTTAGTGAATCTGCTTGTAAATTAGTAAGAGCAGTTTGGTAAGCAGCATCAAGCTTAGTGGTATCAGCATCTTTACCTAATTTATTCTTAGCAGAATTGTAGGCTGACTGCAACTTATTCTTAGCGGTAGTCAGTGCCCGATCAAGTTGTACTTGCTTATTATGATCAAGAATATTATTAACTGTTTCTAAATTAGCACTATCTTGATTAATTTGCTTAATGCCATCATTCTTGGACTGTCCTAATTCAGCCACTGTCTCACTCGCATCAATAGCGGCTTCGGCAGCAGTTTGATCTTGTTTAACTTTATCCTTTAAGGCCTGCTTTTCATGTTCAGTGTAATTACTGCCATCTTCATGCTTCAAATGGTCGATCTTATCATTAGCTGCATCAGCTGCCGCTTGAACTTCTAACTTAGCTAATTCTTTTTCACCATTAACTTCAGCTCGATTGATTCCTGCTTCGTCTTGTGCCTGATCAATCATATTGTTAGCAGCTGCTTGAACTCTATCAGCAGCTGTCTTAGCTACTCCATTAGCAATCGCTGCATCGTGAGCTGCTTGTAGCCGAGCTTTAGCAGCTTGCTTAATATTACTTAAATTACCAGCATTAGTAGTAACTTGTGTAAATTGTGATTTAGCTGAATTATAAGCATTCTTCAACTCATCTTGCTTAGCATTTACGGTTGCCCCCGTTGTATCAGTACTTTCTACTTGATTAACTAAGGCCACTGCTGCTTGTAAAGCTGCCTGTGCACTTTGCTTAGCTGCTGCCTTATCAGCCGTGCTCAAGCCAGTATCCTGAGCAATCGCACTTTCAACGACATTCTCTGCTGCGGCTAATTGTGCTTGAGCTGTTTGCTTTTCGGAATCAACTATACCAGCTAAGCCAGTATTTTCTGCATCATTATACTTGCCATCTGTTACCTGATTGATTGTATTCAAGGCAGCTTGCTCTGCTTGGTCAATTGCCTTAGCTTCATCACTACCCTTAGCAACGCCCATGTCTTGACGAGCCTTATTAGCAGCTGCAGTGACAGCTGTTTGGGCAGCTTGCTTATTCTTTTGTTCTTGTTGAACAACTTCATTAGCACTAATAATTGGATCCAGAACACTACCATTATTATTCGTACATGCATCCTTAATCTTATTAATAGGATCAAGGGCGTTTTGCTTAGCAGTATTGACATCAGGTACTGAATTAGCATTATCAATAGTGCCCTGATCAGCCTTAGTTCCATTAGCCTTAGCAACTTCCTCTTGAATTGCATCCTTAATTGCCTGCTTTTCAGCATCAGTGTAAGGTGTCCCATCTTGATGATTAGTCAGCTGATCAACTGCAGCTGCTGCATCTTTACCAGCTTGGGCAATATCTTTCTTAGCCTTGTCTTTAGCATCAGCTAAAACAGCAGGATCACTATTCAAAGCTGCTTTATCAGCATTTGAATTACCAGTACCATTAGCACTAATGACATTTAAGGCATTGTTTAATGCACCACTGACAATCGAACCATCTTTCGTCTTAGAAGCTTGCAGAGCTGTCATACTGCTTGGGTTAGCTTGGGCTGCTGCAATCGCTTGAGCAGCATCGTGCATATTACTATCAATTAAGTTATTCAAAGCTGCTTGTTCATGATCAGTATAAGCTGAACCATCTTCATGCTTTAAATTCTTAATCTCATTCTTAGCCGCTAGAGCAGCATCTTGCACAGCACCCTGAGCAATTGCTTGTTCGGCTTTTCGTGCAGCTTCTTTAATAGCAGCAACACTATTGCCAATTACTATCTTATGGTTAAGGTACGCATTATCTAAGTTAGTCGTATCAGCACCATCAGGTAAGTTAGCCTGAGCTGCTTCATAAGCAGCAGCTATATCTGCTTGCGCCTGTGCTTTTGCACGGTCAACTTGAACTTGTTCATTATTATTCAAGATCTGGTTAATCACATCTGGATCAGTATAATCTTTACCTATTTGATCAATAGCGTCGTTACGTGCAGTTGTAACCGTATCTGGAATAGTAGTACCAGTAGAAATTGTACCCTGAGTATCATCGTTAGCCTTAGTGACTTCACCATTAACTGCAGCTTTCAATGCAGCCTTCTCATCTGAAGTATAATCTGAGCCATCTTCGTGCTTTAAATGATCAATCTGATCATTAGCATAAGCAGCTGCTTCGACAACGGCAGCCTTGTTAATATTCTTAATTGCCTGTTCAGCCGTTTTAGGATCATTAAGTCCAGCTAATGACAATCCATTAAGCTGCTCAACTTCATGTTCATGCACTTGATCTAATTCACTGCCGGGCATGTAAGCTGTTCCTAACTTGGCTTTAGCTGCTGCATAAGCAGCATCCAGCTTAGCTTTGAGCGCTGTTTTAGCATCAACTAGGTGACCAGCTGCTTCATCTTTAGCACCATTGACAATCGTATTAAGATCATTCATAACATTGCCTTCAGCTGCTACAATCTTATCTTGGTTACCCACCGTATCATTAGAACTTGGGGTTACTCCGAGAATATTGTTAATAGCTGTTTGGGCATTAGTATTAACTTGTTCTTGATATGGTTGCTTTTGAGCAGCATTTAAACTTGAATTTTCAGCAATCGCTGCATTAGCGGCTGCTTGAGCAGCTTCGATGTCTTTAATAGCCTGCAACTTATTAAAAGCAGTTAGTCCAGCATCATAAGTTTCTGTTGCATCCTTAATTGTATTGTTATGACCTGTTTGCGTCTTATCAAGTTTAGCCAAGCTATCATTGACAGTATTAATTAAGTCTTGATATTTATCTTGCTCTGCAGCAGTTAATCCTTGCTCAATCCCTTGCCATTTACCATTCAAATCGTTATAAGCATTAGTAGCTTCATTGTTAAACCACGGATACGAAGTATCACTATTTTCATTAAGAACTCGATCGACCAACTTTTGGTAACCAGCAACAATTTGCTTAGCTGCTGCCTGATAAGCATCTGCTGGAAGAACTTGACCATTTTGATCTTTATTAGCAGCAATTAGTTGCTTTTGAGCATTATCATAAAGACTAGCCATCTTTTCTTTAGCAGCAGCCTTTTGTTCAGCAGTTAATTGTGAACGATTAATAATTGCTTCAGCATCTGCTTTTGCTTGGTCTAATGACTTAGTCGTATCATGTTGAGAACTATTAATTTTAGCTTGATCAACCAGCTTATTAATTGCTGCAACGGCATTTTCCTTAATTCCTTCAGGTGCATTAGCTCCTGTCGTATCTGAGGTAGCATTAATTGCTGTTGTAGCTGCATTTACAATTGCTGCAACGGCAGCTTGATCAACACCATTTACTTGGTCAGCTTGTTGAGCTGCCTGTTGAACCGCTGCAATTTCTTGCCGCTTCTTAGCACCCTGTTTAGCACTATTAATAATTTGATCAATTGCAGTCTCACCAGCGGTTTCAGCTTGATCAACCTTATTTTTACCTGTCTCATAATCAGCCGCACCAGCCGGAGTTGGCAAGCTTACTTGACCAATACTTTCAGCAGCAGCATTTTGGGCTTGTTCGATTTGCTGTTGATAAGATGCTAGTTCTTCAGGCGTTAAACCTTCTGGATTATCGGGACTTTGCGCCAAACTTTCAAGAGCTGCCAACTGCTTCTTAGCATGTTGATTAAGGGCACTAGTCTCTTGATTTTGTTTGCTTAGTAACTTATATGGCAATAAAGCATTATCAATTGCAACTTCACTATCTTGTTCAGCAGAATCAAGCTTATTCTTAGAAGTATCCAAACCAAAGATTGTATTCTCACCTTGATGTTGTGCTTCATGAATGGCATTTTGCGCTGCAGCAATTTGTGTAGGTGTCAAGGTCGCATAATCTGGATTACTAGTTACTACTGTATCCTTAGCCGACTGAGCATGGCCCTTCAATTTCTGCACAGCCTGTTCTTTAGCATCCCAATTACTCATTAAATTGTTTAATTGGTTAATACCATCTATAGCTGACTGATTCATACTTGCAATTGCATCATTGTTATCTTCACGATGATGATTAATACTTTCATTAGCAGCATTACTAATCGCAGCTAGCTGATTATAAACATGTTGCTTTTGTTCCTCTGTCATATTCGAGTGTTCAGCAAGATAGGCTTCAGCCTTATCCTTAGCAGCATTAACAGCAGCATTGATCTGTTCTAAATTTGATTGTTGTGCTTCATCTTTATCAATATTATCACCTACTGTTGCCAAGGCAGTTTCACCAGCAGCTTCAGCTTGGTTAATTTCAGACTGACTCGTTGCCTTATCAATTTTACCTTCTGCAGTATTTAACGCATTAGTAATCTGTGTAGTTAAATCAGCAGCTTGTGTCTGACTTAATTTCTGCGGTTTAGCAGCCAAGTCATCCTTAACCCTATTTTTAAGCTTGTCAGCTTCTGCGGCTAAACTATCTTTAGCTGCTTGTTGAGCAGTAGTGAAATCAGTATTTGATGCATTATTAACAATGCCGTTGATTGCTTGTTCAGTACTTGTGACAATGCCATCAATCGTATTCTTATCTTGGGCAGCATTAATTTGATATTCACTACCACTAGCTTTATCTTTAGCAATCGCATTATTAATCTTGTCAATTGCGTCCTGCTTTTGCTTGTTAGTTAAGTTAGACATACCGTTAATTTGCTTAATTGCATTTTGGGCATCTTGACTTAATTGCTTATTAGCAGCATTCTTGGCAGCCTGCAATTTGGCATCATTTAATGCTTGTTGAATATTATCAAGACCATTATCACGATCACGATTAATGGACGGAATATCAGCATCACCCTTAACATTATCTTGTGTAGTATCAAGGATATTCTTGATTTGTTGTTCATAAGCGGCTAATTGACTGCCAGTTAATTGATCCTTTAAGCCCTCAAGCTCATCAAGTGTTCCCTTATTAGTGCCATCGCCATTTAACTTATGTTCTAAAGCAGTATAAGCAGCATCTTTAGCTTTAGCAATTTCATCTTTATGGGTTGAATCAGCTGTTGCCTTAATCCCATCAATCTTATCTTGATATTTTTTGACAGTATTCTTTACGTCAGTAGGTGTTTTATCAGTGGTAGTAATTTCAGCAATTGCATTATTTACTAAGTCAGCAATTGCTGCTGCACCATCAGTACTATCAGGATTAGGTAACTCACCCTTAATTTGGTCACCATAATCTTTAATCGTATGCTTGCCTTTAACTTGAGCTGAAACCAAATATGCTGGAGTTTCAGCAGTTTGAACCGTCGTGACAGCGGTATTAGTTGCCGCATCAATTTCCTGTTTATTATTAGAAGCCGCAACTGCCTGTTTACCTTGAGTCCGTGCGGTTTCAATTGCCGCATTAGCTGCATCAAAAGCTGGCTTAGCTTCTGCTTGTTCATCAGGAGTTAAATCATTAAATTCAGTTGCTAAATCTTGTTTAGCAGTATCACAAGCGGCATCAATTTTCTGATCAGCCTGTTGTTTTAAGTCAGCGAGATATTTACTGTTGGCTTTATTTTCTGCTGCCGTAATATTGTCTATTCCTGTTTGCTTAGCAGCATGTACCTTAGCAATTGTATCGATAGTTGCCTTATCAACCTCATTCTTAGCAGCATCACGTGCTTGATTAATTGCCTCATGAGCAGCAGCTTTTTGTTCTGTAGTTAAATCAGATTGATCAATCCGATCGTTAGCTTCTTGAGCAGCATTATCTAGAGCTGTTTTATCATTTTGCTTAACAATATCAAGCCCCTGTGCATTATCTAAAATTGACTGCATGGCATTGTAGCCAGCATCGGTATCCTTAGCAACTTGAGTTGGACTTGCTGGACTAGGATTGTTTACTTTATTAAGGGCAGCGTCATACGCTTGTTGAACACTTTGCTTTAGAGCAGCCTTACTTGCTTCATCCAAGCTAGTTAACGCATCAATTGCATTATTAACCGTTGCTTGCTGATTATCTAATTTTTGTTTACCTGCATTTTTGGCATTCTGCAAATCAGCTGCTGACTGAACAGATAAAATATTACTTTTACCTTCGTTATAAGCTGTATTAATATCATTAGTGCTATTAACACCATCAACAGCACTTGTAGCTGCTGCCAATGCAGCATCAACTTGCGCTAATTGGCTATTCTTTTCATCGGATCCTAGACTGGCCAAATCATTAATATGTTGCTTAACTTGACTAGCAAGTGCCTTAAGATCTTGCTTAGCTTGATCCTTAGCGTTAGCCAAAGCCGTATTATTAACACCAATCGCTACACCCGACATAGCATCAATAGAGGTGCCACAGTACTTGTTAATTTGATCGGTAGTAGTTGTTGCATCACTATTAATATCATTAACGCCAGTATCATGATAATTATTAATTTGATCAATCATCTGATCATGTTGGTGCTGCGTAATTTTATTAGCAGCAAGAGCATCATCAACCGTCTTAGTATCCTTAGCTTGTTCATTATTCAAAGAAGTAATAGCAATTGCCTTAGCTGCTTCAAGTTCAGCCGCCTTAGCATCAGCGTTAATAGCCGACGCACCTGATTCTTCTGCACTAGTAATATCATCTTTATTTGTTGCAGTATTAATTGCATTTTGTGCGGCCTTATAATCCTGATCAATCTTAGCTAAAATCTTATTCTTTTTAGTAGAACTTACTTGATCCGCAGGGAATGAATTAACTGCATTTTGTGCAGCAACATAAGCGTCCTTTAAATTGCTAAGGGCATCATTACGCGCATTATTAATTGCAGTATCCTTATCCTGCTTATCATTTTTATTTTCTGTTGCAGCATTAGCTAAAACCTTATTAATATTATTAATTGCAGTATTTTTGTTTGTTTCAACCTGATCATTGGCTGCATTATTAATTGCAGTTATTCCTGCTGCTGCAGCAGTATTAACCGCATTAACTAAATCTTGACGATGTTCAGGCGTTAAATCAGCATATTTGCCAGTAGTCTGTGCTAAATCAGCAATAGCTTTACTTTGCTCGTCCTTAACGGCCTGAATAGCTTGCGCACGATTATCTGCATCTGTTTGTTGACTAAGTATATTATTAAGTGCCGCAATACCGTCTTGATATGCAGACGCTACAGTACTTTCATCTGTTGCTGCGTCTACTTTTTCTTGGGCACCGGTGCCATCACCCTTACTAATCACATCCTTAGCTTGTTGTTTAGCCTTGCTTAATTCCGGATCCTTCAAAGTTGAAAGGTTATCTAATGCTGCCTCAACAGCGTTTTCCTTATCAACTAATTGTTGTTTAGCAACTCGCTTAGCTGCAGCTAAAATTTTGGCCTTAGCTGCAGCAGCTGCCTGAGTAATACCCGTAGCGTTATCCGTAATATCAGTCGAGTTACCAGTGCTATTTGCTGCGGCTTGATCAAGGGTACCAGAATTAGGATTATTAGCTGCAGCTAATGCCTGATCAATATCAGCATTAGAACCTGTGATCTCTAAATCATGCTTTACTTGGTTAGCATAGTTAGCAACTTCTGCCTTAGCTGCAGCACTATTAAACTTATTAAGTGCTGCATTTTGTCTGTTAATAATGTAAGCAGGATTTGTTGTATTAAAAATTGAATTCTTACTGTTCTTGTCCGTTGCTGCATGATATGCTGCATTCAGATCATCTAAATATGGTTTCTGAGCAGCAGCATTCAAGCCAGAACTTTGAATTTTTTGCTTAGCAGCATCATAGGCTTTATCAATTGTATCTTCTGCTTGACTATATTTAACAGTATTATTAATTGCAGTTACTCCCTGATTAGCTGCAGTTTCAATTGGTGTTTTACCATTAGTATCATTAGCAGCAGCAAAGACATCTTTAGCAGCTTGAGCTAATGCTTCATTAATAGCTGGTGTTTGCTTTGGTGCATCGTGCTTAGCTTGATCAGCAGCAGCCTTTAACTTATTAAGAGCTGCGATCCGCTTAGTAACATCGTCAATTAAAGCTTGAGCTGTTTGGTTTTGTTTAGCAGTATCTTGTCCTGTAGCAGCACTATCAATCGCGCCACCATTAGCAGCAATTTCAGTGGCATCACTAAGTTCTTGCTTAAGCCGCTTAATTCCAGCTAAAATATCAAGGTTAGTACCTATCCCTGTACCATTCAAATAACCCTGTAAATCATTAATTTCATCAGTCAAGTTAGGATAAGTGGTAGTACCTTCGGTACCACCGGTAAGTTGCTGTTGCAAGTGTTGCTTTAAATTGGACTTGTAACTTGTAATTACCTGATCAACAGCGGCCATCCCATTCTTAACATCCGTAACTTGATCTCGGTTAGTTGCATTAGCGTTACTGCCTTTAGCATCTTGTAAATTATTAAGAGTAGTTTCATTATTGATAACTGTTTGATAATTATTTTGTGCTTGACTAATTGCCGTGGCAAAATCAGGATAAGCGCCAGCTTGTGCTTGCGCATAATTATTTAACTCTGAGGTAGCCTGTGCCTGAGCTGCTGCTAAATCAATTGCAGTCTTGTTCTTATTAATCAACTGACTACCTTGGAAATCGGCAGTAGTACCTGTTGATGGTGTACTTGCTAATTGTTGCGCAATATTATCAGGATTTCGTAACTTATCAATAGAAGCAACATAGGCTTGATCCGGCAAATTCAACTTACTTAAATCTGCATCACTTGGGCCGTATGAAGTTAGTGAATTTTTAACTTCAGTTTGATATTCGTCAAGTATCTGATTCTTAAGGTCAGTTTCAACACTATCCTTGTTAGAACCATCAGCTTTAACCGAAGCAATTTCATCATTGATTTGCTCAACTAATTTTTCACTTGGAAAACCAGTAGTTAGACCGAGCTTAGCTAAGTCGTCCTTGCCAGCTTGTAAGTATTGCTGAACAGCACTATAAGCTTGTGCTTGGTTAGTCGCCGTATTAATGCTGTTTTTAGCTCTATCTCTAGCTTGGTTGATTATGGCAAAATCAGTTGCACCATAGACAGATTTTGCTGCATCGTAATTAGGATTAGCCGTACCATCTGCCAGTGTCGGTTTAGCAGTAGCCACGTTAGCTGCCGCATTAATGGCTGCTTCATAGTCTGTATACTTTTGCTGATGTGCTGGTGATTTATCCGGATCAGCTGCTGCCGCAGCTTGGACTTGACTCACTGCTGCGTTAGCTGCTTGCATAACAGTATTGGCTGCCTGATCCTGCTTTTCTTCTGTAGTTAGAATCCCATTATTTAATCCCACCGTTTGGTGTGTACCTGCAGGATCATTAGGATCATAACTAATAAAGTTGGCTTCAGGAACAATTTGCAGTTGATCCCCCTTATGATAGGCATCTGCTGGTAAAGTAAAACTAAAAGTACCATACTTTGGACTCTTAGCATCCATGTTAGCCATAACTACATAAGTGTGCGGCAAATCGTTGGTTACACCATCCTCACCGTCATCAGTATACTGGTAAGGATCGGCTACTTGATTCTTGTCATCTTGATAATAATTACCACCATTAACACTTACGGCAACGTAAGCATTAGTTCCTGTTGGCATTACATCATTGAATAAGTTATCTGGTTCATCTACCGCATAATTACTGAAGTTAACAACCTTACCACTAACTGTCATCGAGCCATCATCATTTTGGTGGTATGAGGCTTTACCTAAATTACCATCATCATCTGCGATATCCAAGAATCCCTTTTGGTTAGCTGGTAACATTGTAATGTTGTTATAACCAGGGTTAGTAGGATCTGAAAATGCCTGAGTGATAATTTGCGCAAAAACTTGGTCAAAACTAACCGCTTTCATATTTTCTAAGGCAGTTTTGACTCCTGCAACAATGCTATTAACTATATCTGGTGTTAATTGCGTTGGATTAGTTGGAACATCCTGTCCCAAGGCTTTAGCAAGAACTACGGCAACTGTTGGCTCTCCTTTTAAAGCATCAGTAAGCTTCTTAATATGGGCATCGTCAATATGGGACTTACCATTTAAGACTTCGATTCCCAACTTTTTCGTTTTATCATCTTGAACTACACTGATAGAGCCGTTTGTTTTCTTAACTCGTAAAACATGAAATGGCGGTAAAGTTATTTTAGGGAAGCCGGGAATTATTTTACTAAAATCAAACTGTTGCCGAATGTTAGTAATATCAATTTCACTATCACCGATAATACTGGTGCCAGGATTAGTATTATTAGACGCATTTAAAATCAAACTTTCAGGGTTATCAACCGTTAACGATCCTGAATTAGAAACGTCAACTAAGATAATTGCACCAGTTCCGGCACCATCAACAGTATTATCTCCATCTAGATGAATATTTATTGAACCGTTATCTAGATAAGCTTTTTGTCCAATGTAAAGTAAAGTTCCGGAATAAGTACCCATTTGCGATCCGGCAATATCAATTACTCCACCACGTCTAATCGTTAAATTACCACCATCGTAAACTAAATAGCCTGCTTTAGGAACACCATTATCTTTTGAAACAGTATTAATATTACTATTAGTCTTAATGTCAATTGTTCCCTGCACATTCATATTAACCTTAGGTGAGACTAACATGATTGCAGCTGCGGAACCATTATCTTTAATGCTAGTGTTAACAGCAGGTGTGTTATTAATTGTTAATGTAGCACCATTTTCAATATTAACCTCCCCAACAGTATTATCACCAGAAATATTAATTGCCGCAGCCATACCTGTTGCTGACGGACTTGCATTACTAACTGCTGAAACTCCCCGAGGATTTAAAGTTACTTGAGCTGCTGGCAAGTCACCGTTAGCACCTGACAGAACAATCTTGGACTCATTATCTAGCTGATGAACTATACCTTGTGGGTCTTTCCAAGCTGTTGTACCACTTGATCCGTTATTCATTTCGATAACGTTATCACGTGAAGAAGTTCCTGTAAATTGTGATCCCGCTTCAAAAATTAAGCTGTCACCTTGATGTGATAATTCAAAAACTTGTTGACTATTTTCTTGTGACTTATAAGTTAAATTATCAAGTGGTGAAACATAAGTTGGTACTGAAGCCACATCAACTTTGCCTTTAATATGTACTTCCGTATAGTTACCTGCATAAATAATCTGGGCCCCTTGGTAAGTAATATTTTCTAAAGTAATTTTCTTAGGAAAATTACCAACCATCCCACCATCAACAGTATTCCATAAGCCCAAGTATGTCTGTGAATATAGTCGTAAGTTCCGGTAAGTTACATCTAATGTACCATTAGCCCCTTTACTATTGTTACGCGAATCATACCCTTTATAGTTAATGATATATCCACCTTCAGGCATCTTACCATCTTTATTACTAGATTCAATGACTAGTTGCCGCTGTGCTGTGGCAATAGGATGATCAGCATTATTAGTTGGGGCATTAATATTATTAATAAGCTCAATATTATGAATATTAGGATTAGCTAACGCCTTTACATAGTCATCCCAATTACCAATATAAACTGTCGAATCATTAGTCGTATCATAATTATGCAAAACCTTACCAGCTTGTTTTTCTTCACTCGTAAGTTCAGACAAACCATTATAAGCTGCTACTCCATCTTGTACAATCGGCTGCCCATCAGGATCAACTGTGACTGGCTTATTAGTAGATATGGCTTGTCCTGGCGTTGCAATATCTACTGTGCTTGCAGCAGCAACAGCTGGTTTTTGCTCAGGCTTGGCAGCCACCGGTTTATCAGTAGTAGTAGGTGTGACTGCTACACTGTTAGTAATATCAGTAGGTTGATTATCTATTGGCTTTTGCTCAGGTTTAACGCTTGCAGCAGTTGCTGATGCAGCGGTATTAACAGTACTTGGCTTACTTGACTCTGTTACATTACCAGCGCTAGCCGTAACAGTTGCAACATTTGAATCACGTAAAAACTTACTTAATTTGGTATAAGTATCCAGTTTTTGTGTACTTTTAGTAGTTTTTTCTGCTGACTGCTGCGTAGTAGTTGGGGCAGTATTTTTAGCCAACGTTACTTGCTTATCCGTCAGTAACTTATTACCTGTAGATGTATTAGGAGTTGCTTCTTTTACTTGAGGTTGTGAAGTCAATGTATCTGCTTGTACACTTTGGCTATTTAAGCCAAAGAAAGTAAAGCCAAGCAATACCGAGGCAGCACCAATACTTAATTTACGGATTGAAAAATGGTCCTGCTTAGCTTGCATTTCCATCTTTCGTAATCTTTCGTTAAAATTATTTTTTCCTAACATAAATACTCCTTGTTACATAAAATTGAACATGTACCATTGTAAATCATAGCTAGATAATTTCAAATATAATACATTATTAATTATATTATTTTATATATAAATAATAGTTACAAATGTGCAAATTAATAGTTAGCAATTAGCAAAACATGATTTTTATTATAAAAAATCAACTTCTTCATTTATGCAAAAATATCATAGCTCCAACTTTCAAATTATTGTTCAAAAGCTAAGAACGCCTATATAACAGCATTTTATCAATAAAAAATAATTGGCAGCTTATTTTTATTGTTAATCATTTTGCTTATAACACTACTAATTGCCAAAATATTGTAATAACTTTAAAATTATAATTAATCATAATTTTATGACTAGGTAGTAGTCTATTTCAATTAAGAAATCAGATAAAATCCAGCAATTATTTGGATTATATTTATTATTATTTTCATTATAATTAAACATATAAATAATATGTATAATTTGCATAGTTATTTATTTTAAAATTTTTACTTAGCCAAGTAAAAATTGCTGATATAACATAGTTAATGATTTTATGTAAGTAAATTTTAAAATTCTAGTTAATGTAATATATTTAAATTGACTCCTTAGTAAAGGTAACTTGTAATAATAGGACAATATTATAAATTTTAAAGTTATTAACTATAACTAATTAATTGTTAGTTTTAGAAAAATTTACTTAAAATGTAGAAACCTAGATAATTATTAGATTACAACTGCATACAAAAAATGCCTCAAACTGTTATTTCTAACAATTTGAGACATTTTTATTTATTCAAGCTAATTACTTCTTAATGAAGTTAGCTTCCTTAACATATTTTCCTTTAGCAGTAATGTAATATTTCTTACCATGAATCGAAACTGGATCACCATAAGTCTTAACCAACTTATGCTTCTTCAGCACTGTCTTACCTTTACGGTCGCCATATTGACTATAAACATAAGCATTGTGCTTCAATTTCATCTTCTTGGCATTAACATTTGCTGCCTTGACATACAAACCATCATCAAGTACGTAATAAACTACACCGTTAATTAACTTAGTACCTGTCGTAGTAATCACTGTGCCTTCATTGAAAATCAAGCCATTGGCACGTTTACCATCTTGATCATAAAGATAGGCGTTGTGCATGATCTTCTTTTCAGTTGCAGCAGTTGTCTGGTCACTAGTAGTTGCTTCTACCTCAGTAGTTGTGATTACACTGGCTTCAGCAACATTAGCAGCCTTAACCAATTCACCCTTGCCAATGATATAGAACTTCTGTCCACGAATTGTGATTGCACCACCGTAAGTTTGGATTGTCTTGCCCTTCTTCAAGTCATGTAACTTCTTAATTCTTTGACCATACTTGTTATAAACATAAGCATTATGAGTTAACTCGGCATTAACGCTATTAACATTAGTAGATACTATGTAGTACTTTTTGTCATTAGCACCCTTATCAATAACAACGAAGTAATCCTTGTCGCCAATCTTTTGCTTGCCAGAAATCGTAACCACAGAACCTGCTTTCAGATCAACCTTATTGCAACGTTTACCATTTTCATCATATAAGTAAGCATTGTGCATCAAAGTAACATCTTCAGTTGGCTGTGTTGGTGGAATCGGCATTGCAATTGAAGACCCTGAATCATTACTACCAATAATTGAATTAATGATTGCAGAATCAGTGTAATCATTCTTGATTTGATTAATAGTGTCATCGCGATCACGATTAATTGTACTAATATCAGAATCATTCTTAATCTTATCTTTACCCTTTTGGGCATCTTGCTTAACGCGATTCTTCAGCTTGTCTTTTTGATCCTTACTCCAATTTTTGTTGTTGTCAATTGCTGTATTGGCTGCAGTAACTGCATCGTCAATCGCTTTATCGGCATTATCTTTAGCAACTTCTGAATCCTTGTTGATAATATCAGCTAAATTACTATCTGAAATAGAGTTAGTAATTTCTTGAATAGCATTTTGTTCAGCAGTGGTGACATCTGTCTTATTCTCTGCCTGATCAATAGTGCCTGGTTTACCAGTAGAACCATTTGCATTATTAACAATATCATCAATTGCTTGATCAACCTTATCCTTCAAAGCTTGTTTTTCAGCATCAGTATACGGTGTACCATCTGGCTTGTTGGTCAAATGGTCAATTTTATCCTTAACTCTGTCAGCTGCTCCTTGAACAGTTAACTTGGCAATTTCTTTTTCACCAGCTAATTCATGTTGTTTAGCAGCTTCGTGGTCACCGTTTTGCAAGTCATGCTTAATTTGTTCAGCAGTATCATCACGAATTTGTTGTACCTTGTTTTGATCAGCACCGTTAGCAACAGCAGTATCATGGGCCTTGTCGATTTGAACCACTTTATCATTGTCAACTACGTTATTGATTGTATCTTTGTCAGAATGCAAATCCTTAATCTTATCAATAGCATCATTACGAGCATCACTAACTCCAGTTGAATGATGAGCTTGATCAATTGTGCCATTATCGGTTTCATTAGCATCGTCAAGCAAATCTTGTGCGGCAACTAATAATGCCTTTTTCTTATCTTTAGCAGTTTGTGAATTATCATCAGGCCACATTTGGTCGATCTTCTTCGCTGCTGTATCGTAAGCACTTTGTACGGCACCTTTACCAATAGAACGTTCACCAGCCAGCTCTGACTTGTTAAGTTCATCGGCAGAATCGCCTTGCAAGTTGTTAAGTGCGTCCTGATAACTTCTATCCAAAGCAGATATATCGGCATCATTGCCAAGTCTGTCTTTAGCTGCTTTATAAGCTGCTTTTAATCTGTCTTCAGCTGCCTTCTTTTCAGCAGCCAATTTACCAGCATTGTAAGCATCCTTAATTGCATCTTGTTTACCATTAACATTTTCATGGTTAGTATCACTACTTGCAATTGCATCAAGGGCGGCCGAGTCACTGCCCAACTTATCTTTAGCTGTGTCTTTTTCTGCATCAACCACATTAGCTAAACCAGAATTTTCGGCAGCAGTGTACTTACCATCAGTTACCTTGTTAACTGCATCCAAAGCATCTTGCTCTGCCTGATCAATCTTCGCTGCTTCGTCACTGCCCTTAGCAACACCTAAATCGTGACGCGCTTTATCAGCTGCTGCTGTAATATTATCACGTGCTGCTTGTTTATCATGACGTTCTTGTTGAACGGCTGAATCACCATTAACAATTGGTGCTAAAGCAGCTTCATCATTGTTGTTACTATCATTTTTGATCTTGTTGATTGCATCAAGCGCTGCTTGCTTGGCAGTATCAACTGCACCAATACTATCAGCTCCGTCGATTGTATTGCCTTCATTGTTAGCCTTATCGACTTCATGTTGGATTGCATCCTTGATGGCTTGCTTTTCGGCATCAGTATACGGCGTGCCATCCTTATGATTAGTTAGTTTGTCAATAGCTGCTGCTGCATCTTTACCAGCTTGGGCAACATTTTGCTTAGCCTGTTCTTTAGCCTTACTCAAGTTATCAGTATCACTTGATACCTCGTCGATACCATCCTTACCCGTATTATAAGCATTTTGGATAGCATCTTGTTTGCCACTGACATTCTTATCATCAGTATCAGCACTAGAAACTTTATCAATTGCATCTTTAGCTGCATCTAATTTATGTTTAGCATTAGCAATTGCTTCGTCTTTTTCAATTTGACTTAAACCAGAAGTATGTTGAATTGCTTCCGCAGCTGCAGTTTCTTCAGTATCTAACTTATCTTTAGCTGTGTCTTTTTCGGCGTCAACCACATTAGCTAAACCTGAATTTTCGGCAGCAGTATATTTGCCATCAGTTACTTTATTAACTGCATCCAAAGCATCTTGCTCTGCTTGATCGATCTTCACTGCTTCGTCACTGCCCTTAGCAACACCCAAATCATGACGCGCTTTATCAGCTGCAGCTGTAATATTATCACGTGCTACCTGCTTATCATGACGTTCTTGTTGAACGGCAGTATTGTTGTTAACAATTGGCGCTAACGCATCTTCATTATTGTTGTCACTATCATCTCTGATCTTGTTGATTGCATCAACTGCATCTTGTTTAGCAGTGTCAACACCGTCAACTGTATTAGCGTGATCAATTGAACCATTATCAGAACTATTTGCCTTATCAACTTCATGTTGGATTGCATCCTTAATCGCTTGCTTTTCGGCATCAGTGTATGGCGTGCCATCCTTATGATTAGTTAGGTTATCAACGGCGGCTGCTGCATCTTTACCAGCTTGGGCAACATTTTGCTTAGCCTGTTCTTTAGCGGCAGATACAAGATCTGAATCAGTATTTAATACTGTTTGATCTGCATCTGAATTACCAGAGCCATTTGCGGCAATCGTATTCAAAGCATTATTCAAAGCACCACTGACAATTGCATTATCTTTAGATTTTAATGCTTGCAATTCAGTTAAGTCACTTGGATTAGCATTTGTGGCATCAATTGTACCCGGTTTATCATTGGCACCATTTGCATTAGCAACATTTTGATCAATTAACTTGTTCAAAGCTGCTTGCTCGTCAGCAGTATATGATGAACCATCTTTATGCTTCAAGTTCTTAATATTATTCTTGGCAGCAATAGCGGCATCTTTGACAGCACCCTTTGCAATTGCTTGTTCGGCTTTTCGTGCAGCTTCTTTAATAGCAGCAACACTATCACCATCAATCGGTGTATGGTTGTTGAAAGCATTATCTAAGTTAGTCCTATCAGCACCATCAGGTAGGTTAACCTTAGCTGCATCATAAACAGTTTGCAAGTCTTTTTCAGCTTGGTCTTTAGCTGCTTGCAATTCACGATCATGTTTAACATTTTGATCATTGTTTAAAGCAGCTTGGTTCTTATCAGTACCATCAGTTACGATATCAAGAATATTTTGCAGAACATCCTTACGAGTCTTATCAATATCAGTAGTAGAGTCTAATGAACCTTTATTACTATCAGTACCATTAGCTTTATTAACTACATCTTGAACAGCGTTAGTTAAAGCAGTTTGTTCATTAGTAGTGTATGGCTTCTGTGTATCCTGATGCTTAATGTTAGCAATTAGCTTATTAGCTGCAGTTTGCGCATCTTGAACAAGACCTTTAGAAATGCCTACTTCACCAGCCTGTTCAGCTTCAGCAATCTCAGTAGGCTTTGAATTATTACCTAATTTATCAATTGCAGCTTGTGCAGCAGTGTTAGCAGCATCAATCTTTGAAGTATCAGCATCTTTACCAAACTTATCATGCAATTCTTGAACAGCCTTATCATAATCTGCCTGTAATTTAGCCTTAGCCCGTTCTTTTTGAACTGCAGAATCATTACTAATAGCATTATGATCAGCCTCAGTTGATCCTGTGGAATCATTAGCAATTGTATTCAAGCCATTGTTTAAAGCACCGCTAACTATTGAACCATTAGTTGAATTCTGAGCATCACTGACTGAAATACCACTTAAATCAGCGGCAGCATGGTTAATAGTTTCATTAGCTGTTATGGCATCTTGGTCAAGTAAATTATTCAAAGCATTCTGTTCAGCTTCTGTATATGAACTACCGTCTTCATGCTTCAAATCTTTAATCTTGTTCTTACCGTTAGTTACTCCATCAGTTACAGCACCATGAGCAATTGCTTGTTCGGCTTTTTGTGCAGCTTCTTTAATAGCTTCAACACTATCACCATCAATTGGTGCATGGTTGTTAAGGGCCTTGTCCACTTCAGTAGTGTCAGCATTAGGACCATATTGTTCTTTCAGCTTATTAACTGCTGCATCATAAACAGTTTGCAAGTCTTTTTCTGCTTGCTTCTTAGCCCGTTCTTTTTGAACTGCAGGATCATTACTAATATCAGTTTGCGCAGCATCAGTTGATCCTGTGGCATCACTAGCAATAATTGCTAAATTATCGTTCAAGATGCCACTAACTGAACCATCACCCGTTGCCTGCTCAGCCTCAGTTTGACCAATACCTTCTTTATCTTTTGCCGCATTAGCGATTTCACTATTTGCCTTATTTACATCTTGAGTAATTAATGCATTCAAAACTTGCTTTTCAGCATCAGTGTAAGGTGTATTGTCGTCATGTTTCAAAGCACCAATACTATCTCTAGCAGCTTGAGCAGCAGCTTGAACAGCACCCTTGGCAATTTCACGTTGTGCCTTTTCGGCATTATGCTTAATCTCTTCAGGAGTTGAACCCGTAACTGTCTTATTGTTATTAAAAGCCGCATCAAGAGCACTAGTATCCGCACCTTTAGGCAACTTATCTTTAGCTGCTTGATAAATAGTTGCTAAATCTTTTTCTGCTTGCGCTTTAGCACGATCACGTTGAACTGTTGGGTCATCATCCAAAATACCGTTAATAGTACTGATATCTTTGTAGTCGTTACCAATCTTATCAATAGCATTATTCCGAGCACCACTAGCGTTCGTATCATCAGTAACAGCTAAAGAAGCTTCAATTGATTCATCAGCATTTACAGTTGAGTGATCAATGTTGTTCTTACCAGTTGCCTGCTCCTTAGCCACTTGGTCCTTTAAGGCTTGCTTTTCAGCATCAGTGTACAGTGTATGATCTGCCTTGGCAGGTAAATTCCCTTTATCAATCTGATCATTTGCATAAGAAGCAGCATCGTCTACGGCAGCCTTGTCAATATTCTTAATGCCATCATCAACATTCTTCAAACCGTCAAGCGATAAACCATTTAATACCGCAACTTCATGATCATGAGCTTGATCAAGTGTTCCTCCTTGCTGATAAGCACTACCCAATTTTTGTTTAGCGGCTTCATAAGCATTATCAAGCTTTTGCTTAGCCTTGTTCTTAGCATCAGCAAGAGCACCAGCACCAGCAGCATTAGCATTACCTGTAACGGTATTCATATCATTAATGACATCGCCTTTAGCAGCATCAATCTTGTGCTGATTACCAATTGTATCGCTATCGTTTGGTGTAACACCTAAGATATTGTTGATTGCGGTCTGGGCATCCTTATCTACCTGATCCTGATATGGTTTCTTTTGATCAGGAGTCAAATTGTTATTAGTATCAATTGCATTATTAGCAACGGCTTGAGCATTTTCAACTTCTTTAATTGCCTTGAGTTTGTTCAAAGCAGTTAAACCAGCATCATAAGTGTTAGTTGCATCTGCAATTGAAGTAGCATGACCATCTTTAGATTTATCAAGTTTAGCAATACTGTCATTAACTGTAGCAATTAAGTCCTTATACTTAGACTTCTGAGTTTCTGATAGGCCAAGAGCGTCTAATTGACCATCCAGCCCTTCAACGCCGTCTGTACCATTCAGAGCATTATCAGCTTCATTAGCAAACCACGGATAATTATTATTAGCATTCTCAGAAAGAATATCCCCATTAACCCAATCGTTAAATTTCTGTTGAATTGCATCAGCTAGTTTTTCCTGTACAGATGTAGGTAATTTGTTACCATTGGCATCCTCAGTTGGGATATTAGCTAACTGATCATTAGCATTATCATAAAATTCTTTGATCTTCTGCTTTGCAGCCTTCTTTTGTTCAGTTGTTAATTGTGAACGATCAATGATTGCTTCGGCAGCTTCTTTTTCCTGTTTTAACTTCTTGGCAGCATCACTCTTGTGACCGCCAATTGCAGCTTGATCAACCAAGTTCTGAATCTTGTCTTTAGTAGTATCTTTAATACCATCTGGCGAATTCGGACCAGTTGTATCCGTTGCGTCATTAATTGCAGTCGTTGCGTCACTAACAAGTTTATCAATAGCAGCCTGATCCACACCATCATGGGTTTTAGCTTCATTTGCAGCAGTTTGAATATCAGCAAGGTCTTGCCGCTTCTTAGAATCTAACTTGGCATTATTCAAAATTTGGTCAATTGCTTTTTCACCATCAGATTCCGCAGCAGCAACATTAGTTTTACCAGTATCGTAATCAGCTGACACTGGATTATCTGGTAGTGATACATCATTAATATTAGTTGCAGCATTTTGCCGAGCTGTTTCAATTTGCTGCTTATAATCAGCAATTTCTTCTGGCGTTAAACCATTTGGATTATCTTCACTTTGGACAAGCTTATCAATAGCATCTTCTTGCTGTTTTGCATAATCATTAAGTGCCGCTGTTTGCTTATTCTTCTCATTTAAGAGCTTATACGGTAATAAAGCATTATCAATCGCAGTTTCACAATCTTTTTCGGTTTGATCTAAGTCATTCTTAGAAGTATCCAAACCAAAGATTGTGTTTTCACCTTGACGCTGTGCATCATGAACAGCAGCTTGGGCATTAGCAATATCACTATCGGTTAAGTTAGCGAAATCTGGATTATCCTTTGAGATAGGTTCGTACTTAGGACGACCATTAGTGCCATCGTTACCATTCTTAACATCACTAGCATGTTGCTTTAACTTCTCAATGGCTTGCTCTTTATTATCCCAATTAGTTAATAAGTTAGATAGCTTATTGACGCCGTCAGTAGCATCTTGATCCATCTTACCAATCGGGTCATCAGCGTCACTACGATCATGATTAATGTTGCTATTAGCTTCATTCTTAATGCTATTAATTTGGTTATAAACTTGTTGCTGTTGTTCAGGGGTCATATTTGGATGCTTATCAATATATTCCTTAGCTGCATCATTTGCCTTTTGAACTTCAGCTGCAACCTTATCAAGGTCAGCCTTCTGGGCTTCATCCTTAGTAACATCATCATTAATAGCATTCAATGCTGTTTCACCAGCTGCTTCAGCAGCATCAATGGCAACATGATCTTTAGCAGCATCAATCTTACCTTCAGCATCACTTAACGCATCATCAACTTGCTTATTAAGACCACCTTTACCGTCAGCGCCATTAGCTTGGGTTTGACTTAACTTACCCGCAGCAAGATCATCACTGATTCTGTCCTTAATCTTTTGCGCTAATGCTTCAAGTTTACTCTTAGCGTCATTAACAGCAGCAGTATGAGCGGTATCGTTTGCACCACTAACGATATTAATAATCGTGTCTTCAGTATCACTAACAATACTATTAATGGCATTCTGATCTTTTGCATTGTTAATCTGATACTTACCACCGTTCGGATCTTTAGAAATTGCATGGTTAATGTTGTCAATGGCAGTTTGCTTGTCATGCTGTGACAACTTATCGTCTGGAATCTTGTTAATCTGGTCAATAGCATTTTGCGCAGCTTGATCTAATTTCTTATCAGCATCATTCTTAGCTGCCTGCAACTTAGCGTCATCTAAAGCTTCTTGAATATTAGTTAAACCGGCATCACGATCGCCCTCTATAGCAGCAACAGTTGCATCGCCATTAACCGCATCAACAGCATCGTCGTGTGCACTTTGTGCTTGTTGCTCAAAGTCATTCAATTGATCAGAAGTCAGGTGATCCTTTAAAGCGTCAATTTGGTCAAGAACACCCTGATCCTTGCCATTACCGTTTAACTTATGATCAAGTGCGACAATTGCTTCTTGTTGAGCAGCGCTAATCTCACTAGCATTAGTAGCTGAAGCAGCCGAATTAATCTTATCAATCTTATCTTTGTAGTCATTAATCGTCTTAGTTACATCATCAGGAGTTTGATCATCATTGTTAATTTCATTAACAGCATCACTAACAAGTTTATCGATCTTAGCAGCACCACCGGTACTATCAGGATTAGGCAACTTATCTTTGGCGTCTTCACCATATTGGGTAATCTTGTCCTTACCTTTAATCTTAGCTGAAGCGAGTAAGGCTGGCTTTTTGGCGTTGTTAACATCAATATTAGCACCGTTAACCGCATTATCAATGGCTGTCTTATCTTTAGCAGCTGTAACTTGGTTCTTGCGATTAGTTCTAGCTGCTTCGATTGCTTTATGAGCCGTATCAAAGGCAGCAGCTGTAGTAGAATCAGTCTTTTCTTGATCACTCAGAGTAGTCCATTCATTGTCTAACACTGTATTAGCAGCATCACAGGCAGCATCAATGTCCTTATCGGCCTGATCTTTCAATCCTGCAAGATATGAACTATTAGCATTAGCTTCAGCAGTAGCGATAGCATCTAACCCATCACTTTCAGCCTTGTTGGCCTTATCAATTGTATCTGTCTCGGGCTTGTCGATTTCCTGTTTAGCATGATCGCGTGCATCGTTGATTGCTTTATGAGCATCAGCCTTGGACTGATCATCTAAGTCAGATTTATCAATCCGATCATTAGCCTCCTGCGCAGCTTGGTCTAAATCAGCTTTATCATTTTGCTTAACTTGATCCAGACCTTGGGCACTGTCAACAACTTTATCCATATTATCGCAGCCGTCAGTTGCAGCTTGAGCAATATTATCTAAGTCAGTGTTAGCAGAATCGTTAACTTTACCTTGCGCATCATCATGAGCTTGCTTGATCTTCTGCTTTAAAGCATCCTTGCTTGTTGAATCCAAGTTCGTCAAGGCGTCTATCGCAGCATTATCATCTTTTAGCTTCTGATCAAGCTTCTTGTTAGCAGCATTCTTGGCATTTTGCACATCAGCAGCAGTTTGATCAGCTTGAATATTAGAGTTACCAGTATTTAAAGCTGAAGTAACATCGTTAATACTTGTAGCAGAGTTAACTGCATCTTTGGCATTGCCAAAGTCAGTTTCAACTTTATCCTTTAAGACGTTCTTCTCATCAGTACCAAGGTCAGTTAAACCATCAATGTGCTCTTTAGCCTTGTTGGCTGCAGTTTGCAATTGAGTAATTGCATCATTTTTATTATTAGCCAAAGTAAGATTATCAATATCAGTAGTGACACCGTTCATTAAGTCGATGTACTTATTGGCATCAGTATCAAGCTTACTCTTATCGGTTTCATTCTTAATAGCCGTTGTACCTTGCGTATGGTAGCTGTCAATCTCACTGATCATGTCATCATGCTGCTGTTGTGTAATCTTACCATCAGCAAGAGCATCATCAACTACCTTGTTATCTGCAATTTGGGCAGCATTTAATTTATTAATAGCATCTTGCTTAGCAGCAATTAAGTCAGCCTTGTTGGCGTCTTGTGCCATGTTGGTTGCACCAGTTTGCTCAGCAGTATTGGCCTCAGCAGGAGTCTTAGCAGCATTAATATTGCCTAAAGCTGTCTGATAATCATGCTCAATCTGGCTAATCAGGTCTGTCTTATCAGTTGGACTAACTTGAGCATCCGTAAAACCATTAACCTTATTTTCGGCAGCTGTCTTAGCATCATCTAAATTTTGTTTAGCGGTTTGTTTAGCAGTATTAAGCGCATTTTCAGTATCTGTTTTATCAGTGCTATTTAGTGAATCAGCATCAGTCAAAATATCGTCAAGATTTTTAATTGCTTGACTCTTTTGCGCATCAACTTGATCATCATCACAAGTTGCTAAATTACTCAAACCATTAGTCCAAGCTGTATTAGCATTAGCAATCAATTGCTTACGGTGTTCATCAGTTAAGTCAGGATACTTGGTCTTATCATTAAGAGCATCAACAACATTCTGATGTTCAGCATTAACTGCAGCAATTGCAGCCGCACGGTTAGCTTTATTAGTAGCATCAGTTACAACACCATTTAGGTTAGTCAGACCATTATTTAAATCAGTCTTAATACTACTGATACCATTAGCTAAGGCCGCATCCTTAGCAGCTTGATCTTGAGCATTAGTTACAGCAGCATTTGCTGTGCTTTCATCAGCATTAATATGATCTGTTGCACCAGTACCATTGGCATTAGTTACAAAGTCGTGCGCCTTACTCTTGCCACTGGCAATCTGATCAGGAGTCAAATTGTCGCTAAGGGCATCAAGCTTATTGCCAACTTCAGTTTCCTTATCACTTAATTTAGCATTAGCCTGATCCTTAAGGGCAGCCAAGATGGCTAATTTAGCAGCATTTTCGGCATCTTGAACTTGACTAGACGTATCAGGGGCAGTCGTTCCCGCATCTGATACATTGTCAATTGTCCCTTTATCTGCTGTTGCATTATCTCTAGCCGCATCAATAGCAGTGTCAGCTTTAGCACCTAAAACAGCTTTAGCATCTTCAGCAAAACCTGCAACCTCAGCTTTAGCAGCAGCCTTATTAAATCTATTTAGGACACGCTGTTGACGATTATTGATAAAGTCCTGCTTATCAGAACCGTAAATTGAGTTCTTATCGCCTTTATCAGGTTTCGTATTCAAGGCAGCAGTCTTAGCATCATCAATTTCCTTGTTGTATTGTGCCTTTTGCGCTACCGTTGCGTGTGAATTATTTACACGAGTATGTGCTTGAGTAGCCGCGTTCTCAATGGCATCACTAGCAGCAGAGTACTTAATAATGTCATCAATAGCTTTTTCACCATCTTGTTCGGCAGCTTCGATTGGACCATTACCATTGGCATCAGTGTCTGTTGCGTTAAAGATATTCTTAGCGGCTTCTTTAGCAGCATTGACAATATCAGGCTTAGCAGCTGGTTTCTTTGAAGCTTGAGTGTTCGTATAATTAACCAGCTTATTCAGCGCATTGTAATACTTCAACGTTTGATCAAGTAAATCTTGTGCTTTCTTCTGTTCACCTAAGGCAGTACCAGCAGTAGCAGTATCACCTTCCTTAGTCGCCTTATCAATCGTAGCTGTTGCTTTAGAATCAGTCTGATCACCAGCAATTGAAGCTGCCTGATCTAAATTATTATTAAGCTTCTTAATGCCATTAATAATATCAAGATCTGTTCCAAGACCTAGACTATTAAACTTACCTTCCAGAAGTGAAATATTATGCCGTAAACTATCATAAGTCTTACCGTCATTATCAGTTCCACCATTGATTTGAACAGTAATATGCTTCTTCAAACCATCTTTATAAGTCTGAATTGCTTGATCGATTGCTGCGATACCATTTTTAACATCTGAAATTTGGTCATGGTTATCAGCGTTAGCATTAGCATGAGTAGTATCCTGCAAATCTGCAATGGTAGTTTCACCCTTAATCGTAGCCTGATAGGTATTATTAACTTTATTAATAGCAGTTCCACAACTTGGGTAATTATTTACAACACTGCTAGCATACTTTTGCACTTCAGAAGCAGCATTGGCCTTAGCAACAGTTAAGTCAATTGCCGTCTTAGCATTAGCAACATTAGTACTACCAGTAAATTCGCTACCGTCGCCTTTAAAGGTTAAGCCCTTAGCAACATCACTCTTAGCATTATTAATGTCACTTTGGTAAGTAGAACCAGCAGGTAATGTTAAACCGGTTAACTCCTTACCCTTATTGCCAGCATAATTTGTAATCGCATTCGGCAAGCTTAAGTTATATTTAGCAAAAACCTTTTGCTTAATACTATTAACAACCGTGTCCTTATTAGAGCCATCAGCTGCTATCGTAGCAAGTGCAGTATTAATATCATTATCAGTAAAGCCGGAATCTGCACTTATAAAGTTAGTAGTATCAACACCTGCTTTACCCAAGTCAGTCTTTGCTGCTGCAATATATTTTTGAATATCTTCTTTAGCTTTAGCTTTGTTTTGAGCTATATTACCTGCTGCGGTTAGAGCAGTTTCGGCATCTTGTTCTGCTTTATTAATTGCATCTTTACCAGTTGCTGCATTAATTTTATTCTTTTCTGCATTAATAGTATTAGTTAACGAATTATCAGTTAACTTATGATCACTAACAAACTTATCAAGTTTACCATCATATGCGTTATGATACATAGTATCAATTGCACTTTGAGCTCGGTTAATAACGTCATTAATCGCTGCATCGCTATTATCATCAGTTACACCATAAATAGAATTTGTTTTGTCTGGATTTGGATTGGTATCATCTGTACCACCTGCAATAGCAGCATGATAAGCTTGATCAATCTCATTCCTATAAGTACCATCAGGATCAAGACCAGAATCAGCTAAAATATTTAATGCATCTTGATATGCTTGATCCAGTTGCTTTCTTTCATCATCAACTGTATCTTTAAACGACTTCTTCAACAGATCGACACTGTATGGTTGAGCATCATTAGCATACCCAACAAAGTTGGCTTCTGGTGTTAATTCTAATTGTGCTCCAGCCATTAGTTTATTAAATACATCTGTTGGAATTGTAAAGCTAAACGTATTGTCACCATTAACTTTAGCTGCAAATTCAGTTGATAAAGTTTCTTTAGGGTCATTTGTTGATACTGGGGTCACAAACGGTAAATCAAACGGTAATGTTAATGAACCCATACCATCTGGTAGCGGCCAAGCTAAATTAGCAGGTAAACTAGCTACTTTATTGCCACCTAATAAAACAGCATGATTCTTAAAATCAAGAACTGCATTTCCGGGTACATTTGTACCATTAAATTTCATACCATTTTTTGGTACGGTTAAAGTTTGCTTAGTACCATCAATCTTTAAGCCTGCAGGTAAAGTCTGCGGATTACCAACCAGATCTGTACTTGCATAAGGTGAGCTAAATTCTCCCGTTTTGGTTGGCTTATCAACTTGATATGGACTCTTCCAAGTTTGACCATCTAAAGTTGAGCCAGTACTATTGAACTTAGCAATAACATAAGCATCTGTTCCACCATCAACTAATTTATTAAAGACCGTGTCACTCTTTGGACCATCTTTTGTCTTGTCATAGCCAGTAATTGAACCCGAGATTGTTCTAGAACCATCTTTATTAACAGTTACTTTAGCATCTTGAATTCCCAAAAATCCGGATGGATTGGCTGGAATCATGTGAATGTAGTTGTACCCTGGATTATCTGGGTTAGAGAAGGCATTTTGAATAATAGCTGGGAAAATTTCATCAAAAGAAATCCCCGCTAGACTGGTTAATAAAGCCGTTGGGTCTTGGCCACCCAATGCGCTTCCTAACACACTTCCTAATCCAGCAAGAGTTGGATCGGTGCTAATATCATTTACAAGGCCGGTAATCATATCATGTGTTAATGGCGTTGTACCGTTAAGCAGTTCCATCCTGTTAACACCAATAGTTGCTTTATTACCAGTCGTCTTTTTAACATCTAAAATATGAAACGGTGGCAAAATAATTTGCGGCAAACCTGGAAAATCAAAAACCTGACGGACATTCATGATCTTAATATCACTATTACCAATGATACTGGCTGCCTTATTCGCATGAGCATCTAGTATCAGGCTTTGTGGGTTATTAACAGTTAAAACACCCTTCGAAGAATCAAGGTCAACTAAAGTACTGGCACCAGTTCCTGAACCTTGAGCACCTTCGCCTTCCAATGAAAGATTAAGCGTTCCGTTTTCCAAATCGGCTTGACCAGCAATGTACAGTAAGGTACCGGCATATTTTTGCATATTAGTGCCAGTTATATTCAAAGCTCCATGTGAATTAACTTGAATATTACCACCATCATAAACTACAACACTAGCTTTACCAGAACCATTATCACTAACATCACCATTGGTTTTAACGTTAATGGCACCACCATCTTGAACAGTAATTGTAGCCGCTGCGTCAGATAAGATAATAGCTGCAGCTTCATGATAATCCACTTTACCTGTAAATTGATCACTTAATTGCACATCAGTAATATTAGGCTTAGCTGCATTCTCATTTGTCTGTCCTACATTAATATTAAGGTTAGCATCTTCGTTAATTAATACTTGGCCTTTAGCCGTCATATAAATACCGGCTGCCTTAGTGGTATTTTGAGCAGAATTACCACCTTTAGAACCATCAGCATTAGCAGCTGGATTTAAAGTAACTTGGGCACCTTGCTCTAAAGTTACTTTACTATTAGTACCATGCATTTCAATTACGTTGCCGTAAGTGGTTGTTCCTACAAAAGTACTACCCTTTTCAAAAGTTAAAGATTGGTTACTGTTACCTTGAAATTCAAATAACTGCTGGTCTTCACCATCACCATTAACTTTAGTGCCATCTACTTGACTTGTATAAGGCATTGGAACAGTTTCAGCAGTATTATGACCGAAGAAATGAATATCAGTATCGTTATTACCAGCATATACCATCTGATTACCGTGGAAGTCAACATCTGTAAAGTTAAATGTTGATACATTAAAATATGAATCTGCTACGCCATAATCACTTGCACAGTACAAAGTTAAGTTATCATAAGATAAAGTGAGATGCCCCTGACTACCTTTATTACCTGAAGAAACACGTGAATTTTTAAAATCAATTATGTAGCGCTTATTATCAGCTGGATTAGATTCAATCGTTAAACTACGATCACCTGACAACGTAACTGGTTGATCGCCCGTAGCATTAGCATCATTAACAATATCCTGCATAATTTCAATTTTAGTAATTTGCGTATTGCTAAAGGCATTCAGCAAATCTTTCCAGCTACTAACATAAGCAGTTTGACCATCTTGTGCGTCAGCCAATTGCTTTTTCTTGTCGTCCTGATCTGGAGCAGTCGGTTTGTCACCATTAGTGATGGATACTCCTGTAGCGGCTGGATTAGTAGTAACTGGTTTTTGACCTGGCTTAGCAGATGTTGCTGTAATATCAGTGTTAGCCGGCAATTTATCATCCGCTGGCTTGTTGGTGTCAGCTGGAGCTGTAGCATTATTATTAGCAGCAATACCACTTGCAGTATCAGCAGTATTTACGCTATTACTACCAGTAATATCACCAGCAGGCTTAGCGTCTGCTGGTTTTTGTGCTGGTGTCACTGCTGAACTAGTAGCAGGTTTTACAGCATCACTAGGTGTAGCTGTTGGCTTAGTAACATTACCGTCACTAGCACTTACAGTAGCGCCATCACTATCCCGCAAAAACTTACTCAATTTGGCATAAGTATCAAGCTTTTGACTACCATTATTAGCCTTTTTAGCTTGCTGTTTATTGCCACTAGCTGTCTTAATGGCATCACGTGTTGGCAGCAGCGTCTGCTTATCTGACGACGCAACATTTTGGTTATTTGCTGTCTCGACTTCCTTAGCAGGCGTAACTGTATCTGCTTGGACACTTTGGCTATTTATACCAAAGAAAGTAAAGCCAAGCAGCACAGAAGCTGCACCAATACTTAGTTTACGTATTGAAAAACGATCCTGCTTAGCTTGCATTTCCATCTTTCTTAATCGTTCGTTGAAATTATTTTTTCCCAACATAATATCTCCTTTTGATTAAAGTTATACGCGTACTATTGTATTTCATAATTATAAAAATGTAAATATAATCTTCAAAATTTATAGTTATAATATAAATAACATTTACTTACATATGTTCATTAAAATTATTTACATGTAAATCAAATTATTTTTTAATAATGCAATAAGATTAGGATGTATAGTATTTAAAATAACATAACATTGATCAAAATCTTTACGTTAAAATACCTATAGTTTATGCAATTACTTGTGCCAATTGATTTGCAGTAATAACTATTACATGTATTTGCTAACTTAAATTTTTATTTATAGCTGTTTCAAGACAATTAGATACTTAAGCTTTAATCATTAGCAGCCTTACCAATATTGCTAATAAAGCCATACTAGTCGTATACATATTGACAATATCAGCTTTAAATCAGTCCCTTTTATCATAAAATATAATTTATATTTTCACTATATTTTATATTTTATAAATTAATATATATTATAATTGATATAAATGTACTGTAATTAATTTATGTCTGCATATTTGTACAATAAACACTAATATATTAAGCTATTAGTCTAAAAAGTAAAATTTATCATTTTTTCATCAAAAAGCTTTTAATTTGTTATATAGTATTAGATAAATTGAATAATATCAAAAAATATCAAAATAATAACTAGTTATATTTTGCATTTTATATTATTTAATTTTATTGCAATCCAGATTCTTATAACCGCGATTATCAATTGGCTTAAACTCTTGACAATCCTAATGATCTTGGGTAGTATAATAGTTAATCTGAGTTGATCAACAAGCTTAAATGTATTAAAGTTGACCGATCAAACTAAAGACGTGCGAGTAAGTAAATAACTACCGAATCGGAAAACTATCATAGAATAGGATCCATATTCGCTGCGCTACTACTCAATTTTTGAACACTGCGGGTTCAACAAGCGTCATTATGCTTTGTTTTGTCAACTCGGATTTATTTTGAGATTTTACAAAACGGTTGTTAAGCCGTTTTTTTGTGGAGTTTTTATGGCTATTAAAATTATCATGGGAATTTATCTTCTAATTTTACTGATAACTTCCCTCTACTTATGGCACTGTCAAGACGGTCAATTCCTAATCTATAACAGCAAAGGCACAAACAATTTCAAGACAATTATGCGCTGGACGGCAATACTGCTTTTTATTGAAACGATTTTGGGTATTTTCCTATTATTGCAAAGAAATCGCTATCTAAATTTAATTACTTTAATTTTCAGTTCGCTCACAATTTTGATTTTTAGTCTATTAATTAATCAAAAGAATGAATAACTAACCAAAATTTGGTAAAATAGATAGTGAAAGAGGTGTTCTAATGATGAAACAATATCACCACATTCAAGTCGCCGTGGATGGTTCTAAAGAGGCTGACTTAGCCTTTAAAAAAGCAGTTTCGGCTGCTATCCGCAATGACGCAATACTAGAAATTTTGCACGTAATTGATACGCGATCATTTCAAAATGTCTCGAGCTTTGACTCCGAGATGATTGAACAAGTTTCCAATGACGCAAAAGAAAAAATGGAACAATACTACAAAAACGCTAAACAAGCAGGTGTACAGGAAGTTCATTTTTCAATTGAGTTCGGGTCGCCAAAAGCAATTATTGCTCATGAATTTCCTAAAAAACATCATGTTGATCTAATCGTCCTTGGTTCTACTGGACTTAATGCCGTTGAACGTCTGCTAATCGGCAGTGTAACTGAATATGTTACCAGAACAACCAACTGTGACGTTCTGATTTGCCGTTCAAGAGAAAATTCAGCTTTAACCAAATAATTATTGTTAATACAAAAAAGTGCATTTACCCTGAGGTAAATGCACTTTTTTGATTGTTATAAATTTTAAAAGTCGCCAGCTTGGCTAAACATGTAATCTTTATTATGAAATTTCATGGATAAAATCATCCCAATACCAATCATATTACCAATCAAGGCTGACCCACCTTGTGAAATAAACGGTAATGGAATCCCCGTCAGCGGCAACAAATCAATGCTCATGCCCACATTTTCAAAAACGTGAAACAAAATCATCATGATAACCCCTGTGGATACATAAGAATAAAAAGCATTCCGCGTATCAAAGGTAATCTTAACCATTTGAACAATTAAGTACAAATAGAGCAGAATGACTGCAACACTGCCGACAAAGCCAAATGATTCACCAATAACAGAATAAACCATGTCTGAGCCGCGAACGGGAACATAGACACTCAATTTGCCAAAGCCGTTACCAAACAGCTGTCCTGAGCCGATAGCCTGCATACTTTGCCATAATTGATAAGCCCCCTTGGAGGTGTCAGTTGCCGGATTCAGCCAAGACATAATCCGTTTAAACTGGTATGCCTGGAAGAAGTGACTCAGAAAAGCCTGGCCGCCCTCTGTCGTTACCATAAAAATCACACTTGCAGCTAAAATACATACAGCTGCAAACATTGGTGCAATAATTTTCCACGAAATACCCGAAACTAGTGCAACACCGCCAACAATGGCAATGAAGACCAGCATAGTTCCGAAGTCATTTTGCAATTTCAACAGAATTGCAACTGGCAATAACCATCCGACCATTTTACCAATCAGTAACCAATCATTCTTAATTGTATGCGCAAATTTTTTGTTATGCTCATGGACAACTCGTGCCAGCATTAAGATAAATGCCGGCTTCATGACTTCTGATGGTTGAAACGAAATCGGTCCTAATTTAAACCAGCTCTTAGCACCAGTATCTCCTGCCACACTACGATTATAGAAAAACAGGACAGCTATTAGTAAGATAATCCCAAAGCCGTAAATATACGGCGCAACACGCAACAGTTGCTCTGCATCAAATTGCATGACAAAAACAACAATGGCAAGAGAGATGACATACCATAACCCTTGCATAACCACTGCTTTCATCGGACTACCCATGTGACTAGGATCGTCAACTGCTGCAAAATAAATCGAATACAAACCAATTAATGCTAGCAGGATAACCGGAACAACCACATTCCATGCAATTCGATCAAACAAATCCGTTTCATTTTCTACTTTTACCATTAATGATCACATCTATTTTTCATGTAACGCAAAGTATGATAATAAGTCATTGACACTACTTTCAAGCGTCTTTGCGTATAAAACATTGCTAGTTTTGCCAGTAGTGGCACGATAGCGGCCATCAATCTTTTCAATTAAGCCAATTGACTTTTTATTCGGGATAACCACTTCCCAAGTCGGGATCTCTTTATCCTTGACTTCATTAATTTCAATATTAATATTTTCTGGTTTTTTTGACATTTTATCTCCTACTTCACATTTGGGTGAAATTTTCTTGCAATAATCTCATCCTCATACTTCTCAGGGTGAGGATTACGGAAAATAGTAAACTTATCGGGAACTGGATCAACACCGCCACGAACAAATGGATTGCAACGCAAAATACGGCAAATTCCCATTATTAGTCCTAACAACGGTCCATGCTTTCTAAGAGCGTCAATCATATAGGTTGAACAAGTTGGATAATACCGACATGTTGGCGGCAAAATTGGTGAAATCAGTTTCTGATAAATTTTAACTAAAAAAATCAAAATCTTACGCAAGTCAATTTCCCCCGCGAATTAATGACGTTGGTGCTTTTCGATATTTTTAAGTAATGTACCTGTTCCCAAGGCAACTGCTTCTAATGGATGGTCAGCTGTTAAAACAGGAACTTTCAAATAATACGAAATTAGCTTATCGATGTTCTTAAGCAGTGCGCCGCCACCAGTAAGCATAATTCCGCGATCAATTATATCAGCGGACAACTCTGGTGGCGTCTTTTCCAAGACTTCCTTAGTTGAAGCAATAATTGTCATCAGACCATCATGCAAAGCTTCTTGAATTTCAGGTGCAGAAACAGTTACCTGCTTAGGTAAGCCATCTACCATATCCCGGCCACGCACTGTAATGGTTTCTTCCTTGTCCGGTTCAAATGCACTACCAATTTCAATCTTAATTTGTTCAGCCGTGCGTGAACCAATTAGCAAATTGTGCTTATTCTTAATGTAAGAAACAACTGCTTGGTTCATGTGGTCACCAGCATAACGCAAAGATTGGCTGGTAACAATTTCGCCCATTGATAAGACTGCAATATCAGTGGTTCCCCCACCAATATCAATCACAATATTACCTTGAGGCTTAAAAATATCTAGACCAGCACCGACAGCAGCAACTTTTGGCTCAAAATCAAGGTAAACTTTACCGCCACCAGATTTTTCTGCTGCCTGAATAATTGCTTTCTGTTCAATTGAAGTTACACCAGTTGGTGCACAAATCAAAATATTTGGCTTGGACATAAAGCCTTTTACGTTTAACTTTTCAATAAAGTACGACAACATCGCCTCAGTAATGTCAAAGTCAGCGATTACGCCATTTTTGAGCGGACGAATAACCCGAATGTTGCCCGGAGTCCGACCAACCATCTTGTATGCTTCGGTTCCTACTGCTACCACTTTATTTGTACTTGTGTTGACAGCAACTACTGATGGCTCATTTAATACAATCCCCTTGCCGGAGACGTTGATAAGCACATTGGCTGTCCCTAAATCGATTCCTATATCTCGTGCCACGATAATCCTCCATAAATATTCATTGTTCATTTTACCATAAAGAAAACAGCTTTTCCTTTGACTTTAACCTTTTTACTAAGTCTTAAAAGAAATTGCTTAATTGCAATGACGTATCAATTAAGGTTACAAAGAAATCGCCAACTAAAAAGCCAAGTCCGATTGCTGCAAAAATCAGCAATAATTGTGCCTCGAAGATTTTACCCTTACGGACAATTTTTTCAATTTTGATGCTTTTCATAATTTGAAAAGACAATCCAATCGTAATCAAATAGATTACAATGCTGATTAACGCGTGCACTCCAAGTTGAAACATTCCATTTCTCGCATTCTATTATTAACAAAAAGCGGATGCACTCTCGTGCATCCGCTTAAAACTCGTATTACTAATTATTAGAATTGTAAACACTAATCCGGTTTACAGCTCGTCTTAATGCAATCTGAGCTCTCTGTAATGAACGTTGATCATGCTGAGCTTTTGCTTCTGCCATGTACTTTTGTGCTCGATCACGAGCAGCTTGTGCCCGTGACACATCAATGTTCTTGGCACGTTCAGCACTATCGGCAATGATTGTAGCAACGTTATCTGAAAACTCAAAATAGCCACCACTTACAGCAATATGATTGACTGCCTGGTTCATTTCCTTACTTCGCTTAACCTTAACTTCACCAATTGTGAGTGGAGTTAATATCGGCAAGTGATTGTACATAACTGAACGCTGACCATCAATTGCCCGCATTTCCACAATACTAGAATGATGCGAGTAGATCACGCCATCAGGAGTAACAATATTTACCAAAAAAAGTTTCTCTGGATCTGCCATTTGACATCACCCTACTTTTCTAATAATGCTTTTGCAGCTGGGTCACTAGCTGTAACACCCATCTTTTGTGCCTTTTTAAGGACATCTTCGATTGGGCCAACACTACGGAAAGCATCTTCAGGTAAATCATCAAGATGCCCATCTAAAATCATCTTAAAGCCCTTGATTGTATCCTTAATTGGAACGTATGAACCAGGAACACCAGTAAATTGCTCGGCAACAAAGAAGTTTTGCGATAAGAAGAACTGTATCTTCCGAGCCCGACTAACGATTACTTTTTCTTCATCGGACAACTCGTCCATACCCAAAACGGAAATAATATCCTGCAATTCGTGGTAACGTTGCAAAATATGCTGTACGCCAGTTGCAACTTCGTAGTGTTCCTTACCAACAATTTCCGGATCCAAAGCACTAGAAGTTGATTCAAGTGGGTCAACTGCTGGATAAATACCTTGCTCAACTAAGCTACGTTCCAAGTTGGTAGTAGCATCCAAGTGAGCAAACGTCGTAGCAGGTGCTGGGTCGGTATAGTCATCGGCTGGCACGTAAACGGCTTGAATTGAAGTAATTGAACCCTTCGTTGTTGAAGTGATTCTTTCCTGCAATTGACCCATTTCTGTTGCCAATGTTGGCTGGTAACCAACGGCACTAGGCATCCGACCAAGCAAAGCGGAAACTTCTGAACCAGCCTGAGTGAATCGGAAAATGTTATCGATGAAGAGCAAAACATCTTGCCCTTCAACATCTCTGAAGTACTCAGCTAAGGTCAAACCGGTTAAGGCAACCCGCATTCTGGCACCAGGCGGCTCATTCATCTGACCAAAGACCATGGCAGTTTTACTTAAAACGCCTGAGGCCTTCATTTCAAAGTAAAGGTCATTACCTTCACGAGTTCTTTCACCAACACCGGTAAACACGGAAATACCACCATGCTCTTGCGCAATATTGTGAATTAACTCCTGAATGATCGTGGTTTTACCAACACCGGCACCACCAAACAGACCAACTTTACCTCCTCGAACATAAGGCTCGAGCAAGTCAATAACTTTAATTCCTGTTTCAAGAATTTCCTGACTAGTTGTCAGTTCTGCATACTTAGGAGCTTCCCTGTGGATGCTCTTGCGCGGATGATCCTTACTAAATTCAGGACCATTATCAATTGGACTGCCCAGAACGTTGAACACACGACCCAAAGTATCATTACCAACTGGTACTGAAATTGGACCGCCAGTGTCTTCAACCTTCATCCCGCGTCTGAGACCATTAGTAGATTCCATGGCAATAGTTCTTAAAACACCATCACCAAGCTCAAGTGTAACTTCAAGGACAACAGAAGTATCTTCTGATATGACTACGCGTAATGCGTTGTTAATATCAGGTAGGTTTTTATCAAGTGGAAATTTAACATCGACAACTGGGCCGATTACTTGAACAACTTCACCTTCGCTCAAAACATCTACCTCCTTTTCTCTATTTATTTCAAAGCTTCGGCACCACTGACAATTTCAGTAATTTCAGTGGTGATTTCAGCTTGTCTTGCACGGTTTAATTTAGTAGTTAAACTCGATACCAAGTCATTAACATTATCTGTCGCACTCTGCATTGCCGTCATTGAACTTGCATGCTCAGCAGTTTTGGCGTCCAAAATGGCACCATAAATTGTTGAACGCGCATATTGTGGTACTAAAGTCGACAAGACAGTATTAATGTTGGGCTCAATATCATATTCTAAATCTTTATGTACTTCAGCTTCCTTAACGCCAATATCAATATCAACGATTGGTAGCATTTTTTCAACCCGAAATGCAGATGACAGCGAGTTAATATGGTGCGTGTAGCAGACGTACAACTCATCATAAACGCCATTCAAATACATTTTAATTGCGGTTGAAACAATCGGTAAAACTTCATCAAAAGTTGGTACGTCAGTGATAGCATCATTTTCATAAACAACATTAAGGTTGTTTTTCTTGAAAAAGTCTGCACCAACTGACCCAACAGCCAAAATTTTAATATCCTTGTTGTCAGCTTTAGAATCTTCAATTAAACCCATCATATTTTTAATGACAGCACTGTTATAAGAGCCAACAAGTCCACGGTCACCAGTTATTACCAAATAACCAGTTGACTTAATTTTCTTGCGCTCTTGCACCATATTGGAGACAATTCCAAGACCAAATACATTTTCGTAATCAATCTTGCTGATATTATCCTCGTCAGCGCTTATCATTTCTTTATGTAAATGGTTAACGACTTGTCTACTCATCAGCCGCGACAAAGTTTGCCGGACATGATCGTTATAAATTGTATAACCTTGATCACGTTTTTCGGTTTGATTTAACTTTGATGCAGAAACCATTCTCATGGCTTCCGTAATTTTACCAGTTTGCTTAACTGAAGCAATTTTTTTCTTCAACTCAAGTAAAGATGCAGGCATAAGCTACCTCCTATTTATTACTTGGTGAAAAACTATCAGCGAATTTGCTAATTGCAGCTTGTAATTCTTTTTCATCTGGTAATTCACCAGTTTCGCGAATCTGCTTCAAAAGATCAGCATGAGAACTATCAAAGTTGTCATACATTTCCTTTTCAAACCGCGCAATATCTTCAACTGGAATTGAATCCAAATAACCATGCGTTAAGGCATAAAGAATTAAGACTTGCTTCTCAACCGGAATCGGATCATGCAAAGGTTGCTTCAAAACTTCAACAACCCGACGACCACGGTTTAACTTAGCTTGAGTCGCTTGATCCAAGTCACTACCAAATTGAGCAAAACTTTCTAATTCGTGGAAAGCAGCTAAATCAGTACGTAAAGTACCAGCCACCTTCTTCATCGCTTTAATCTGCGCACTACCACCAACACGAGAAACTGAGTTTCCGGCATCAATCGCTGGTCTAGTTCCGGCAAAGAATAAATCACTTTGCAAGAAAATCTGACCGTCGGTAATTGAAATAACATTAGTTGGAATATATGCGGAAATATCACCGGCTTCAGTTTGAATGAATGGCAATGCAGTCATTGAACCGCCACCTAATTCATCACTCAACTTAGCACTACGTTCAAGCAAACGTGAATGCAAATAGAAAACATCACCAGGATATGCTTCACGACCAGGCGGACGACGGAGAAGCAAGGAGAGTTCACGGTAAGCAACAGCTTGTTTGGATAGATCGTCAAAGACAACCAAAACATCCTTACCGTTGTACATAAATTCCTCACCCATCGCGGTACCAGCATAAGGTGCAATATACAGCATTGGTGCTGGTTCACTAGGTCCAGCTTCGACGACAATAGTATAATCCATTGCGCCGAAACGTTTTAAAGTTTCTACTTCAGTTCTAACAGTTGACTCTTTTTGACCAATGAAGACATAAATACAAATAACATTTTGCCCTTTTTGATTCAAGATTGTGTCAATTGCCAAACTAGTTTTACCGGTTTTACGGTCACCAATGATTAACTCACGCTGACCACGACCGATTGGTACCAATGCATCAATCGCTTTAATACCCGTTTGCAATGGTTGGTTAACAGATTGTCTCTGCATAACACCTGGGGCATTTGATTCGATTGGTCGCGTCTTGTCCGTCTTGATTTCACCTAAACCGTCAACGGGTTGACCCAATGGATTAACAACTCGACCGATTAATGCGTCACCAACTGGAACACGCATGATTTGACCGGTTCTTTTAACCTGGTCACCTTCACGAATGTTATCAAAATTACCCAAAATGATAATACCAACATCATTGGCTTCAAGGTTTTGAGCAATCCCATAAGAACCATTGTCAAATTCTAACAGCTCATTAGCCAAAACATTGTTTAGTCCATGAGCCCGGGCGATACCATCACCTATGTATGTTACAACCCCGACTTCATTAATATCGAGCTTATCATCATAGTGCTCAAGTTGCTGCTTGATTAAAGAGCTAATTTCTTCTGCTTTAATGCTCAATGGTTTCACCTCTTTTAATCTTTATTTATTAACTGAACGCGGATCTTCTTCAGCTTGTTTTTAACGGAACCGTCAATTAAACGGTCACCAATGCGTAAAACTACACCGCCCAAGATACTCTCATCTACTTTATTTTCGAGTCGAACATCCTTTAAGCCGTACTTTTGCGCATAGCTTTTACTTAAAGCAGCTAATTGCGCATCATCAAGCTTGACTGCCGTAATTGCAGTCCCCGATGTAATCTTGTTTTTTTGATCATATAAATCGTTAAAACGATCAATAATATCAAGTAAATCCGCAAAACGATCATATTCTAGTAGAAAATTTAAAAAGTTCTGTACCACGGCGTTGAAATCTTTCTCAATCACCGCAAGTGAAGCCCTTTTTTCATCGCTATTAAAAATCGGATCGCTAAAAACACTCAAGATCTGTGGATTAGCAGAAACAGCTTGCGCTAACTCCTGTAAATCCGCATGAACAGCATCCAAAGAATTCATATCCTGTGCGTAGCTGAACAATGCTGTTCCGTAACGTGCAGCTATTTCTTCTCTACTTAAGGCCATTATTCATTCAGCCCCTTAATGAATTGATCGACTAAGTCTTTTTGATCAGCAGCAGATAAATTCTTGGTAATTACCTTTTCAGCAATTGCTACAGAAATATCTGCAACTTGACCACGTGCTTCATTCAAAGCATCAACTTTTGCTTGAGCAGCATCAGCCTTAGCTTTATCGTGAATTGAAGCAGCATCATTATTAGCATCAGCCACAATTTTGCTGCTTGTCTTTTGCGCATTAGCCTTTGCATCAGAGAGAATCTGAGTTGCCTCTTGTCTTGAATTCTTCAAGGCAGCTTCACGCTCATTAGCTAAAATTTCAGCTTTTTTACGATCGCTTGCAGCTGAATCCAAATCATTAATTACCTTTTGGCGCCGTTTTTCCATCATGTCGGAAACTGGTCCCCAAGCATAATGCTTAACCAAAACAAGCAAAATTGCAAAAACAATTAAATACCAAATGGTATTACCAAGATAAATATGACCTGAGGCTGCAAATAAAGTTTGAAATGTCATTTACTGCCCTTCTCTCTTTTTCAACCTAAATCTTTTAGTAAAAATTAAAGGAAGAGAATCAGGAACGCAACAACGACCGCCAAAATAGGAACGGCTTCAATCAAACCAACACCGATAAACATTGTTGATCTTAAATTACCAGCACTTTCTGGTTGACGAGCCATGCTTTCAATTGTCTTAGTAATAACTTTACCGTTACCCCAAGAAGCAGCTAGAGCAGCGATTCCTGCTGCAAGTGCTGCAGCTAAATATTTAAAAGCTTGTGACATATTTTAACCTCCAAAAAAATTATTCCTTTGTAACCTTTTTTCCAATGTAAACCATTGACAAAGTTACGAAAACATATGCCTGGATAGAGCCAATGAAGACAGAGAAACCTTGCCAAATCATTGCAAGCGGCGCAGCTAAAATTAACGTAGAAATACCAAAGCTTGGAGCTAAACTATTTCCAATTAACGTTAACAAAACTTCACCAGCATAGATATTCCCGTATAAACGCAAGGACAACGTCAAAAAGTTAGTAATTTCCTCAATCATATTGATTGGGAACAAAAAACCAACTGGTGCAGCGTAATTGCGCCAATATCCACCAACGCCGAACTTTTGCATTCCAAACGTGAATGATAGAAGCAAGGTCATCATTGCAAACGACATTGTCGTCACTGGGTCGGCTGTTGGCGACTTAACAAACATGTAGTCGCCAGCTTTGACTTCCATGAACAAGCCAAGCATGTTCATAAACCAGATGAAAAGAAACAATACAAAAGCATAAAGTGACAAGTGATTCTGCGCATCAACATCCTCAACATTATCTTTAACAATGTTATTAGTGAATTCAAGCAGATATTCTAGCACATTTTGCTTTTTGTTTGGTTTCATTTCAACTTTACGTGAAAGCCAAATACAGACAAATAAAACCACTGCTGCCATTAAAGTTGAGCCAATGATCCCAGTGAGATCAAAGTTTAAGCCCAAGAATTTAAAAACAAATGATTTCTCCATTACTTCGCGGACCTCCCTTCCTGTGCTCAATTATCGAACACTCATACAATATTAACACCAAACATTAATTTTGTGAAAAATTGTAAGCGAATTCTAAAATTAATTTGCCAAATGCAAAACTATTTAGTTCCAAATAACCGGTCACCAGCATCTCCAAGACCTGGGAAAATGTAGCCATTTGGCAGTAATTTATCATCTTCAGCAGCAGCGTAAATATCAACATCTGGATTTTCTTCTTGAATTGCCTTAACACCTTCTGGTGCAGCAACTAATACAGCTAGCTTAATATCCGTAACGCCGCGCTTTTTCAAAGCACCAATAGCCATGTTAGCCGAACCACCAGTAGCAAGCATTGGGTCAACAACCAAACATTCACGTTCTGCAATATCTTTTGGCATCTTACAGAAATATTCATGTGGCTTCAAAGTTTCTTCATCACGATACATCCCAATAACGCCAACTTTAGCTGACGGAATCATTTCCATTACACCGTTAAGCATCCCAATACCAGCACGTAGGATTGGCACAATCGTCATCTTTTTACCGGCAATTTCTTTCTGCGTAGTTTTGCCAATTGGTGTTTCAATCTCAACATCCTTCAGTGGCAAATCTCTGGTGATTTCATAGGTCATAAGACCGCCAATTTCACCGACAATTCGGCGAAATTCGTTAGAACTCGTTTCCTTACGTCTGATAATGGTTAACTTGTGCTGAATCAATGGGTGATCCAAAACTGTAAACTTGCCCATAATTTCCTCCTAAAAATATAAATTATACTTAACAAGTATTTTAATCAAAACGGCAACGGGTTTAAAGTCCTTTGCTGGGAATTTTTTAATTCACTTGATAATGGTGACCAGCAGCGGCCTTATTTAGTCTATTCATATAAGCTAAAGTTTCTTCACTACCACTGAAGCCTTGGACAAAAATCTGTTTGATGTCCTTTTTATCGTCAAAATAACGTAAGCCGCTAAACAAATTATGATCAGCATCAGTTAAATCTTGCCCCAAGCTAAATTTATTTTCTTCTGGCGCAGAAATTTTTGCTAACTCAGCATCAAGAGCCATAACCCCCGTTGTTTTATCAAAATTAATCTGCGCAAAGTCTTTAGCATCATCAACCACCATTACAGGAGCAGCAGGCGCATAATGCCGGTACTTCATCCCTGGTGCCTTTGGTACATCTTGATCAGAAACCTTGCCGGTGTTAATCAGTACCTTTTCTCCTAAAACTGCACTTAGCTCTTCCGGAGTAATCTCGCCGGGACGCAAAACAATCGGAGTTTTAACTGATAAGTCAATAATCGTCGATTCCAGACCTACTCTTGTCTCTCCGCCATCAATGATACCAGCAATTTTACCCTTAAGATCATGATATACATGTTGTGCAGTTGTTGGACTAGGCTTAGTTGATGTATTGGCTGACGGCCCCACAATTGGATAACCCAACTTGGCAATTAAGTCATGGGTCAGCTTGTCATCGGGGCAACGAAAGGCAACTGTATCAAGACCGCCAGTAACAGCGCTAGGTAAGCTGTCAGGTTTAACAAAGAGCAACAATGTTAATGGGCCTGGCCAGAAGTGTTTAATTAACTTTTTTGCCCGTTCTGGCACTTCTTTAGCATATCTTGCCATCATTTCAGCGTCTGAAACCGTCACAATTAATGGATTATCACTCGGCCGACCCTTAGCTGCATAAACACCTTTGACCGACTTTTCGTTAGTGGCAATTGCTCCTAGTCCATAAACCGTTTCCGTTGGAAAAGCGACTAATTCACCTGCAGCCAGCAATTTAACTGCATCATCAATTTGTCCTTCTGAAAAAATTTTCGTTTCCATCTACTTGTTCCACTTTCCATAAACCATGCGTGGCTTACCTGCCATGTCGTTTTTAAACTCAACCGTAAAGTCCGGCAATTCCTTAGCAAATAATTCACTTAACTGCTCCTTTTCACTAAAGCCGTACTCCAGGAAGAACTCACCATGACTATTTAAATGCTCCCGAACTTGTTTGGCAAATTTTTGGTAAAATTCCAAGCCAGTCTTACCGCCAAATAATGCTTCTTTAGGTTCATTTTGCAAGACATTTTGGTCCATAAGATTTTTTTCTGTTTCCTTAATATAAGGCGGATTAGAAATAATCACATCAAACTTCTCTAGGCCAATTAAAACATTAGCTTTACGCGTCGTCACATCAAGGTCATAAGTGACAAAGTTTTCCTCGCTAGTTCGCAAAGCAGCATCGGTAACATCTGAAGCGTATAAATCTAGGTCAGTAATTCCCTTGCTTGCAGCTTCTTTAGCTAAAACGACCGTGATACAACCAGACCCAGTTCCTAAATCCAAAACCTTGTCGCCTGACTGTAAATGAGCTAGCGCCCAATTAACTAGTTCTTCAGTTTCAAACCGCGGAATCAAAACCCCATGTTGAACCATAATTTTATAGCCGTAAAACCAGGCATAGCCCAAAATATATTGCGGCGATATCCCCTTAGCTAGTTTATTAACATCTTTTTGTGCTTGCTTCAATTGCTCAGGCGTTAATTGTAAATCATGCTTTAAGGCATACTCACTGGGCGTTAAATTTAATCTTTCTGCCAGCAAGTATTCCACATCTTCAGGCCTCGCATCCGGTGCAGTTTCAACAGACCAAATTTGTAAATCTCGCAGTATTGTAATTTTAGGCATTTTGATCAGCCAGCTCCTCTAATTGCTTAGTTTGGTTATATAAAATTAAAGCATCGATAATTTCATCCAATTCACCGTTCATTACTCGGTCAAGCTTATTTAAAGTAAAACCAATTCGATGGTCAGTTACCCGGTTTTGCGGGTAATTGTACGTCCGAATCCGTTCTGAACGGTCCCCAGTACCAACAGCGTTCTTTCTTTTAGCATCATATTGGTTACGATTTTGGCTTTCATAATAGTCATAAACCCGCGACTTCAGAATTTGCATCGCCTTTTCCCGGTTCTGCTGCTGACTACGTTGATCCTGCATAGCAACAACAATCCCAGTTGGCAAGTGCGTCATTCGAACAGCACTAGAAGTCTTGTTAATGTGCTGGCCACCGGCACCACTTGAACGATAAACATCAACCCGAATATCCTTAGGATCAAGGTCCAAATCTACTTGCTCGTATTCAGGCATAACCGCAACAGTCGCAGTTGACGTATGAACCCGACCTTGTGATTCAGTTACTGGTACCCGTTGTACTCGGTGCGCACCATTTTCGTACTTGAGCTTAGAATAAACCTTATCACCGGTAATCATAATAGCGATCCGCTTATAGCCGCCTACTTCTGTTGGTTCACTATCAACTATTGATACCTGCCAATTCTGCCGTTCAGCATATTTCTCATACATTCTGAGCAAGTCACCGGCAAATAGTGAGGCTTCATCCCCACCAGCAGCACCACGAATTTCCATGATAATATCCTTATCATCGTTAGGGTCTTTTGGCAGCATTAATATTTTAATTTGGTCTTCTAATTCACCGATTTCTTGTTCAAGATCGTGATTTTCTTCCTTAGCCATGTCAACTAGGTCGCTGTCACTTTCGCTTGAAATAATTTCCTTATTATCAGCAATCTCTTGCTTATCTGCCTTATATTTTTGGTATTTTTGCACAACATCGCGCAAATCTGCCTCTTCTTTTGAAATTTCCATGTAGCGCTTGGTATCACTGATGACTTCTGGGTCGGCCATCATTTCTTGAAGCTCTTCATAATGAGCTACTAACCCTTCAAGCTGTGCCATAACTTTGTCCATATTTATCTATTCCTCTCTTGTTCTAAGCTTTCCCGGGTGAAAATAATGAAACCGGCAAACTGGATAATAACTTTCATCGCCACCAATTTGCACTTGCTCACCCTCATAAACAGGTTGACCATCGTGAATCCGTAAGTTCATTGTAGCCTTACGGCCGCAATAGTGGCAAATTGTTTTGATTTCCTTAATTTTATCTGCAAAAATCAAGAGGTTTTTACTACCCTCAAATAATTTATTCTGAAAATCATTCTTAAGTCCAAAAGTCATTACCGGAATCTTAAGTTCATCAACAATTCTGGCACATTCTAAGACATGGTGCCGCTCTAAAAATTGCGCCTCATCAATAAAAACACAAGCAATCGAACCATCGCCGCGTTTTTTATCCTCAGCGTTTAGTTTTTTGATATACTCAAAAATATTCGTCTCTGGCTCAATCGGAACTGCATCTCGGTGCAGACCAATTCTTGAAGCAACTGTGCCAACACCACTGCGATTATCAACACCGCTGGTCATCAATGCAATCTTTCGCCCCTGGGCCTCATAGTTATGCGTATCTTTAAGAATTTCAATTGTTTTACCACTACTCATCGCGCCATAGTGAAAAAATAATTGTGCCATTTTTTGCTCCTTTGTTTAAATTAAATTAACCTAACTTAACTAGTATAGATGAAAATCAAATTATGTGCAGGTAAATTGTCGTGAAAACTCGTTTTCAACTCGGCGCTATGCTATAGTTATAATGATTTTAAAGTGAGGGATAAACATGAATCTAAAATCAAAAATTGCCAAGGTAGCTGGTAAATCAAGCTATTGGTTTCTTCATAATGTATTAAAAGGCGGCACCAGTTTCCCCGGCAAGTTAGCAATGAAAATTGATCCGCAGGTGTTAAAGGCTTTAGCACGGGATTATGAAACGGTCATTGTGACTGGGACTAACGGCAAGACAATGACGACATCTCTAATTGTGACCGCATTAAAGCAAAAGTATGGCGATATTTTAACTAATCCATCAGGCTCAAATATGGAGCAAGGAATTGTTACAGCATTCTTGGCCCATAAGCCAAAAAAGGTGACGCGCAAAATCGCGGTCTTAGAGGTTGATGAAGCCAATGTCAAAATGGTTACCGAATTAGTTCACCCTAGTTATTATGTGTTAACCAACATTTTTCGCGACCAAATGGACAGATATGGCGAAATTTACACCACTTATGCCAAAATCATAGATGGCATTAAGCTGGCTCCTGAAGCAACAATTATTGCCAATGGTGATGCTAGCATTTTTTCATCAGTTGACTTACCTAATAAAAAAGTATTCTACGGATTTAATTTGGATTCTGAGCAAAAAAATAGCGATACTAAGGCTCCAGTGAACACAGATGGCGTCTTATGTCCTAAGTGCGACCATGTTATTCACTTTCATGAGCGCATCTATGCTAACCTAGGTGACTTTTTCTGTCCACATTGCGGCTACAAACGGCCTGAATTAAAATATCAGGTTAACAAAATTATTAAACAAACGCCCAATCAACTGGCATTTCAAATGGGGGCTAAGGATTATATAATTAACATTGGTGGGACTTACAACATTTATAATGCGCTGGCTGCATATTCTGTTGCTCGTGAATTTGGTCTAAGCGACGATGAGGTCGCACAATCATTTGCCAAAAACAAACGCGTCTTTGGTCGGCAGGAATTAATTAATTATGCTGGTAAGGACATCGACCTGATTTTAGTTAAAAATCCGGTGGGCCTTGACGAGGTGCTCCACATGTTAAACACGGAGCCTGAAGATTATTCACTGGTTGCTCTGCTTAATGCCAACCATGCTGATGGGATTGACACCTCTTGGATTTGGGATGGCCAGTTCGAAGACCTAAATTGTGAGCAGATTAGGCATGTTATTATTGGCGGCTTGCGTCGTAAAGACATGCACTTTAGGTTAGAAGTTGCCGGCTTTAACCCTGATAACATGACTGTAGCTGAAAATAATGACGACTTAATTGCGCAAATTGCTAAATTGCCAACTAAAAAAGTTTATATTTTATCAACCTATACTGCCCTTCTCGCCTTGCGTAAAACAATGGCTGAAAAGAAAATCATTAAAGCTGGTATGTAATAATCAAAAAATGCAGCTCTCTTATATGAAGAACTGCATTTTTTATTTAAAATAAATTTATGGCAACTTGTTATATTCATCATTAGCAACCGGTCAAGCCATTGCGTTGATCATGTCGTAATTGCCAAGTGACATCCTTAGCAGCACCATACCCATGTTTTGTCCCGTCATGAACAACCACAACATCACCCGCAAATCTTAAACGATAAGATTAATTGGTACAAGAAAAAGCAAGCTAGCATAATTACCGAAAATAAAAATTTTGCACCGATTTATGCTTTTTCAGTTAATTTCAAAAAATCGTAGAAAATAAAAATGCCCTAGTATCAATGCTTATGGCTAATTGAAACTAAGACAAATCATAATTATTGGGATATCCGGGCTCGAACCGAAGAAAACTAAGCATTTTTAAAGGTTTTTAAGAACGTAAAACGTTGATTTAACGGGAAATACGTTTTTAAGAAACTTTAAGAATTTTATCTCTGATGGGCAAATTGATGGGCAAAAGTATAAGCTATAACTGCTTATATACCAGTAAAAATAAAAGGTGCCAAAATTTAGTCCTCGATTTTTTCTCCGATGGAATTTTGATGCTTCTAAAAAATTACTTCATTATGTATAATAACTAATTAGTTGTTTTGCTTAAAAATGGATATTAAAATTTGTAGTACAATTTACTTTGAAAATGAATATTGATTTTTGATAATAAAGAAAACTGTATATACAGAAATAAATAAATTTGATTAGAGAAGATAAAATGGATTTTTTTAATAATATTTCTAATTTTTTTAAGAGCATTCCTAATGGAATAATAAATCTAGTTTCATCATTTTTTGGAGCTTTTTTTGCTTTCTTGTCAAGTTATTTTCTAGATAAACGAAAAAGAAATGAAGACAAAAAAGATAATAAGAAAATACAGCAAAAGGAGTGGCTAAATAAGTTAATTGTAGATGCACTTAAAGTTGATTCTCAATATTATGAACGTGAAGTTTCTAATTATGTAAGTTTTAATAAACATAAAACAAATGATATTGACAGTATAGCTCATAATTCATCTTTATATAATAAAACGCTACATAGATTAATTGAATTAAAATCTAATTTTATTCAAAAAGGATACTATTCAGATCCAAATTCAGAATTAAATATTCCTCTAGAATTCAGATATCCTTTTTTAAAAAATCCAAATTTAGTAAATGATTATGTTATTAAAGGACGAAAGGATGCAGAAGAAGCAAAAAAAGTAAATGATAGAACATTATTGACTTTACAAAACACAGACCAAAATTATGGAAAAGAAGTAATATTAATTGCTTTAATAGATAATATAGAGGAAGGTCTTAGTAGTTTGGGAATAAGACAAGATGAACCTGAATCTAAATATGATTATTTATCTTGGTATGGTAATAATGAAAGAATTCTTGATGAATATGAAAAGAAGTTAATAGATGCCATAGAATTATATGTATATGTGGCAACCAAGAATCTAAATAATAGTACTAGTTAAAAATATATATAAGCAAAAAAGACCACCCCAGAGAAATTAATCTCCAGAGCGGTCTTTTCGTATTTAATTTTGTTGCAATGAAATTTTATATTTTGATTTTAAGTTGCTATATTGATTATATTTTAAATATTTATCAGATTGTAATCGACCTATGACAATACCTAAATTTATTTTTACCTTCTTAGCAAAACTTTGAATAGCATCAAAATCAAAATTATGCTTTTTTACAAACTCTTTATAACTTTCTTGTGGTATTAAAAAGTTTTCAGCAAATCTGTCTGCTTTCTTTTCTTTTTCCTGATATTTTTCTTTGTCCTCATAATCAGAATAAAAGTCTTCGTAATAAATATGTCCTAGTTCATGAATAAGAGAAAACCAAAATATATCAGAATTTTTATTTCTATCCGTAATTAATAAGAGTATGCTACCATTTTTAAATTTTTTAGTTGCACCATTCAAACTAGCATTTTTTAAATTTGGAAATGCTTCTAGTACAATACCACAATCTAACAAAAGTTGTTTTAGTCTAGGATAAAATACTTTAGTTTTTTGTAGAGTCATCTTTCTAATAATCGGTAAAGCTTTTTCGAGTTTTACCTTTTCATATTTATTGTTAGTTTTATTTCTTGCATCCATTGTCGCTAGTTCTAACATAACGTTTGAACATACAATCGATTTTTCACTAAAATCTGCTCTGCGATAACTAACTAATGGATTAAATTCAAATAATTGTGACAAATTTGAAGTTTTAAGTGATCTTCTTAAAATCTGAATTTTTTCGCTTTTACTATAACGTTTTTTACTTTTATCTGCATAACCGTATTTTTTAAAGTAAGAAAAATCAATCAGATCACATGCACGTTTTTCATCTGCATTTCTTTGATTTTCGATTTCAGCTAACTTCACTTCATAATTTGTTTGTAAACTTAACCAAGTCTTCATTGAAATTCCTGTTAACTTTGCTAATTTATTAGCAATTTTTGAAGTTATTGCAGTTTCACCATTAATTAATTTACTGACAGTCTTAGCCGACACCTCAAGGCGATCGGCAAATTCCGCCTGTGTGATATTTAAATCTTCCACAATTTCTTCAATGTAAGACCCCGGATGAAAAGCAATTAGGTCTTTATATTCTGTTTCATTACTCATAATGCTTACTTACCTCCGTTATCTCGATTATCGTTATTATCTGTGATTCTGTAAAAACTTGTTCTTTGCTGTATTCATCAAAGCAAGCTATAAGTCTATACTGACTTCGACGTCCATCAATATCCATTGCATAATATCCTTCAAGGTTTCCTCTTAAAGCATGAAAATTAAATGGTTGATAATTTATAATCGATGCCAAGTTTTCAGCGCTAGTAATAAAATTAATTTTTCCTAAAAGCTTCTTCGCTACTTTATCAGAAAAATCTTTTTTAGCCTGTCGTAGTGACGTACACTGCTTTTTCACTTTATCATTCTTATAAATAATCTCCATGCTTTCCTCCATGAAATTACCTTTTAGGTAATTTCATTGTAATAATTAAGCTTAAGTTTGTCAATAAACATGCAAAAAGGACCGCCCATAGAGCAATTAAACTCTACAGACGGCCTCTTTTCTTTTTATTTAGTTAATTTAATGTTTAATCCACTAAAACCCTTCTTTAAGTCTTTAGCGAATCTTGTTTTAGTAATACCCAGTTTATTTAAATATCCCCAAGGATCAGTATGATTTGTATTACTGTACCCATGCTGAACTAACCAACTATGTGTCTTAATGCCTTTGTAGCCATTGTCATCTAATGTCAATGGAATGCCATACTTCTTTGCAGCCCACCTGAGCCAGTTAACATAATGTTTATAGGCTTTCATTGCTCGCCTGTGATTAGTAAATTCACAGAGCTCGATTTGAACTGGTGATAGATTATTTGCTGGCGTTCCTGCACCCCAGGCTACATAACCAATTTCGCCAACTGCATAGATATGTTTGTCATCAACAATCAAGTGAACATAGGTCTGACTAGTATTGATGCCAGTTTTCATATTATGTGCTACCGCCCATGCTTCGCCATTAGGTGTGGCAGTAGAGTGAGCTACGATAAACCTACGTTGAGCAACTTGTGAACTACCTTCATTAGCACCAAGTGCGTATTTATAATTTCGTTTCATTATTTCTTGCCTTCATTCATTTTAGCTACTTCTTGTTCTGCAAATGCTTTAATAGCTGACTCAATAATTGGGTCTACTTTGATATGATTTTTTTCTAATACAGCTTCAACGCTATTTAGTACGTTACTCATTTTATCTTGTCCATGAAGGTCAGTAGTTTCAGCCTGATGGACAAATGCCGTAGCTAAGTCTTCGATGAACAACATTGCTTTATTCTTAGCTACGTGCTTAGTAGCATAAAATCCAACTAAAACAGCCAATAAAAATAACACAGCATACACTGTGTCAAACATAATTTTAATCATAATTAAACTCCTTTAAATCGTTGGAAGTTCCTTAGCTTCCTCATATAATTTTGTCCCTAAACCATTACCGCCTAACGCATGATAAACTTCGTAAATTTGATTTAACCTAGTGAATTGCTCGCGATTTGAATTGCCCTGCTTAATAATCACATGACATAGTTCATCAAGCTCAACATGCAAATCTTCAACTTCACCAGCTTTTAACTGAGTAACCAATCTAGTCAGCTCATCAACGCTTTGCTTTATTTTCGGTACCTGCTCCAATAATTCCTTTTCTGCCGCCACTTTCTTACGGTGACGGTGCCATAAGCCAGATACCCAAGTTATGATACCTAGCCTACTTAACCAATCCCACAAATTATTCCAGTCCAATAAAATAGCACCTACTTACTATTTTCAGTAGATGCTTCTGAATAATCTTCCCCTGTAATTCGTTTATACGCTGCAGCGTCAATCGTGCCCAGTGCTACAAACGAAGCAATTTTAGCTTTATCGTAAATCTTTGAATTATAAAGTGATTGATATACTTTTTCCATCATTGGTGCAAATTGTTTCAAATTAAACATTATTCAGCTTCCTTTCCAGTATCTGTTGTGGGCGTCCCTGCCATAGCTGCCATCATCTGTGAGACCATGTCAACAACATTGCCAACTTGTTGACCAATCGTTGTTTGACCTGATTGAAGCGAGGTGAGTGTCTGATCAATTGTTGTCTTATCATTCTTAATTGCTTGGGTGTCAGTCTTGACGCTTTTAACATCCGCTGACAGCTGATTAATTAGCTGTCCTTGAGCATCAGGTGCAAACTCAAACCACTCACGCTTATTCCAGTCGTACTTAGGAGATTTAATAGACGGGTCTGGTGCCTCAGCCACAAAAGGATAAGGGATATAATCACCAAAAGGTTGTTCCTCTCTATCAATTGCATACGACACTTGATTGTCACTTCTGTAATAGATATATGTTTTTGCTTCTTCTGTCATTTTTAAATTTGCCTTTCTATATAAAAAAGCAACTTAGCTCTTTTGCTAAATTGCTTGCTTTCTAATAAATTTACTTAATCCGATAATATCGATAGAACTTAATTTTCCAATCGGACGTCGACTGAAAACTGCTTCTTTAGTAATCTCATAATTCTTATGTGTATCAACATAGGATTGCTTTTTAAGTCCTGCTTCCTGCCATTGCTTTATCGGATAATATAATTTTTTAATCTTACTTGATTTATTTTGATATTGACTTGTAATTTTAAACACTATTACATATTTTTTCTTAACAGCTAACACCAAAGCTGGTCGCACTTTACCACCATTTTGTTCGTCAAAAGGTACATTGGCGATGTATAACTCCATTGGCTGCATTAGCCATTAACCATCCAATCATGAAAATCAGGTGACTTTTTGGCATCATAATGTCCATTTTTATCAATATCAACTCTTTCGGTTGGAATATCTTTAATCAAGTCAGCCCATTCTAGTGCTGTTGGTAACTTTTTAATAATTAGTTCGTTATTACTAACACTAATTGATAATTCATCGCCGCCTTGCAATCCCAGTTTACGTCTTATTGCTACTGGAATAACAACCTGTCCTTTACTTGATAATTTTAAAGTTTGCTCTGTCATAATTTTTCCTCGCTTTTACATCTTACTTTTTACATTTTACTTAAAAGGTAAGTAAAAAGCAACTACTAAATCATAGCGGTGTTGCACCGCCAAAATCCGATATTTTAATGTATGATTCCACACTTATCCAGCTACCTATTTTTTGTGTAGCTACCTTTACTAAAGCATAATCTTCTCCATTTTTAGTAATTATATTGTCAACCCAAGCTTCCATAACTGGAAAGCCTGATCGATCGCAAACTGCCCACTCAACAGAGTTATTAGCTTCTAAGATGCCATTATCATTAACAGTGTATGTTTGACACTCTTTCCCTGGATTTTTACCAAATCTGAATTTTTTTGGAAAATAATTGGCGCTAAGCCACGTTTGTCCCCCATAGCAAAAATGGTCGTATTGTTTACCATTGTAAGTCAGCATGGAACCACCTCCATGCTGAATAAATGTCTAAGAAGGCTGATAGCTAAGGCTTTTACCCCCCCCGAAATTATTTTTACAGTATTAGGGTCAACTGTACATATTTTAAATTCTGAATCATCTCCATCATTCCAGTATCTAATATCTAATTCAGTTATAAAATATATTTTACTTTTCACTTTAGTAATGCCTTCTATTGTGGCAGTCTGATCGCCATATGCTGTAAAAGAATTATTAAAATAATCATAAGCTATCTGATAAGAAAGCCAGGTTCCATCTTTAACACTTATAGTTTTTCCAATCATGTCTCGTAATGATTTTTCAAATTTTTCACCATTTAAATAAAAATGTTCGTGCTCTTTGCCATTATATGTTATTGCCATAATATCCCTTTCTAGTCGCCAAAAACAATCACGCTAGGGTGTGCTTGTGAGTATGTTAACGCGTCAGCATCACTTCCAGCATCATGAGTGTACTCACGAGTTTCCAATGCAGTTACACGTCCCTGCAAAATCTTTATATCTTGCATAGTCGCTATGTCAACAGGAGCGGGAAGCCATGTCATATCAGGCGGTGTAGTATCATCTTGCCACTTGGCTACTTTAGCAAATGATACATTTGAATTATTGCCATGCGTATGCAATTCAATGGCGATAATTGGCGTTCCATTATAATCATGAACTGTATAATCCGTACTTATCCAACCTGATTGCCCAGCCTTAACAGTATTTTCAGATGTAGTTCTTACTGGAGCACCATTCTCAGTGTAAAGCCAAAATGATAAATAAACATCTGTATCACTATTGGTCGCGTCAACGTAGGCTTTAGCTGAATATACTTCACCGTTGTTTACAGAAATTCGATTGGTGCCAATTCGACCATTAATACCAATAGCCTGTAGGCTGACCGAAGTATTTTCAAGCAAGTTTGACGCATAGAGCGGAATTTGCAAATCACCAGTTTTACCATTAAAGCTGGTAACAGAGCTCAAATTAACAGCACTTTCAGGATCAGGCTCTACTTTGTTACCATTGACAAATACTGAACTAATTTTATCTTTTAATTTGGTTTCAGCATAAGTCTCTGCATCATTTTTAGCCTTATCTGCAGCACTATCAGCATATGCTTTATTCGAATAAGCATATTCGCTAATCAACTTCAGTGCAGTAGCTAGCTGTTCATTTGAGTAGCTGCCATCATTTTTTCTAATTGGAAAAGTGTAAGCATCATTCCCATTAGCAAAGAAGCCGCTATTGGTTAAAACACGTCCAATCCATTCTACTTGATCGAAGAAATGTTGACTTTTGCCATTAATTACAGGTTCACGTTGCGCATCACCGCCCCAAAGTCTTACGAAATTCTCTAGCAAGTGCTTAACCGTATGTCCATCAACTTGAGCAGTATCAATAGTGTCACCCACAGGTATTGTGATGTTGCCATCTTGTGTAGCATCGATACCATTCACAGTAGTAGCAAAATTGCGCCCATTGAGAAAATAATTAAAGTTAACAGAACCATTGTTAGCCCCATTAGCTTTAACATCATAACCATTAACTTTAATATCACTAATACCAAGAACATTACCTTTATTGCCATTAAAGCTAGTTACACCAGTATCAATATCAATATTGCCATTTTTATCTGGCTCATTATGATTTACTGACTTAACTTTACCTGCTGCAGCAACCTTATCATCAATTTCTTGCTTATTATAAACATCGGCTTTATTAGCCTTAGTCGTTTCGTCAGTATCAACTCGCTGCTTTAAGCCTTTAAAGTTATCATCATTAATTTTAGCTTGGTCGTAAGCATATTTTTCAGCTTCACCCTTAGCTTGATTGATTTGATTGGTAACGTCAGTTGAGTTTGCTTTCTTGCCTACTTCGGCTTCAACTGCCGCTAAGTCCTGTTTAGTGGCCACACCTTCTTCAGTAACATTAATCGTTACATTACTAGACTGCCCAACTACCACATACATAGTTACGTTGAATTGGAACATTGCCTTGTTGTTAAAGTCAGGCATATGCTCCGGATCAACAGCTGTGGCAATGGCATACAAAAATTCGCTGCCGCCATCTTCTTTAGCATACAAACCAATCGCATTGACGCTGTAACCATGTGCCAATTCTTTGTTATTGAACTTCAAGTCCATGCCGATAACAGTATCTTTATCTAATGCCGAGTCTTCAACATCAGTAATTACACCGTATTGCATAACACTGGGCAACTCAGTCATATTCTGCAAGGCGGCAATGCTTTTATCAGACAAGTTTTCACTACTAGTTGCTGCTTTAGTAATGCTGAATTTAGTCTGCCCAGCGTTAACTTTCTTGGCTAGATCAATCCCAGCATTCGTCAGAACTGTCTTATTATATTTTGACAATATTTATCACTTCCTTTAAAAAATCTGCGATACATTTGCATCAATTATTGCTGTTACTTTTGACTTCATACCAATGCCAATAAACAAGTCATTACCAATCAATACTTGCTTTAAAGCAATCTTGATTTCATAAACCATATTAGCTGGCAGATAAACGTTCAAAATATAACGGATATTATCAATTTGCGTATCAGTAATGCTGCTACTATTGCCTTCAACAATGGCATTCCGTTGCCCATAATCAATCGTGATGTTAACTGGTATTTTTAAAGTGTTAAACAGTTCTCGCAAATACTTAATCGTTATCGGTCTAGGTGGCAGTAAGTGCATCAGCACTCTATTCTGTCTGGTAGCCAAATCATCGCCAGGACTTGGCTGCACACCAACCTGATTTTCAAATACTGCAATACCCTTACTATCGGTTTGTGTCACAAATTGATTGAGCAGCGTTCGAATTTGTTTACTCTCAAATTCATCTAAGACTTGCCCGTGTGCATGCATAATAGCTTGCATTTCGTACACGTCCTGGTAATAATCTGGCAAGTAAGCCATTAAATCATTACTCATTTAGTGTCACCGTCCCTAAGATTGGCAATTGCGAAGTGCTATTATCAAACACCAATTTAATATCACTGTCAGCACCATTTAAGTTAGGGATTGTTGCGTTCATCACGCCTTCAATCTGCATAATTTGCGACAGTATTTTTGACCGGTAAATCATCATGGCATAACCACGACCAGTTTTCGGATCAATTAAATTCCAGCTTGCTCGCAAGTTTTTAAAATACTCGGTCAATTGGTCGTTAATTTGCTGTTTCACTGCATCTGCACTGTGTTGACTGTCAATCTGTATATTTGTCGCAATATCGACGGTCAAGGCTGTGGGTGCAGTTACGGTTACATTATGATCAATTGGTGCTAAACCATAACCTTGGGCCTCACTATCAGTTGGGTCAATCACATTTTTGACCTTAGTAATTAAATCCTGATTAGCCGGCATTAAATCGTTATTCAGAATGACCAGCTTAACTGTTCCTGCGCCGTTCCATACTGGATAAACCTGTGTTGCTCCTACCTCGGTAATCTTGCTGGTCATTGCTAGGTAGTCCGCAATATTGCCACCGTAGGCAATCCAATCATCTGAACCTAGCAGTCTTGCTCGTAAGTGGTCATCAGTTTCTTCATCACGAGCTGGTGCAATGATTTCAATAATTTCTGCCCAGGACAACTCGTCATTTGGCGTAACCGGTAAAATCTGCCCCAGATAGCCATTGGGTGTTGTCCCAGGGTCGTCAGCTGTCATTGCAACCGTTAAGTCATCATAAATTTGCGTAACGGTATAAAAAATAGGCGTTTCACCAATACTTGCGAATTGGTCGCCTACCTGTACATTTGTTAGTCCATTGCCATCATTATCAGTAATCTTCGCTTTAACTTCAGTTTGTGTCGCCGCATATCGAGCCGTCCCTCGTTCAGCCGCTCGATAATCCAAGAATTCGCCTTCAGCTGTTCTCACATATGTCTCCTTGATAATCATGGCCATACGTTGATTCTCCTGTGCCATAACCAAAGCTGCAGGAGCAATCGCATCATAAATAACGGAACCTTCACGCTTATCAATGTCATCTGGCACTTCGTCTAGCATTTCTTCTATATAAAAATCAACATCGTGTTCCTCGAATTCCGCTGCTAAATCATCTGGTGTCACTTATCTTCACTTCACTTTCTATTGGCACATCGCCATAAATTGTGGTGCAAGTCCCAGTCACGGATAACGTAGTGCTGTCTGACTGCTCAATGCTGTCAATCGTTACTTCGGTTACTCGGTCATCATCAAGTAATGCTTCTTCCAGCATTCGCTTGATTTCAACTCGCGCATAAGAAAACGACTTGCCAAAAAGGTCTGGTAAGTCGTTGCCATACTGGTCACTATAAATTGGATAGACAAAGCGTTCAGTTTTCAGAATTTTCCACACCGCCTGCACCATCGCAGGTAATCCATCAACCTTGTTACGTATGCGGCCATTCTTGATTTGAAAAGTCAGTGTCGGTTGATCCTCCTCAACTTCTTCATCATTATCTTGATCTTCGTCAACTGTATCTAGGTCATCATCTTCATCAATAATCACACCATCATCGTCCACGACTTATCACCTCCTATTCAAGCTTTAGCGGCTTCTTGGGTTCACGTTCAAACAAGTAGAATTGCTGGCCACCATCCATACGAATCATGGTCACCTTATCATCCTTTTTCAAACTGTTATCAAGCTCATATCTGACCTTTTCAATCAATTCAGGACGATTACCTGACGCATTGCCAACCTTGTCGCTGTGAGCATAGACTTTAACTCTGCCATTCAGCACAATCTTGCCAATATTTTTGCCCAGAACGATAAAATCATCGGTCAGAATCATGTCGTTAGCCAGTTGCACTTTTAGTGGGTCAACTGAATCAACCGTGCCATAAACAATATCACAATACTCATTGTCTGAGCCGCCTCTCTCGTGCATCATTCTGTAGAGTCGTTCACCAGCCATGATGCCATCACCTTCATTTCTAAACTGCAATTATAATCAGTGCTAAAATTATGCGTTGCCTTTAGAATCCCGCAATTCTTGATTGTCTTATAACCTACAATTTTTACTTCAACTGAATTGCCAGCCACCAAATCAAGGTTGCCAATGCAATCAACAGTCAATGTCTTATTAGCTAAATCCTTTTGCTTTAAGACATTTTTAGCTTGCTTAACCATTTGCGCATGATTAGCTTTCGACTTCTTATTCTGCGTAATCTGTAATTTGCCCCAACGCTTAACGCTCGGCATTTTCTTAGTTACTGCCTTAAAGCTAGTCTTAGAAGGATCATCACCTGAAGCAGTAGCTGTTTTCGACTTAGACTTCTTAACATTTTTCTGAATAATCTTAACCACGTTTGCCGTGTTATCGATGTCTTTAGAAAAAGTGAAGCTAGTCATGCCAGAATCAGGATCCAAAATCAGTTTCAGCTTCTTACGAGGCGCTCGACATAATTCAACCCTTGAGTAATTAGCGTAAATGAAGTACATGTGCCCTGTTGCTCGCAGTGTCTTAGATATTGCAGATTTAAGCATGTCAAAATACGACTTGCCATCACACACTTCCGCAGCTACCTTATGTTTAGGCTTATTAATAACTTTATGATTGATGCCGGCACGCTTGCATACGTTAGTAAAACGATCAGCAATTGTTCCTGTCTTCCAGACAATAGAATCTTGATTCTTCAAGTATCGCGTCTTGTCATACGCTACGACACTGACTGTCTTATCATGTTTTAGCTTGGCATTAAACACATAACCATAAAAGACCTTATGATGATCCCAGTAAAACTTAACAATGCTGCCAAGTGCTGGTAGATAAGTCTTGCCCTGATAAACTAAATCAAAATTAAGCTGACCAGCCGAAAAATTCAAATCAGTTACCCATTTCAGATTAGCGACAATGTTTTTAACATCGTAGCCTTTCTTTTTATCTCGTGACCAAATTTGAAAAAAGGTTATCATGCTCGCTTCACATCACCTTTCTTAACCCAACCACGAGCGCCACCTGATAACGTTGAAACATGAATTGGGTACTTGTGACCCGTTGCTATGTTGGTTATCTTACGTTTGGCATTCTTCTCATAAGCTCCTGGGCCACGGCCATCACTATCTAAGTGCAAGCGGCCATTCACAATCACAGTTGAGCCACGACCAATTTTCTTAGCAGGGCTATTACGGTTCTTCTTATGACCAGACTTGCGCTTTTTCTTCTTCTTTTTAACTTTCTTATACGTTGCTTTCCGATAGTCTTTTAACTCCAAGGTGTAAATATACTCGCCATCATAACCGTCTTTGAAACCTGGCTCAAAGCTAGCAATCGTCATTGTCCTACTTAGTTCAGTAGAAGCGACTACTAGCTGCACTCGACCTTTACTCTTCTGAATTTCCTCCAGCCAATCGATATAGTAGGTCGGTTCGTGAAAATCTGTTGTTGAAACAAAATGATCGTCTTTAGGGAAGGTACTCGCAATTTCGATCGTGCTAAGCTTCAGTGGGCCCAACTGATTAATCTCACCCAAGTTAATTACCGTTTGTGTCTTATCATCAGACTCATACTTGATTTTTAGGTCACTCGGATTAAGTGGCAATTCAATTGTTGAGTTATCAGCATAGTTGGTTATGTAAACGGCAAACTTATCATCATTGTCCATTAAAGCCTCCTATTATCAATTTCAACCATACGATTCTCAATTGCTGTCATTATGTCATCAGCCGTCTGTTGTGGCTTGTCTGAGCCATTAACAACAATGGCACCTTTAGCAATCGTTACAACTTGGCTATTGCTGTTACTGCTGCGATTAGAAAATACCTGGCTACGTGCCAAACTCGCTGGTGTTATTGAACCAGAATTTGCATAATTAACACCCACAGTGCCACCGGTATTGGCGGCATCAATTAATCCAGCTCCTGCAGCACCAACTAAACTAGCCGTCTTATTCATTCCTAAAGCCATACCTTGACCGATAAAACTACCAACCTCAGCAAACAGCCGTGATGGTGAGTGAATTTGTGCTTTCGCACGTGCTGCTCGATTAGCTTGTGCAACTAATGCATTGGCTGCAGCGGCTACTGCTCCAACTTCGGAACGCATACCAGCTGCAAGCCCAGCGCCAATCATAACGCCAGCTGACCGCATAGCACCTGCACCACTTCTAGCAACGGCAGCAGCTCTTGAAATAGCCGATTGAACAGCGGCAACCATTCGATTACCGCCACTTCTAACTGCGGTAACAGCCTGATTCATACCAGATCTGACTGCAGAAACTGAACCTGCCATTGACGGTCTGCCTACATGAGGAGCAGGGATATTTCTCAACTTCGGCATTTTAGGTTGTGGAATAACTGGTCTTGCGACTTTAACATGTAACGTCTTTAGCTTAGGTGCTTTAGGTGTTGGTATTTTAGGTTTGGCAACTTTAGTATGAATTGTTTTCATTTTAGGAGCTTTTGGCGTTGGCACCTTAGAAGTAGCAACTTTCATTTTAATTGGTTTACTGCCAAGTTTAGATTGAACTACCTGTTGTGTACTATTTAATTTAGAAGTATCTGCCTTAACCGGAATTTTAGCTCCATTTTGAAACTTTCTGATTGGATCAGTATCAAATGTATAGCCAACTTTGACCTTCTTATTTAAAGCTAATTTATTACCAGTTACATTGCCCATATTCATGATTGAAGCATTGCTCTGAGCGATGTTAGGCATTTTAATATTATTCATATCAGAACTAGTTGTTTTAGCTTTACTGTCTAAATTATCTAACACATTCATGACATTAGCTGTTGCACCATTATTAGCAATATCTCCAACTTTGCCAAATGTACTACCAATACTGCCTAAATCGGATTTTAAATCATTAATTGCATTTTTGGCATTACTAAAGCTCCAATTGAAAGTAACCAAATCTCTAAACGCTTGAAGAACAATATTAATCACATCAATAAGTGCTCTAAAGGCAAAAATTATGATCGCAACATCATCTATTAAAATTGTAATGGCATCTACCACAATCGCTATTGCCATTGCTAAAGAGTACAGTGCAACAACAACGACACCAGCTATGATTCTACCAACACCACCTAATAATGAGCCTACAGGGCTTAAAGCATTACTCAAAGTTCCGATAGCTTGTCTAAATGGTTCAAAAATTGTTCCAAGATTATTAAAAATACCTGAAATAAAGCTTCGAAATCCCAAGAAATTATTTTGCCACGACCACACTGCAATAGCTATTACGGCAGTTATGACTGCTAATACTATCGCAATTGGTCCTGCTGCTGCACTAATTGCACCTATAATTTCTGGTCCAATAGCAGAAACAATTTCTGTAATTTTTGATATTGCATTTACTGTCAAAAATACAGTATTTGCTATTCCCTTTACAGCTTTAAATGTAATTAAGGCTCCTGCAAGAACTTCGATTGCTTTAGCAACTTGTTGTATTTGGCCTGGACTCAGCCGTCCAATACTACGTAATCCTGCAACAACTGCTGTAAATACAAGCCCTTTCATACCACTTTTTAAAATAATAAAAGCGGCACCTAAAGCTTCAAGTGTAGCAGGATTCATTTGTCCTAATGCTCTAGCTATTCCATCTATTGCATTAGCAGCTCCACTTACTACACTACCTGCGAAACTACCAAGTTGAGTAAAGAAATTATTATTTCCCCCAGATGAAGCTTTGGTCATAATGTCAGTAATAATGCTTCCTATGTCTTGCAGCGTTTTTTCAATTTCTATTCCTGCACCCGACATTTCAAATCCTTTAGTCACGTCACTGAAAGCCGACTTAATTCTATCGAATACATTTAAAGCCTTGTCTGCAAGACTATCAAAATTCATATCACTTAATTTGTCAGATAATTTGCTAATTGCGTCAATACCAATTTGACTGAATTTCTTGAACTGCGGCTGCAGTTTATTAGCCAAAGTTTCTCTTAAACCGTCTGCTGCTTGACCTACAGTCTTATACTGTGTTGCCATTTTACTAAAGTTTGCATTTGTTCCGACTTCAGCAATTGCTTTGAGCAAGTCAGCAGATTTTAATGAACTATTCTTGCCTTGAGAATTAGCAATCAACTGCGCTGTTGTCATGTGCATTTTCTTGGCAACTGCTGACATCCCTGCCGGTGCCTGTTCCATCATTAGCTTTAAATCTTGCCACTGAACCATTGGCTTAGCTGCCATTTGAGTGGCTTGTTCTGACAAGGTCTTCATTGCTTGCTTTGGATCAGTAGCCGAAGCAGCTAATCCAGCAAAACCTTTAACCAGTTGTCCAGTATTTTTTGTACCAATTGCGGCTAACTGACTATATGTTGAAGCCATATCACTAGATGAATAAATGGTTGCTTGAGCAAACTGTTGCATCGAAGCTCTAGCACCAGCAATTTGTGCTGGCGTCTTACCAATCTGACGCATATTGCCATCGAAAGTATCCCAAGCTACCGTTGACTCATTTAATTCGCCAACCATACTACGAATACCGCTACCAGCCATTGCCATGCCTTTGCTAATCGTACTACCGACAACCTGTGCACCAACCATTGACTTAAAAAAGCCATTGGATTGCTTAGTAGCATTGCCAAACATGTTGCCACCGCTCAAGGCACCCTTTAGCCTGTCAAAGCCATTCGTTCCAGCACTAAGCCCCGATTCAAGCTTTCTTAGCGTTCCACTAAAAGCGTCATTCAACCTGATAGTTGTTTCAATTACTCCCATCTAAAACCTCCTTTCTTGCAATAACAAAAAAGGGGCAAGACCTAATCACTAGACCTTGCTCTCCCTTTCCATTTTCTTTATTTCTTCTTCCTCATGTTTCTGTCTAACTTCAATTGACGCAATAATTAATGACTGCTCTCTTGCGCTTAATTCTGTCCATTGCTTTGGTGTCCAGTGGTATTCATTAAGTACGTAATGATAAGCGCCAAAGTCGCCAACTGAGTTCTCAATTAGTTTTTTGCTGTATTAATAACGGCTTCGGAATCTTCAATTCCCGAAATCTTCATAATATGGTCAGCGAGTTCACTATATTCACCAATAGTTAACATTCTTTGCAGTAATTTAGCCGCATCGCCATCAACTACACTATAGCTTTTCATCAGTTCTGCATTGTGAAGATCTGGCGAGACAACACTTGCTTCGACAATTAAGTCAGTGAATTTGTTTTGGTCAGTCTGAGCCTCATACTGATGCGTCTTACTGTTTAATTCTTGTTTAGTCGCCTGATTACGTAACCTTGTTACATCTTCAGCCAATAGTGACTTAATTTTAAACGGCGATTTAAAACGTTTAAATTTAACGTTTTCCGTTTTAACGGGATTTTCTACATTCTTCATTAAAAAGTCATTGATATTTTCAGTCATTTTTATTCTCCTTAAGCTAAACTACCATTAAATTCATTAATTAAGCTAAATCCTTCAAACGAGAAGTCAGATTTAACTTCCATCACACCATCGTCTGCTTTGAAATCGGCAATCGGAATTGTGTCAAGGTTAACGTTATTGAGTTGAACAACTTGTTTACCCCAATCAGTTGTCTTGTCTTCAATTGTTAAAGTAATGTCAAAGTACAAGTCACGACCATTCTGAACGTATGGCATTGCTTGCTTAATCCAATTAGAGTTAATCAAGTAGCCACTCAACGTTCCAGTTCCTTCAATGGAAGTAGTCTTCTTCCGCTTCCAGTGCGTACCTAGTGTTTGAATATCTTCCTTTTTCTTTTCCAATTTGGCTGTAAACTCGTTGCACTCAATCATCTTATAGACTTGACCACTAATCGTTAATGTTACAGTCGCTTCTTTGGTCGAAATTGCGTTTCTACCATTTAAAAAATCACTTGCTTCTAAAGGCATATTATTCCTCCTATCCTACATTAATTGTGACGTACAGTTTCTCCATTGCGTCCACAGGCTTGACTGCCAAATCGACAACAACGGCATCACTGTCTTCACCGGGATTAACCGTAATGTCAGTTGCACTAAAGTCTTGAATTACGTTACTGTCATTCAAACCTTGTAAATAACTAACTCGATTAGCTTTGAACAAGTCACGACCAGCGGCATTATTGCCAACTTTTCCTAAATAGCTCTGTTCAAAGACTTGTTCAGTGTCAGTCGCAATTTCGTCTAATACTCGCAAAACCTTATTCTTGCTGAATGACTTTGGCTTGTCTTTCGTAAATTTAGTTAGTGAATTAATATCTTGCTCAATCACTACTCGCTGCCCAGGTCTGGTAGTAAAGACAATTTGACCAGCGTTTAATGCGGCAATGGTCTTATCGTTATTCAGTCTTGGGTTAGCACTAATGGCATCTTCAACCTCGGTATAAGTTAGTGAAGCTGAACCATCAACTGAACTGGACAGTCCAGCAAAATATCCTGTTGCATTAGTGACAGATAAGTCTGTACCGTCATTCAAAGTTAAGCCGTTAGCGACAACAGAAATTCCTTCATAATTAGCTTGATTGATGCTGGAACTTGCTGGGATTATCCCACGAATCTTCATACCTTCGGTGTCACGTAGCCGTTTAACTGTCGTAACCAGTAGTGCATGAATATTACTGTCTTCTGGATAGCCAGCTGTGGTGACAACGGCATAATTTTCAGTTTCCATTGCGTCAGACATTAAGTCTTCGGTTTTATCCGGTGTCGTCGTCCCATCTTTTAATTGATAACTGCCTGCTGCACTAATTGCTTCTAGTTTTGCTTGACCGTTATCTTGCTCGGTCATTGTTGGCGTCACATAATCGTTAGCTAGTAAATTATTACCTGTTGTCGTTGTAATTGTTTGTTCATCAATGATTTCAGTGCCGAATAACGTAGTAACTGTAATGTTGGTTGTATTATTCGGGTCTTTTTCAACTGAAATGCTAATATCATTGCCCTTAGTACCCGGATAAGTTGCTTCGAACTTCCAAGGTAGTGCTGGGTCAGACACACTTGCCCGTACGCCATCATTGGTATTTAAAAAGAGGACTGTTTCAGCCCCCTTTAGTACCTGTTTCAATGCCATAAGTTTTGGATCATCAATTGTTGTTCCCAATAGCTCCTTGAAATTACTATCGTTGTGTAATTCAATAATGCCTTTCTTACCCCAATTTAGTTGCGCATTACTTAATAATAGTGTTCTACCTAAATTAGAATCAGAAGTTGGTTGAGCAACGCCTTTAACATTAATATATGCTCCAGGACGTCGCTTATTCTGCGTTTTCCATGTTCCGCCTGCCATTTAAATTCCTCCTTTAAATTTCTTAATTGCTGCTTGTAATTCTTCAACTGTGTATGTCTTACTATCGTTTAAAACGGTTCGTAAAATGTCCTTTTCAACAGTTGCAAACAGGTTGCTGTTAAGAATAGCTTTCTTTGTAAACCTGTTTTCTGGCTTGGTAACAGCGCTAAACGGCTTTTCCTGCACTGTCTCAGTCTTTGACTCTGCCATTCACATCTACCTTTCTTTGCTTAATCGTTCTATCTTGCTTAATTGCCCATGTCCATACTTCGAATTTAACTTCTAGTACAGTGTTAGCTGTATCAATGTCAAATTCACGATTATGAATACTGGCAAAATTGTTTAATTGCGTAAAATCGTCTAGCAGCTTATCTTCCACACGCTCCATATCTGCATTTGGGTGGTCAGGATTAGGAAAATACACTATCTGGTAGTGATATTTTCGGTCTTGATTCTCAAATAGCAGTGGTGTAGTTGCAGTTAGAATTTTCTGGATAAAAAAAGACGGCTCCTGAAAGTTGCTGTCTTGGTTTTCTGTATAAATTACTGCATCTGGAAAGATTACTGCTATTTCGTTTGCTATGCGCTCTGTAATTGTCATGATAATAGGTTCCTAAACTTAACTAACAATGGCGTAATTAAGAATGGTAATTGGCTTTCAATTTGCGTTTTGGACTTCTCCATAAAAAATTGCCCCGGTACCCAACTACCACCACCACGGGTTCGGTGACCGTTCTCAACAAAAGACGAGTATTCAGCATTGTTGCTAAGTTTAATGCCCCAACCTGTGCCATCATAGTGCGGACCATCAACCTGCCAAGATCGACGCAAGTTACCAGTATCAACCGGCGTATTAGCTTTGAACTGCTTGAGTGACTGCTGACCAATTCGACCAGCACTCTCACCAATCGCTTGCTTTAACTGACCACTATTTACGGCATTCGTAATCTTGTCAGTAAATGCCTTAAACTCGCTGTCATCAACCGTTCCCAAACTCATGCTTTCTCATCCCTCACCATTGCTAGTTCTTGATGACTGGCATAACCAGTATAGCCTTTGCCTGCTCGTTTATACTGGACAACTTTGCCATTTATATCAGTTACACTGATGCGGCTACCTGCTGGAATATCAATTCCTGTTCTAATCAGCAATTCTGCATCATATTCGTCAGTACCAAAAAACGACTGTGTGCTGGCTTTCTGTCCTTTTAAGATAACTTTGCATGGTTCATCAGAAACAATCGTCACGGTTTCACTATCAGTAATAGCGCCATGCTTAATTGCTCGCTTGCCAGTAATCGTTGCTCTGTCATGCCAAAGCAATGGTGCTGCTCTGGTCAGTCCGCCAAATATATTCATTGCTTTGGTAACCTCCTAAATTTGTTTAATATCGAGCGAAAATCATCGCTTATTGTATTAACAGTCTGCAAATTCTTATAAACTTCGCTAGATTGCTTAAACGTTACAGAAACATCACCTTCAGTAATTGAGCTTATATTGCTATCACTTTGCTGGCCCTTAAGCCAGCCATGTGTATCAAGCAATTGCACGGTTAAACTAACAATTGTGCTGCATAACTCTGCTGGCAACTCATCAATCGGTGTATTGCAGTAATTAGCAACATCATTGATCGCCTTCTCAACTGTAAAATCAACGATACTTTCATAGCTTGAATTATTGTCACTATTGGGTAGCAGTAGTTCAGTCTTCTTAACTACGTCATCGTATTTCGAATAGTTTTTGTAGTCCATTAGCTATTTACTAGACTTTGTAGATTTGGTCGCCTTACTTACTGGTGCATCTTGCTCTGGTCCAACATCTTCAGTTTGCGGAGCTGACGAAGCAGAAGCTGTAGGCTTATCAGAAACAACAAACTCAATTCCAGCTGCCTTAGTTTGTAATAGAAGAACATCATTATATGACTCTTCATAGTACAAGTAATTGCCTGAATTAGCTGCACTTGGCGCGTCAAAACCAGCAAATGAATATTTCTCAGGTGCAATTTGGATACCATTGTAAATTAAGAACATATCAATTTGCTTAGAATCATCAATTGTCTTGGAACCATCGCTAAAATCAAATGCTGTTTGCATTAAGTCAGCTGGGACAATCACAATCTTGACAGAATCAATACTGTAAACCGTTCTTTGCGGGTTATTGGCATCAATTGACATGTTACGATTTTTCGCAACAGCTCGCTTTAAAATCGCATTAATTTTAGGCGTGATATAAAGCACTCTGTTTTGAGCTGGTATACGTGCCTCATCAAAGTCCAGCATCATATTGTCAAATGCTTCAAGAATGTTGTTTTCATCGAGTGAATCAGTAGTAATGCCCTTGCCACCATCTAAGTCATTCTTTTGACTATATAGACGGCTAAACATAAATCTGTCTTGTTCTGGCATCTTTTGTGTTAAATTAAATTGCTTAGTAATGTTAGCAATCGAAACAACATAGTTAGTTTCATCAACATCAAGTGGATCTACAAGCGTTTGCCAATAACGTTCATTAGTTAATTCGTAACTTTCCCAGTCGTTTGAATAGTTGGTGCTAAAACCTGTAATTGTCCTCCGTTGCCGATCCTTTCGCCCAGAGAGAATGGTCAGCTTAGGCAGTTTAATGTGCTTTGCGCCATCGAATTTAATCATTGAATTTGATGGTGAGTTCCACAGATCTCTTGAATATAAAACACCGTCCATATTGTAGAACGAGTCTTGAATTGCTTGCTGATATTGCTCAGCAAAATTAATTGTTGTCATTGTTATTTACCAATCCTTTCGTAAATATATTTGTCATAGTTTGAGTTTCATTATTACCAGTTGGCTGGCCATTTGCAGGTGTGTATGGCTGCTTACTGCCCTCATCAAACAAATAAGCATCAGACTGCTTAAGCTCTTTTACCTGTTCATCTAAGCCAATCAAATTGTCCTGCTCATCAAGCTTGATGTTATCCATATTAAGTAATGCTTTGGCAGCCTTAGTATTGCGTACTTTACTTTGCGTCAAAGACTGGTCAATTGCATTGTTTAACTTAGTCTGACTTAACTGGTCATTAAGCTTGGCTGTGTCCTGTTTGTACTTGTCTTGCAAATCCTTTAATTGACTAGAAACGTCATCGTTATCCTTGACTTGTTTCTGCAGCTTTTTCAAGTCCTTGTCACGATTAGTAATCTGCTCAGTCAATGATTTATTGGTTTCCTCAAGTTCAGTAGACTTAGCCTTAATTGCATTAACATCTTCACCATGCATGATTATGACCTTGTCAATCACATCTCCACTCAAACCTAACTTTTCTAAATCTTCTCTTTTCATTTTCTGCTCCTTTAACATCTTTTTACGAGTTGACTTCTCGCAAGGGTATAAAAAATAAGCCTTTTTACGCCATGCTCAGGGCAAACAAAAAGCAGGGAGTTAATCCTGCTACAATCTATTTTGATAATTCCTTTAAATATGCTTGTCCATTTTCTGTGAGCAACGATCGATGCATATTATTAACAACGATTTCTAGCATGCTATTAATTTCAAAAGCTTGACTATCAACATAGCCTTTATTCTGTAAATCTTTTAGCACATAAACTGTCTTATTATACGGTACATTAATTGAATCAAATAATTCGTTTAATTCTTTGCCACTCGGCATCTCCATATTTTCATCATATTTATTAAAACTTTCTAATAAAACACGAGCTATTTCATCTCTCATAATTTCCTCCTATACAGCTTTTGCACTAACTACATCAGATAGCCATACGTCATCTTTAGGATCATCTGCCATAAAAATTGTTCCAGGTTGATCGTCTTCTTCATTTTCAATTTCATTAACAAATATCGTCCTTTCAGTACCGTCTTTAAATTTGAAGTCAACGTTTCTAGCTCTGAAATTATTAAGAATATCAATAAAACTCATACCATCAATCTTCATAACTAGCCTCCCTTATTTTAAATAATCTGGCCTTTGTGGAGTAATGTGAGCACCATGCTTTTTACTGCATGAAATACGACCATTCTTCGTAGGATGCTTATTACCATCAACATCAGCCCAATACCCAATATAATTATCAGACTTAAACTTAAATGCGCCTCTATTTTTAGAATTAGGCTCATGTCCGTACTTGTCGATTAATTCTTGCGCTTGTTCAGCTGATATTGTTAATTCACTTACTGGATTTTTTCGTCCTTTAACATAATTATTAAATTCTGATGTATCTTTTACATGCTTATTATACGCCTCAGCATTAAGTTCTTTCCATTCATATTTACCACTTTTCTTTGGTTCCATTCTTACTGCATGATTTTCAATCTTAATATCTATGTTGTCAACATACTGCTTCTTCCATTCACCGAAGCTCATATTGTCAACTAGCTTACCTTTGCCAGTTTCTGGGTCACGCATCCAACGTGTCTCAATGTCTGGCAGGGTATCGTCATAAGGTACAGTTGTGCAGCGGCAGTATGGATGTATTAACGGGTAATTCTCACCGTCAATTCTATCCTTAACATTAAAAATCTTGCCATCTAAATAACCACACTGCTCGCAGGTATGCGACTCAAGTGTGGCCATATATTCGTACTGTTCAATTTTCGAATCTTCATAAAACTCAGCTGTTGCGTTCTCAGCAGCGTGTCCCATTTCCGTAACAACTAACCGATGAATCTGATTGTTCGTAACATCAGCAAATCGATCTTTGAGCATTCTTGTAACTCGATCAGCAGAATAACCAAGCAATGTTCCTCTTAGCAAAGCGTCTGTCAGTTGGTTAGGCAAAACATCATGGTAATTCTTCCAAATTCTCTTAGAAAAGTTACTGCCTTGCCAGGGCTGATTAGCAATTTGTTTTAGTTGCGTTTCATTGAAATGCGTAAAGTCAACGCTGAAGCCATTGTGTGAGTCCTGCCAATTGTAATTCTGTTGCAGATAGGTATCTTGAAACTGATTTGCTAACGCGTTCTCCATATTGTCAAACTCTTTGTCCACAAACTTACTACCTAACTCCTGCAGCTGCTTGTTAATGTCCTGTAAACGAGCAATTCTACTCTTAAAGTACTCATTATCTAACTCTTTATTAAAGCCACCTGCCTTGGCTTTCTCCTCAAATTCCTTGAGTGTCATTTGCCAGTTAGTAGTGTTGACGTGAGCTAATAACTTTCTTGCACTAGGTACATCAATGTCATTGTTCGCTGCATAACGTGTCAGGAACTTGTCAGTTTCCTTTTGGATTTCATTAAACAGCATTTTCATGCGACTGCGCAATGCAGCTTCATAATCCGTAGCATTGTCCAACTGACGTTGCTTTAGCTCAAGCTGTCGGTTCTTCCAGTAATTTCTAGTCTTCCTTGTCGTCATCTGGACCACCGTTTAACTTACCAGGCTTATCATGCTCATCATCACTAGCATATGGATCACCTGCAGCAATATCTTGCTTCTGGTCTTTCAGTTCTTGCTGCCAATCATCAACTAACGGATTGTTCTTTGCAATTGCTTCCTTACTGGTGTAATTTGCCAGCTGAGCAATTGTTTGCGCTTGTGTTAAATCATCTTCAACCTGTGTTCTCGTCCATGTCTGCGTGATTTTACGCCCTTCTGGATTAGATAAATTCAGATAGTTCATGATTGCCCTAACTAATTCGTTAATTGCATCTCTGAAATGTGTCTCAGTATTAGCTGCTTTCATTTCCAAATGTGAATACAACATTTTGATAGCTACACCACTCGCATTAGTTGATTCAAACTTGCTAGGGTCAACTCCTTGACCATAAAGGAATATGTCTTCACGAGTGATTTTCAGTGCATCATCTCGAGCTTCTGTTGGTATATCAATCGTCAGCTTATCAACGCCAGACTTGTCACCCAAACCATCATTTTCAAACTTTATAGCACTGTGCTTTCGTAAATCAGCCATAAACTGATCTAAGTCAGCCTTACCAAAGTTAGTCAGAACTAATATTACTTGCTGGACATCGTCCAAATCGTTCAGGAAACCATTGTAAATGTCATCGTAAGCATCAATTAAGCCCTTATATTTCAGTAAATCAGGCTGTTGGTACTTATTTTTAGGGAAAGCAATAAACGGAACACGTCCTAGACCATGCTTATAAACATTGCTCTGACCAGTTTCATAGCCCGCTGTCATATCATAGCTAGTAAAACAATTGTACGGTTCTAATTTGAATGGATTAGCATTATCAACTTCTCTATATATCTGGCATTCTTTATCTGTCCAATACTCATGAATATTAAAGTATTTACCTGTATCAGGATCTAGCTGTCTATAGCTGCGAAGAACTGCCAGTAATTTGCGATTAAGTTCAGTTGACCAAATTGGTGTTATCTGACTAGGCTCAATCACACCATACCTGAAATTGCCGTCTTCATCAATCCAATAATGCAACCATGCAATACCGGCATTTGCTGCATCGATAACTAGCTGATTGAGTGTCAAATTAAAGTTGTCGCCTAGCACAGCACTAACTTTATCACTGTCAGCCTGACTGCCCACATCAATCTGCGGTGCAACTGTGGCCACATAACCCGCTTCTTGATTAACCAACAGCTGATGAAAGTTTGAACTAACGCGGTTATCTGCGTGCCTTAGCGGTTTGTCCTTGCCGTCTTTATTCATCTCAGACTTGCCACTATTTTTGTTAGTAATATCATTCTGAGTCTTGTAATAGCGTAACGATTTCTCATAGTCTGCAGTAAAACTGGCTCGTTCCTTTGCAGTGCCCAATATTAATTCTTGTACTGCCTTTATTTCCAAGGTACATAACCTCCTCTCTTCATTGCTGTTCTCATACCATATCTGACCGCATCAATCGTGTGGTCATCACCATCCGGATACTTCTCAATAAAATTACCCATGCCATCTTTTTTGTATTCGTAGCCTTGAAACTCCCTCGCTGCGTTGGGACATGTCCTAGGGTCGATTACAATCTCAGACAGGTCTTGCAGCCATTTATAAGTAAACTCACGACTGCCTGATCCTTTTTTCACGCCAACAACGTTTAAGCCTAAGTCGCGCAGTTCTCCAATAATGTCCGGTGAAGCCGAATCAGCCGAAATCATCTCATTCTTTGGATTTAGTGGCTTAATCTTTACGACGGCTTCACGACTCAACATGTGAGTTTGGTAAATTTCATCTAGTAAGAATATTCGCCGTCTATTTGGCTCATAGGCAATATCCAGATATGCTGTTGGGTCCTTAGCATAACCAAAGTCCATGCCGTGATAAAAGTCATCAAAGTTAGCACGTTCTTCCTGCGTAATAACTCGGATAGTAAGATTGTCAAATACCTCCGCACCTGTACCAGTTACTTCACCCAAATATTCGTGCTGATAGGCTTTTTCATTATCATGTTTGAGCTGTTCAGCGTCAGCAATAAACTCTTTACCAAGCCATTCTTGCGGGACTGAGCGGTAATCAGACGAATGTACTAATGTATCTTTTCGTAAACTTTGCTGTTCTGTTGCTTCGTTGACCCAATTACGCTGACTAGCTGGTGGGTTATAGCTGCTAAACGTAACAATACCGCTGCCACCTCTGTTAAGTGACTGATTAATGTTACGTATTTCTTCCATGCCCTTGAAGTCCGATATTTCTTCAAAGTGCTTAAATTTTGTGTAACCGTGTCTGAACTTCTGTGACTTAATCTTTTGCGGTTTGTCTGCACCTTTGAATCTAATCTGCTGACCTGTTGGTAAGTATGTTAGCTGCATTGGACTCGTTGAGCTTGCCCAATAATCAGCAACGCCTAGCTTGTCAATTGCCCACAGATATTGGTCAAACACCGAATCACGCAACGTTGCCGCAACTTTACGAATAACTACTGCATTTGCTTCTGGGTCTTGCATCATGCCCAAGATAATTACGATGGAAACAAAAGAGGACTTGGTACTACCTCGTCCCCCTTTCAACCAATAATTAGCATAGCGATGATGTTTTACATCTTGATAGACTGAATAAAAAGACGGTGCAATTAGCTTCGTTAGTCTAACTGTCATCGTCTTCGCTCTTTTCTTCGTCTGGTACATCGTCAATAATCTTTACTGGACTTGCTATATTCGCATTAACCTCACGCTTCTCTGTCCACATTGCTGAACGCTTACCCAGCAGTTCTGCAGCCTTAATCCTATCTCTTGCTTCAACCGGAACATCTTTGTAAATACCTTTAGCAGTTGCTACATCTTCTGTTTGTTCGCCTCGCATGACAGATGACAAATACTCAAGTATCTCTTGCTGATCAGCAACTTTATCGCCAGAAACTTTCTTCTGCAATTTTTGCAGGTATGTCGAAATTTCAACTTTCTTCAAGTTTTGTTGTCCAATTGAATAGGCAGTTTTTTTCGAATAGCCAGCTTTTCTCGCTGCGTCCGTAGCGTTTCCCGAAATAATATACTCTTCGGCAAATCTCTTTTGTTTAGCAGTTAAACTCAATATTTATCATCTCCTTTCAAGCTAATTTGCTAATTATTCTAAATATTTGTCTATGCTTTCTTTGATTTTCTTAGAAAAAGCAGCATTTTCCTTACTCATTTTTTGAAATTCTTTGTCACGATCTGTCATGGTCTTGCTTGTTTCTTTATCGAATCTATCAAAATCACTTGCTACACATTTTTTAATTTCATTTATCATCTTTTCTACTACTTTTGTAGCATTTTTAAAGATAATACAATCTTGTGGTGCATCGCATTTTTTCACTTCATCAGCTGCAAACATCGTTGTACGATTTTCTTGATCATCATAATAATTAACAACCAAAAAATTATTAATAAGTTCTATACTTGTTGCTGAATTACACGTAAATTCCTCCATATTATTTTTAAGTTTAATTGTTACTTTTCCCATGTTTAACTTTCCTCCGCTGGTTCATATGTCTTATTAAAAATGTCAGGTTTACACGGATAAAACTCGCCATTTACACCTTTAATGATGTAATCACCCACATTAGCAATCATCATACCTTCCAGCGTTTCAATCTTTAACACAGGATGCTTCGGATCTTTATAACTGACTCTAACTGGGTCAAGACCTAATTCGTCATTCAAAGCTAACATCGATTCCGTTGTATCAAAAAATCTGATTGCTTCAACAACTACTGGCTTCTTTCTGTATTTCATATTGCTTTCCTCCAAACAAAAAGACGGATGATTAAACCGTCCATAGCTATTAAGAATTATGCTAGAGGCTGGACTCGAACCAGCGACATAAGGTTTGGTTACCTCTTTGCTTTACCGACTGAGATACTCTAGCAAACAGCGGTTATAGGAATCGAACCTATATAAGAGACCGTCACCGCTAACCAATATACTGGAGGAAATGCTCCGTTAAAACTGGCGTCGAAAAGCCAGATATTTTCCGCTACCCAATCTTTCGACAGTACTAATATAGCACCTATTAACCCCGACTTGACCCCGATTCTGCACCGATATTGCACCGATTTACAATTTTTAGGTCAGGTATATCTACATCATAAATAACCTTCCAAGTTTCAATAGTATCGGCAAACTGGCAACACGCATAGCGCTTTAAATCTCCATAGCGAGAATCACTATATTTTACCTTGTCAGCCACTTGCCAATCTTTTAATTCATCTATATATAAAGCTTTTAAAATCGTTCTAAAAGGCTGATTTTGACTATCTGAGCAATGATCTATTGCTTGATAAACAGCTTTACATTTATCCTGCATATCAAAAATTTGGGCCATTCTTATTTCAGCACTATTTCGGCCATGAACTGCTATACCTGTTGGATCAAGCTGTGGACTTTTCAAGTCAGTACGATGTAACCCAGCCTTAATTAAATAATTAGGGAAAGTATACTTAAAAAAGATACGTACTCGATTGGCTGTTTCTTTTTGATTAATATTCAAGCCTAAATCTAAATTCTCCACATGCTCAATCCTTTCGTCACTTTACAAAAATTTCTGTATCATTGCCGTTTATCATGTACTTGCCACCGATTGGAATATCACACCAGTGGAATTTCTTAACCATAATTTCGCCATGTGTCCTGCGTTTAGCAGATTCAGTTGAACGTGCTTTGATTCCCCAATAGGCAAGATTCGACAGACTAGATAAATAGACGCTTTGATATTGGCAAATAAATGGCTGTTTAAGCTTCAAATGATAGTGGTCAATTATCAGATTAACTGTCTGTCGTGCATGTCCAGTTATGCTTGCTGTTTCGCCAATCGAATAGCCATCTTTGACCAATTGAATTATTTGGTCATCATAATAATGCGATTTATATTTATACGGGCAGACTTTTCTAGGATTGCGTTGCTTACGAACTTTAGCACCTGTCACGCGATGCAATTTAATCATTAACGGCTCACTATCAGGAATAGCCAAGGTGCCGTATTTAGCTTCAATTTCATGAATTAGGTCATAAGGAATTATCATAATTAGTCACCGAAATAATATTGGAAACATTGACTAACACTGGACCGAGAGCCTGGTCGGTCAGCTTAATAAATTTCGTATCAGACAGTTTACCCATAATTTGCTTCATTGTTTCCTTAACGTGATAAGATGTCCTGCCATCATTTAAGCGGACTATCGAATTAGTATCCATACCCAATCAGGTCTCCTTTCACTATTGCAATTGCTTCTTCAGGACTGCGAGCAATTCCATGACAAATGCCACGTTCAGTAAGCATTTTATGAAACCGAATCTGATCAGGTCTAGGCTTGCCCATTGCATTTTTCACCTCAATAAAGAATGGCTTATTCAGATTGTCATATCCGAATAAATCGGGAAATCCTTTTGGCAAACCAGTATCAAACCACCGACCATTTTGCATTAAAACCTTGCCAACATTTGCGCGAAAAGTAAGGAACCCACAGAATGAAAACAGTTTGCGAATATTGTTCTGTATGTCATGCTCTGTTGTTGCTTTAGTGATAATGCCTTGCTCGTAAGCCTGCTTAATAACATCAGTCATCAGCTGGCACCTTCTCGCAATCTTGTAAGCCGTAATATTTAATTTCTTCATCGGTAAATTTAAATGAATCATTATCTCTACATTCTAAATTCGTAACAATAAATGTAGAATTTGTAGACTGTCCTATTTGATACCAAGAACTTGGGTAAGTATGCGGTACTTTTACATACCATTTCTTTTCAGGTACAGGTTTGAACTGCTTCCATAACCAATCAACACCGCCCATTGCTTCAATATAATATTTAAAATCATCATCTAATTGATCACTAACAATGTTATCTAAAGTACGGTAACTTATTGGCTCAGGTTTTTCACTGGGTCCAAAATATGGATATTCCTTTTTAAAATATAAACAAACGCCATTTCTACTGAATATTCTTTTTTCTTCAGTCATTGCTATGCCTCATCCTTATTTAATAAGCCTAAAATTTCATTCGTATCATCAACAACATCAGATACCAAATCGCTTAATAATTGATACGCATTAGCATTCTCGCTAAGTTCCATATTAGTACCAGCTACAATCGCTTTATTTTGTAATTCGTTAAGTTTAGTAATTACCTTTTTATCCATTATTCTTCTCCATTAAATAGATACCCAGTTTTACGGATTCGTACCGCTGACATACATTTTCTGCGGCTTTTAAACTAGTAAAAGCCTCAACGACTTCTTGCTTATTCAAATTTAAAATTCCATAAAACAATTCTGTGTCGACATAAAGCGGCACAATTTCAAGATACTCACCATTGGTTTTTCGATAAGTTTTCTTATTAGTAGCTTCTTTCATGTTTAATTCCTTTAAAGTTTCAACAGCTTCTCGGTCTTTACCTTTGATATACGGCACAGACACTCTGAAAAATTGAGCTAATTTAAGCCAAACAGTTTCTTTTGGATGTGTTTTTTCACTCTCATAATTATTAAATGTCCCACAGTTTATACCTGTCATTTTCTCAACATCATCTAGTGTCAGCTTGCGCTTTAAGCGCAGTTCTCTAATCCTGTTCATCGCTATCATCCTCATCACTAACTATTTCTAACTTAGTCTGTCCATCGGCTTCTTCATCTTCGGAATCATTGATTAGTTCCTGCTGTCTAGCTTCAAGGTTGACTTTCAAGCCTACACCTTGCGCTATTTCATTTAGTTCATCTAATGAAATATTTTCAGCCGAAGCAGTAAGCGAAATCGTTACTGTTCCGTCCTTAGTTTTGAAATCCTTAATATCGCCATTAAATTCTAAAGTTTTGCCGTTCATGTGATTAATCCTTTCTATATCCGATTGAAATTGTTAATTTAAGTGAAGTATCATCAGCGGTTTGCTGAGCAACTATCTTATCCAACCTCAATTTCTGTTTATCTGCTAAATCATTAATTGTTTGAATTTGTTGTTTAGCTGCTTGTAAACGATTATCTAATGCCATATTTATCTCCTTAATTTAAAAAATGCTGTTTTTTTGATTTAACAAAGCGATTTTAACTGTCTTAATTTAAAAATCGTCTGTTTTTTGATTTAAGAATTGGGTGTAGGTTTGTGTAGGATCTGTGTAGGTTTCAAAAGTCCTACACGACTTACTCCCACAAAGATTTACGGTACGTTCTGTGTAGGATTTGTGTAGTTTTCCCTTACTTTTATATATATTTTTATTTCTTTTTTATTTTTATTCTTTAGAAGAAAAAATATACATATCCTACACACTAATCTGCAAGCCCTTGCTACTGCTGACTTTTATTGATGTATGATTACTTGAAAATCATACACAAATCATGCACCAATCCTACACACATTAATAAATTGTTCCTTGCATTGTCTTTTCATTCCAAGAAAATCTTGAATCCTTCTTTAATCTGATGCCTAAATATTCAATTCCTTGCCTATTTCGTATTTTCTTAAATCGGTTACTCATCTCACGACCAAATTTATTGTTCGACATTCTTGAGTAGTTATTCGTCCCTTTGGCCCACTCAACATAAGCTTCAAACAATACTGTTGATTTTTCATGATAGTCATCGCCAGTTTCACATTGTTCCTGAATAAATGCGGCTAAGACATCCATCTCACTGCGATATTCTGCTGAAGCGTCAATTACAGCCTGCGGTTGTTTTAATCCTCCAACTAAATAAAGAATTGTACCTTCAACCATCCAGTTCAATATTCCCCGACTCTCTGCTCTCAACTTACTTTCAAGGTTGGGGTCAACTTGATTTTTCGGTACCGTATAATTGAATGGAATTAATGCTAACCTGCGCCAAATACCCATATCAGTACCACGAATAATTGGTTTATGATTAGTCGCCATAAGAAGTGTAAACTTGGGCTTAAATTCGAACACATCACCGTAATTAAATCTAGCTGCAATAGTGTCGCCACCAGTCATTTGCTTAACTAAGCCTTCGTTTAAGCGATTACCCTCATTTGCTTCGGACGTGATAACCATTCTGGCAGTCTGTAATCTAGCCAATTCAGGCGTTGGACCTGAATTAATCTGTTTACTCATAATTGCTGATACATCCATCGTTTTGACATAGCTGCCCAAAATGTATTGGATTGTATTCAGAAACACTGATTTACCGTTGCGCCCATTACCAAATAGAATGAACATAATTTGCTCCCTGGTAGTTCCGATTAACGAATACCCCAGGGCTTTTTGTACGTAATACATCAGAGCCTTGTCGCCTTGGAATATCTGGTCTAAAAAATCAATCCATTCAGGGCAGTCGATGTTGTCCGTAAACTCAACACTGGTGATATGGCTGAACATTAATTCGGGCTGATGGTCATGCAATTTGCCGTCCCGTAGATCAACATAACCTGACGGTGTATTCAGATAATAATCATCATGGTCCCAGTCTTCATGAGTAACAGTTAAGCGATGCTTGAGCATGGTTGTTAAATCACTATGGCCTTTACTAAGCCGTTCATGATGTTTGAATTTTTGCCATTCACGCAAGATTGATTTTTGGACTTTGTCATCAGTGCCAGCTGGAATCTGTGGTCGTTCCTTTTTCAGTGAGTCGACTGCCACATCAATTGCCTTACCTAACATACCCGAACCATCTGATCGCCAAACATTGTTATCGTAATAGAACCACTTTTTATCACCGGTTAAGTAGCGAAAACGGTCGTGACCATACATATCGATAAAACGGTCGGCCATGCCCATATCGTCAAGGCTGCGCTGCTGTTTTGGTTTAACTGATTTTTTATTCCAAGCAAACCTTGAATCATTAGTATCAACAGAATCAGAGCCACCGTAAACATTTGTGCAATCATCAATCGCCTTTTGCAGCGTAATCGCACCATAGGTACTTGAACCTGTCTTACGGTCCCATTTATCTCTAATTAATGAGCTGTTTCGGAAAATGGTATCCATTTTCTTGAAATCTCTACCAGTCCAGAATGCTAAATCATTGGCAAATGCCATGTCAGCTTCGGAATGTGACAGATAAAATTTATCCCAGCCACCATTCATAAAAAGTGTAAATCGTTCACCAGAACGGCTATTTGATTCAGCCTTAGAAATAATCTCGCTGACCGATAAATCGACTGAGCCGCTGGAATTAGTAAGCTGCGGACTTACCTTATCGGGGCCAAAGATTGTTTCATACAGCACCCGCATATCCTTGTCAGATAACGTTTGAATAATTGGGTTAGGTTTACCAATCGTATTACCAGTTAAAGCAAAGAACCTGCCTGATTGATACATTTCAAAGTGACCTTTGCGTCGATGTCTGCCAGGTATCTTGCCCTTGAAGATGGCATGAATACCTTTGCCTGATTGACTTACTTCCATATAGGTGTTGTGAGTTAATTTTTGAAACTTAACAATCAGATTATTTTCGTCACGGTTACCCTGGGACCAGGTTTCTAAATCGTCCTCAATATTGTCAATGTCCAAGCCCACATAGCCACCAGTAAAGTAGAATGCTAGACCTTTTGCTCTGGAAATATTAGATAACGATTGATAAGCAGTTTTAAAATCTGACCAGGTTGCCGGATCATTTGATTTGCCGTTAGTGCCATCAAACGGATTAATCGGTATCTTGGTATTTTTATGACGGGCTTCCACATAACGTAATTCGAAGTCGCCCCACTGTTTTAAGTCCCGAAGTTCTTTCGGGATATTTGCGTAATTAAATTCCATAGGCTAAAACGGTAAGTTATCATCGTTAACGTCAATCGTGTCGCCTGTACCTGCGAACGGGTCTTTTTGCAACGGATATTTTGTTGGCTTCCATGAATTGGTAAATGTACTATTTTGATCAGTTACTTTTCCTTGAAACTTATTTTGACCAACAATGACATGAATTCTAACCGGCTTACCAATTAACATCTCCATAAACTGATCTTCTGATTTAATTTCAGTACCTTCTGGAATGCCATAGGCTTTAGCAATACTGTTTAAATCTTCATCTTTAAAGTGCCCTGTAGGCTCACCATTTTCATCTTTTTCAGTCCAGACATTGGCCCAGTAATGCCGACCATGACATTTTGCATTGGTCTTAGCTAACTCCTTAACTTTGTCCAAATCTTTGCGAACAATAAATTCAAATTTCATACATTGATGACCACTTTTTGAAGCATCCATCGTCACACTATGAGTTCCCATTTCGTAGTCACCTTCTGGAAGTAATTGCTTTTCTTCTCCTGCTTTTGAATAATCAACACTAAAAAATCCCATCGTTAATCTCCTTAATTTAATAATCCTTTTTGCTTTGCTATGTGCCAGAGCCAACCTGCCTTATAGCCCTTAGCTTTGCGATATTCTTTCAATTCTTCCAACGTGTTAAGCTCACTAACTTTCTTAGTCAGAATATAGTTAACTTCAAACTCGTTATTTCGCTTAATTCGCTCTAATTTTTCCTGCTTCTCAACTTCAATCTTTCTCGCCCGCTCGATTTCTTCAGAAAAATCATAATCGCAGTACGGACATCTGACTGAACCAGCCTTAATTACTGCATAACACTGCGGACATTCCTTAATCATGACCGTATTTTCTTGCGTCTGCCGGTTGCTATGGCCTTGCAAATTCCATTCTCGGTCATCATCGGGTAAACCAAACTCAGCAAAATTGCTTACTTGGTCAATAATTACAGCCTTTTTATTCGGCTGATACCGCATCGCTCGCATTGATTGCTGCAAATACAACACCAGCGATTTTGTCGGCCTCAGCATCACTACACAGCTGCAATCTGGAACGTCAAAACCTTCAGAAACTAAATCAACATTGCATAACACCTTGATTTTTCCAGTCTTAAAGTCAGCCATGATCTTCTCTCTCTTAATTGTGGGTGTCTTAGAATCAACGTGAATTGCTGAAATACCAGCCTTGTTAAATTCTTCAGCCACTTGTTTTGAAAAATTAATGCTAAAACTGTAAACAATTGTTTTTCCATCTTGGGCAAATTTTTGCCAGGATTTAACAATGTCACCATGAATGACTGACTTTTCAAATTCCTCAACCGATTTACTGGTGTAGTCACCAGTTGAACCGACCTTTAATTTGTTTAGATTTCCTAACGGCTTGCCATACATCACGTACGGTGCTAAATGTTTATGCTTAATCAGCCAGTCAACTGTTGGCCCTTCAACCATATCTGAATAAATATCATCGAAACCTTGACCAGATAATCGCCACGGCGTTGCCGTGAAGCCCAATCTTGGTACCTTAGAGAAGTAATCAAAGATTGCTTGATAACTCTTAGCCCGACTATGATGTCCCTCGTCAACGATAATCAGCGTCGGTCTCGGCAGTATTTTTAAACGGTTCTTGACCCGCATAACTGTATCAATCGTGCAATGTGATATATCAACACCCTGCTTGATGAATGTTTGCTTAATCTGCTGGGCTAACTCTTTTCGGTGAACGAAGAATAATACCTGTCCGCCTTTTTTAACGGTCAGCCTGGCGATTTCTGCAATTACGATAGATTTACCAGAACCAGGCGGCGAAACAATCAGTACGCCATTATTGCCCTTTGCCAGTGAGTTACGAGCCTGATTAACTAAATTCTGTTGATAATCAAATAGCTTAAACATTGAAGAATTCTTCTGCCTTACAACCGGGGCGATTGTCCAAACGGTTCTTGGCATAGGTGCCAGGATCTGACTGCATAATCAAACCTCGCTCACCTGTTTTTGGTTTCTGCGTCATTCTAGCAACCACATCACAGTTACCCATTAAAAAATCTCTGGGACCAGGTCTAAAATCAGGCGCATATTGCTCGAATTCTTGACCGTTAGTATCAGTTACTTTGTCACGCTTTTCCCAAGCTGTAACCAAGATATTTAAGTCCCAAGTGAATACCTTAGAAATAAATCTGATGGTGTAATTATTAATCTCGCCGTAGTCAGACATTTTATTGTCTAGCCCATTCTTGGTTTCCCTAGCTTTCTCGGCAAACCATAATTTTTGAAAATTGCTCATGTTATCAATAATCAGGTTGTCGTATTTACTCGGATCGAACTCACTAACGAAATCCTGCAAATCTTCAATCGGTTTGTCTGGGTCAATGACCCAAATATCTTTCTTACCTTGCCAAAATTTGATGCGATAAAATGATTGGTCCAGCGACAGCATGTAAGTCTTGCCCTTCATGAAGCTACTGAGAGTCGTTTTACCAACTCCTGGTATGCCATAAACCAGATACCGATATTTCTTCGTCTTCTGTTTCTCCCAATTAATCGCCGGCATCTTAACTTACCTCCTGCCCCATAGCTAACTGGGTAACATTCTTAATTGCTTGCTCAAACATTGCCTTCACGACATTCTGTCTGAATGCTTCACTAGGTGATGCCGTGAAATTGCCATCAAGACTTGGCTTCTGTTTTTCCAGCCATCTTTTAGCTGAGGCATAGGTTTTATTTTCTTTTAAAGCAGCAGCCACTAACTCATCTGGCCAAACGCTGATTGCCGTTTCAGTAGTGTCTAGCCAATTCTTAAAATCATTCATTGTTCGTATCCTCCACAGGATTTGCCATGTCCCAAATCTTTTGTTTTATTTCATTTGCACTAAAAAAGTAATTAACAGCATTAAAATCAGCACAGGATAATCGCTTTTTAAATAATTCCGTCTTAGTAAAAGGCTCTGCATTACCTCCATCAAAATAAATTGTATTTTCAACAAAGTTAATCGACTTACCATTAGATGCTTTTAAAATTCGCTTTTCTTCCATTTTATAAATCCCCCATATACGTCAATCCTGAATCAGATATTTCTTCTGCTTTATCTTGATACCAGTCGTCATCATCATCTTCGCAAAGCAGGTCTGATAACATCTCTTTAGGGTCATTTTCATAACCCGATTTTTCCATAAACTCCTTAGTCGTATTGGTATTCATTGCAACGTAAAGCTGGGCAATTACAAACTCTTGAAAAGTTTCGTAATCACAGCCTTCACCAATCTTACAGTTTTCACCTGACCAGTCCTCTGCAGTCCAACAATCCTCGCCACGACTATCTTCGAAATATCTTTCTTCTCGCAGCCATCTTGCTGCTAATCGCTGACCTGCTGCATCTTTTACTTCCATGTGCTATAATTCTCCTGAATAGTTAATATTTCTGAGTCCACAGTCAGTACCAGTGACTGCGGACTTTTTGTTTACATGCCAATCTCTTTTACGTAAACGCTCGGACAAGTTGCCAGATAAGTCACTAATGCTGCTAATGCAGGGACTAACAGAATAGTCCACCAGTTTGTTTGCCTTACGCTTAAATCGGTTCCCAAAAATCGATTTACTAATTCGTTCCATCGTTTCATCTCCTTTCACCTCGTGTTCCAATTTATTTCCTTTCTATGCTCCTCCATCCATTCAGCAGCTGGCTTTTCAAAAATAGTAAAGCCATGACCCACTCCCGGATGAATATCTGGACACCACTCAGGCTCGAATTTGTACAAAATATTCGTTTTAACCCAATCTTTACCGTGCGGGTTGCAATATTTTTTAGCAAAGTTTTCAATACTTATTGTTCTTCCCGTCAATGAATTTTCTGGAACTAAATGGAATTCTTGAGCGAATTCCTTAAATTCAGCTTTACGTTCTTCTTTAGTAATTGGGATTTGCATTACTATCACTACCTCCTAACTTTTCAAATCACTTAAATTAGATTTTAATTTCGAAATCTCTTCATTTGCTTCTTTTAACTTGCTGATTAATTCATCAAGAATGATGAAAGCATCGTCAGCATCAATACTTATTCTTTCAGTAAATTTATGTTCACTCATTTTAGCTGTTTCCTTTCTTTAACAAATCTATTGGCAAAACCAACTAAATCATTGTATGAAGTCCAAAACTCTTTACGCTCTGACTCAGTCATTTTGTTCAATGTTCCATCTGTTAAAACTTCGCCTAAGCACTTACTCATTTTTTACACCAGCTCCAGCTGCTCGTTATTTACTAATTTATTTACGAAATAAATCTGTCCTCTACCAGTAACAACCGTTTTTGTATTGATAGTTACACTGCCGTCTGGATTATCAGAAATCTTCTCGCTAAGCCGTAGCACATTCATATCTAGGGCTTTTTGCGTTGGTGAATTCCATGACCTACCTTTAGTTTTAATAACAAAGCCATTGTCACGAAGCCAAGCGTAGAAACGATCTCTGCCAATATTCAAGCCACTTCCACGAAGTATTTTAGCCATTTGCCCAACATCGATTGTTGATTTGCTAGTAGATACTGCATCAGCGAAAAGTGCCTTAGGTTTCATCTGCTTATTTTCGAGTTCTAAAGTTTTCGTCTTTTCTAGTGCTGCTTTATATCCACGAGCAATTACTGCATCAGGATCATTCCACTTCTTCTCAACTTCAATCAGATATTTGCGGTACTGCTTGCCCTTTTCTGTTCGACTTAATAAACAAAGCTGTTTTGCCATATCGATTGTTAAGGCATAATCAACAAGTGGCTTAACGGCGCCGTTTCCAACAACCGTACTTGTAGGTACGCTTGTAAAATCAACATATTCTTCGAAGTCTTTAAAGTTTTGTTCAACCCAAGCGCTAAACCTTTTCTTAATTTCTAATCCTTTGTGCAAATCTCTAGCACTAACTAATTGTTGGTCACCTTCAACCTGCACTTTTATTAATTCCTGCATTGCATTTCCTTCTTTCTAAATTCCTAAGATTTTGGCAGCCTTGGTTCTAATTTTCTTAGAGCTAGGCATGTTATCACCTTTCAATGCACGAGAAACCTGTGCTTGACTAGTACCAATCAATTCACTTAATTCCTTGTGTGTCATGTGACGCTTAATCAGAGCTATTTTGAATTTGATTTCTAAATTTTCAGTAGCTCTTTCTAGTTCTTCTTCGACCATAATTTTCACTTCCTTTCTAAAAATTTATATATAGCTCCTTTCTATTAATGAGATAATCATTAGCAGAGAGGGGGTGACTAGTATGAATTGGATATTAATCGGACAATTTATTAGTTATGCCGTTGCAATAATTTCCGCTTATTCAGCAATTACTAATAACAAACGTGACAACCAGACAATTAAAGAAATTGAATTATCTAAAGAAGATTTTGCTCGTGAAAACGAAGAACTCAAACGTGAACAAAATCTTCAAGATCAAAAGCAAAAATTAATATCAAATTTTTTAAGTTCAATTAATATTTTCGCAGGTTCAATGAATGGTAAAAATCAAGCTCAGGCTTTATCAGATTGTGGCAAAGTTTTATCAGTTCTAAGCCATGACAAAGTCAAAATTGTTACAGATCTTATGTCTACAATCCAAAAAGTAAATACAACAAGTTGGTTAACGAATGATGAAACTCAAAAAATCATCAATGCTATAAATAGTGCAACAATATCAATCCTGTTATAACTATAAAGAATGTACATAAAACAATATTTACACATAATAAATACTTACTAATTTTAGTGTGTCTAAAATTACACAAGTTCAAAATTGTTATAATTAGTACAATTGTATAAGTTACAAATCCACATTCCTGTGCTATTTCATTCAATTTCTCACCTCCTTTATGCAAAATAAACGGTATAAAATTAATCAAGTTCTTGACTAAAATTACGGTTTGCCGTAATATGTAGTCATAACAAATAAGCAAAGAAACAGTGCTATATCAATCTTCACTCGCCAAAGTTACTGAATTGATAGGCTAGTTTTTTCTTGCTCAATTACTTGATGAGATAAATATAACCCTACTCGATAAAAATGTAAAGATATTTTTACGGTTTATGATTAAATTTATCTGCTTAAATTGGAGGAAATTCTATTATGACGCTTGTTGAGCGGATTAAAAAACTTTCTAAAAAATATGGTTGGAACCTGCAAACAGTTTCTCAAAAGGCAGGATTAGGCATTAACGCAATTTATAGATGGAAAGATCAAACACCAACTACAGATAGCCTTGCTGCTGTTGCCAAAGTTCTCCATACATCTACAGATTACCTGCTAGGCAATACGGATGACCCCTCGCCTGTTTCGAAGGATCACCATGCTGTGGACATTGAAAATGATGAATTACTATCATATCGTGGTCGCCCTATTCCAGAAGATTATCTAGACATCATAAAAAATTTAATGGATTCTGATATTCAACATGGCAGAAAGAGGTAGATAAGTGAATGATTTAATACAATATTTACTAAATTTTGCCCTTGATCAAGGCTTCGGCGTCGCTCAACTCTGTGAAGACGAGGACTATAGGTCTTTAGCTGATAAATCTAAACAGCTGATTATCATTAATACAAATTGGAGAAATAAAACTGAACTGCCTTTCATTATTGGTCATGAAATCGGTCATTTAGTGGACGGTGACCTAGGTATTTCCAGTTATTGTGGTACCACGCTTACGTCCAAAGAACGACACGCCGATCTTTACTCACTTAATTTAATCTTTGATTATGCGACTAAGCAATATGATTGTTACCAAGAACCAGGTCAATTTATGCAAGCTTATGGTATTCCAACAAGAATGTACGGTGATGTTATTGAATTATTTAAAAACAATGATGATTTATTATTTTAATTTCAAAGTAAGCGGTATTATTAATAATTAATTTTTGCTAAAATTATATTTGTATTGTGTATTTTTATAATTTTAGGAGGAAACCACTATGAACAATAAAAAATTAATATCAATCGCAATTACAGGACTAGCAGTAATGACTTTAGCTGGCTGTTCAAGTAATGAAAATAGTAAATCTAGTAGTACTCAAACAGCTAAAAAAACGGTTGTTGAAAAAAATACTGCAAAAGCAGTAACCCTCACAGCTGGCAGTCACAAAGTAGGGAAAGAAATCAAACCTGGACGTTACATAATTAAAGCCATGTCAGGTAATGGCAACTTGTTTTCATCACATAGCCCTAATGACCGTGATATTAACGTTATATTAGGTACAACCGAAGATGATACATGGATGAGATTACCCTCTTACACAACTGACTTAATTAAGGGTGAAAAAATAAAACTCGATGGTATTGAATCTACTAAATTAACACCTACTTCAGATCAAAGAACATTTAGAACTACATTAACAGCTGGAAGCTGGACGGTTGGTAAAGATATTGAGCCTGGTGACTACATTATCAAAGCAACACGTGGTACAGGTAATATATTTTCTGACAATGCAGACGATGACATTAATGAAATTTTGGCTAAGCATCCCCAAAAATCATATGGGCAAGTTTCTAAATTGTCCGCTGAATTAACTAAAGGCGAAATTATAACCAGTGATGTTCCTAAAATAAAATTAATCAAAAACTAAAATATTAAAGGAATTTTATTTTAGGAGGAGAAAATATGAAAATAATAATACGTATATTTATGCTTGTTATATTTTGGGGAATCGCTGCGTACCTGCTATATCCGGCATTCGATACTTGGAAGAAACATGAAGAGGGAATACCACGCCATTATAGCTGGCTTAGAATAATAGTTTGTGGTTATTTTGGAATTGCATTTTTATTTGGACCAATAGCAGGAATTTACGATCTTATCAGTCCATCTGATACATCTTCAAATAATCAAACTGAAGAAACAAAAACAAAAGATAATTCAGATAATATTGAAAAGGAACAAGCCGAGCAACAGCAGAAAGAAAATAAAGCTGCCGATAAACAGAAAAAATTTAATGCTAAAGTTAATAAATACCTTAAAAAGAGCCTTAGAGAAGATCAAAATTTCTTTGCCAAAGGTGATAAGCGATATAACTACTCACCTTTTATTAACTCAATTAAATATACTGGGCAAGACAACTCAGACAGGGCTAATGTCCAAGTGAATACTGACTTCATTGAACTAGATAATGAAAGTAAAAGTGCTGTCGCTGAAAAGGTACAAGGTGTTATAGGAGCTACACTTGCAACTGTTAAAGATGATTACACTCAAGAAGAGCAGAACCAAGGTGCAGGTTTATTTTTCTATTTTGGAAAAAGAGCCGTTGGCCATTCAAAGTTATGGAACAGCCACAAATATAAGTGGTACAACTTCGATTAAGTAGGAGAAAATTATGGGATTGTTCAAATCGAAAGAAGAAAAAGATAAGCAAAAAGAGCAAAAATTGCAAGACTGGTTAAATACGCTTAGCCTTGAAGATATTGAAACAGATAATTTGCCTCAATTAAAACGAATCAAACGTCAATTAAGCAATATGTACGGATTGCCTGCATTTAGTTCAAATGCGGATGTTCCTAGAAATATATATGTTTTATTAACAGGCATGGTTGAGCAAAATTGGCTTTTAATTAAGCAAAATGATCAATTGAGAAAGCAAAACGAAGAAATAATTAAACTGTTGAAAAATAAATAATTACAAACAAAAAATCGATTAATAGTCCGTCTGGAAAACATAACTATTAATCGATTGAAAAGTAACATTGAATAAATAATTATTATCAAAAGTAAATATATTTTATAAATATTACTAATCGTGATTTACATGGAAGAGAAAAATTGCTTTTATATCAAGGGATTAGAAGATTTTATGATTTACATGGAAGAGAAAACATAAATGGTTTCAAAGGATAAAAATGGAAAAATTAATTATGAGTATGACATATTAGATATACCTAGTGATACTAAGTATTGGTTTGTTAGAGCTAATAGTAGAGCTGAGTATTATGATGATTTTAAATTAAACAATTATATTGCAGTTGATGCAAATTCAATATTGCTAAGTACTTTATTAGATATTCCACAAACATTACGTAGTTCGAATGATGCTTTAAGAGATCGATACAAACAGCTTTTTCAAGAAAATGCTTTAGAACGATTTAACAAACGCATTCAATCTGAAAAAATGTCAGATAAAACTCGAAAAAAAGAGCAAGCTTCCGAATTAAAACGGAGTGCATATAGATCTGGTATAGTTTACCACTTTGTAGAAGACATGAATATTGGAGATTTTATAGTTGTTCCCTATAATCGAGCTAAAAAATTTTTAATAGGTACTATAGTATCTAATTGTTTTGAAAACGAAATAGATCATATTGAAGATTTAGATGAAAATGGTGAATCAAACTATGCTATATCACCTTTTAAATTAAAACGCAGAGTTTTATGGATAAAAGAATTACCTAAAAATAAATTTCCTGATAAATTATCATGGATAGAAAGTGCTCATCAAAGTATTTTCAACATTACTAAGTACGGAAATGAATTAAATCCATATATAGCACCTATATATCGCTATAAAGAAAAAACTTATGCAAGAATTGGAGTAAACACAAAAGATAAGATTAGTTCAAGTTCATGGCTAGAATATCAATTAACCCTTAAAGAAATTTTGGGAGACGATTTAGATAAAGTCTTTCAAAAACAATATGTTCAATCACCAGGACAAATAATATTATTCGTTGAACAGCATTGGTGGTTAATTCCTATAATTTGGAGTTGCTTGTTTGGTGATGTTAAGTATTCTAACATGGGATTTGAAGGAAGATTCCAAGGACTATTTAAATATTTTTCTAAAGACGGAAAACGAGAAAGAAAGCTTGATCTTGAAGAAAAACAGGCAAGAATCAACAATATGAATGCTGATTCGGTAAACAAGCTTAATTCAAACAGTGAAGAATCCATTAAGCTTAAAGATAAAATTATTAAGTCAATTAGTAATTCAATGGATAAAGATGAAAAAACTAAAAAAATAAATAAGAGATTTACAAATAAGGTCGAAAAGAAAAATATCAACATTTCTGAAGATGCTCAGAATGTTGATAAAAACAAATTACAAAAAGATTTTAAACTTTCAAATGAAAATCCGGGAGTTTCAATTCAATTTGAAAGCCAAAAGGATAATTTGATCCCTTCAGAGGATGTATCCGAACAAGAAGTAAAGAAAGAAGAAAAAGGATCAGAAAAATAACATTAGTTTTAGCATTAAAAATCAGTTCGAATAATGCAGAAACTAATTTAACGAAAGAGGCTAATACTATATAACCCCAAACTTTTTGAAAAGTTTTCATATTTTTTCTCCTTTCTAATTAATTCTAAGAGAATTATTGATGAAAAAATATTAGTTGTCAATAATAATTGTCCAATTTAAAAATCCCTAAAGAATTCCATCGCCAAACTTTATTCTTTAAGGATTAATCGAATATTACGCTATTTGTGCGCTCAAAAATATTCTAGCACAATTGGAGGTGCTTTTAAAATGGCAGTAAGAAAACGTGGCAAATCATGGTCAGCTAGAATTAGCTGGCGCGATGCCAACGGTAAACTTCATCAAACAGAAAAAGGCGGCTTCAAAACTAAGGTTGAAGCTGAGCAATATTCCATTAAACAGCAATACCTTCATACGCAAGGTGTGGACATTGAAAACGACCCTGCTTTTGCTGATTACTTTCATGAGTGGTGGACCACTTTTAAAAAGCCGCATATTAGACATGAAACGCAAAAACGCTATGTAACCAACGATAAAATTATTCACGAATATTTTAAAGACACCAAAATTAAAAAAATCAAGCGAATTCACTGGCAACAATTTATCAATGATGTTTGTAAGACACATTCGACTACAACGGTAAGGCTACTCAATCGCCAATTTAGAGCCTGTGTGAAGAATGCAATTGCCGATGGCATAATTACACTAGACTTTACTCAAGGCGTCAATATCAACGGAAATGACGCGAATACGCGCAAACCAGTCTTTTTGTCCTATGCCGAAGCGCAAAAATTATTAAAGACTGCTCTGGATGACAGAGACCCTGCTGTTCCTTCCACTTACATTATCATTGCAATTATTCTAACTGGTGCACGTGTTGGCGAGATCAGCGGTCTTAAATGGCATAATTTAGACGCCAAAAAACACACTATCGCAATTCATCATTCTTATAATAGTGACATCAAAGAATTGGGACCTACTAAAAATACTTCTTCGTACCGCACAGTCAGAATTAATTCCAAATTGATTGAATTATTGCAGGAAATCAAAACAGATAATCAAGACGACTATATTTTTAAAGAAAAAGATACTGGCTTACCTCCTGCCAATCGAACGATCAATAGCAAATTGCAAGTAATTATGAAGCATGCTAATCTAACTAAAAAAGATTTTACAATCCATAGTTTGCGCCACGTTCATGTTGCCATTCTGCATCATAAAAATGTAGATTGGATGGCTATCTCAAAAAGATTAGGCCACAAAAATTTATCAATGACTTTAAATGTTTACGCCTATTACATTGATGAAGATAAAAGAAAAAGTGACAAAGAAATAGAAAAAAAGCTAGATGATTTATTCATCTAGCTTTTTATTTTTCCAATTGCCTGATGGGCAAGTGATGGGCAAATCAGCTTTTCGACCTCTGAAAGCCTTGCTGTTAAGCCATTCTTATTGGGATATCCGGGCTCGAACCGAAACATGCAGGAACCAGAAACCTGTGCCTTACCATTTGGCTATATCCCATTGATAAAATCACCCGTACGAGAATTGAACTCGTAACTCCACCTTGAGAGAGTGGCGTCTTAACCATTTGACCAACGGGCAAAATCAACATTAATTATTATGCTTGTAAAAGTTGTTCTTGTCAAGAGATTTTTAGTTATAATAATTAATAAGATAAATTTTTTAAAAGGATAGACATTCATGATTGATTACTCAACTACCCAAAACCTTATAGAATCAATGGTTTCCGAACGGATCGTGCCGGGCGTTAATTACGTCTTAATTAAAAATAAACAAACTTTCACCTCAACAGTGGGCTTTGCCACGATCTATCCTCAAGTTAGTCAGCTTAGTCCGTTCGCGGAGTATGACTTGGCCAGTTTGACCAAAGTTCTTGCTACTGAAAACATTTTACTAAAATTATACGCTGAAGGCAAACTTAACTTTTCTGAACCGTTACACGAGTTTATCCCCGAGTTTAGTGACCGGCGTGTGCGTCTATTTCATCTTCTCACCCATACTAGCGGCATTCGCGGCTGGATTGATCATCGTGATGAGCTAAATCACGATGAACTACTTGATGCAATTATCCATTTACCTGTCACCGATGAATTTGAGCATAAGATGCGCTATGCAGACACCAACTTCATTTTATTAGGGCTGGTAATTAAGCAAATTTATGGTAAACCTGTCCAAGAAGTTGCTACTACAGAAGTTTTTGCGCCCGCTGGGCTTACAGAAACGACTTTTAAGCCCGTTATCGCTGATTGCGTTCCAACTGCCCTACTTAATGGAAAAGTCCTTCAAGGCGTCCCTCACGACCCCAAAGCACGACAGTTAGGCAGTGACTGTGGCTCTGCTGGATTGTTTTCTTCAATGGCAGACTTGATTAAAATTAGTAAAGGCTACCTTGGCCTTGACCCCAATATTTTACCTTTCGACCAAGATGTTGTCAGCCAACTTTTTGAAAATAAAAACCCAGCAGGATTAAAACCGCGATCTTGGGGCTGGGACTTGCGATTTGATCCTGAAAATCACTACCCTCTAATTCTTCATACTGGTTACACTGGAACCTTAATCTTACTTGACCGAGTTAAAAAATCTGGCTTAATTTTGCTAACTAATCGCGTTCATCCGTCTGGTCACAATCAAATTTTTCTAACAATGCGAGAAAAAATAATTCGCAGTTTTTTAATTGAAAATGATAAATAAAACAAGGCTACCCGTCATAATCAGGTAGCCTTGTTTTATATTATTAATTATTTTGAACAATCTTTTTTATTAGGAATAAAGTGCCAAATCAGGTCAACAACAGCATCAAACAGCATGCCACCGGCCATCCAGTACATTGCCCACATCATCCCATTTGGGGTAAAGGTATAGTATGCTGCAAGCCCAAATACGATTACGTTAATAATTTTGATAACTAGATTATCACACATCATGTTAAAAAACTCCTTTTACTTAACCAACCAGTTCAATTATACCCATTTTCGCCGTAATTGAAAGCGATTTTCTTGTTTTTTAATTATGATTTGATAATTAAATATAATTTTGCGCCGATAATCATTATTGTTATCAAATGTTTACAGCTGTAAGCATACACTAAAATATTTTATTTCCCCCTAAAATTATTAATATGAAATTATCAATTTCTATTAATTGTTATTTAATTAATATTTTGCTGTTCTAGCTTAAACATTCTTAGATAGCTACATAGAATAATAATACTTGCAATAATCAATACAATAAATGCAATTTGACTACCCTTTGCCGTCATTAGTGCATAATTACCCGGTTTCTTTTGCCAAGCAGAGATAATCGTTGCCATGACAGTTGTCCCGAGTGATCCAGCATACTGTTGACCTGTCTGACAGACTGCAGTTGCATCAGTGTGCAGCTCGTCCGGTTGCAATTTAGAAGCTTCTGCCATCGTATTATTAAAAGCTAACTGCCGACCAATAATCATTATGCCGTAGAAAATAACAATCATCATTGTCGAAATTTTCAAACTAAACATTGCAAACAAAACACAGGCTATCATGCACAAGATAGCTCCAGTTAAAAGCGGTAGTTTAGCTCCTTTTTGGTCATAAATATGACCAAACCAAGGATTGAGCACACCACTCAAGATACATCCCGGCAGTAAAATCAGGCCACCAATTAATGAACTCGAATGATTAACAATCTGAACATAATTTGGTAGTGCAAAGCTAGTACCAATATTAATAAACTGTAATAATAAATATGAAATTAATGCACAAATAAATGCCTTGTTTTTAAAAACTGCTAGATTAAGCAGTCGCTTTTGACTATTCTTAACTGACTTTACAAACAGCCAAACTAGAACAGCAACTAACAGCATTCCAAGCCAAAACCAAATATTAGTCAATCCTTGACCAATTTGATTAAAAGTCAAACTAAACATAATCATCGCTGCAGCAATAATAATATAACTGCGCCAATCAAATTGCGGTTGCTTTTTCTCATGATATTGTTCAACCACAAACAAGCCTAAAATAAAAATTATTAAGCCGATTATTGCTGCAATCACAAAGATTAACGGCCAACCATAGAAATAAACGATAGTTCCACCAAAGGTTGGTCCAAGAGACGGGGCTAAAATAACTACAAGACCAGTAATCCCCATATAAAAGCCCCACTTATTTTGCGGAATTAGTTCAACTACTAAATTAAACATCAATGGTATTGACAGTCCTGCGCCAAGTGATGAAATCAAGCGTCCAGCAAGCAGCACCCAAAAGTTAGTGGCTGCCCCTGCAACAAACGACCCTACAATAAAGCTAATCGCTGCCGTTAAAAATAGCTGTTTAGCTGAAAAACGGTCATTTAAATACGAACTTGAAACCATAATGATCGCAATCGCTAACAAGTAGCCAGTAGTAGTCCACTGCACTAAACCTAGACCAATATGAAATTGCTTCATCATCGTTGGAAAAGTTACGTTTAAACTCGTTTCTGTCAAAATTGAAACAAAGGCCATTAATGCACAACTAATAATCGCCCCAACATGCTTTGGTGTTACTATATTTCTCTCCATTAAAACATCTCCTTATTATAAAAAGGGCAAAAGCATCTCCATGCTTTTGCCCTTTCTCTAACTACTTAAAAAGCAATTAGATTAAATAACCAGATTATTAAACTACAATCGCCAATATCTTAGTAAAACTTTTTGTAAAGTTGGTAACAAGATAAGAGCAACAATAGCACCTGCTATTCCTTGAATGGTATCAGTCAAGAGTCCTAAAACTCCGGCTGCTGTCGAATACAAAATCCAGTTGGTCAAATAATATCCTCCAACCATCACAACCACGCCAACCACAAGTACCAAAATATATCGGAAGCACTTGCGACTATCTTGTGCTACTTTTCTTACTAACAGACCCACAAGCAGTCCCTCTAGCCCGTGAATAACGAATGAAAAGAGCATGAACTGTGCATATCCTGAAAGTAAATCAAGTAAAAAACCGGATAAACCACCAACTAATAATCCTGCAGCTGGTCCTAGCGCGATTGCTGCCAAGAAAATTCCGGCATCGCAAAAATTGATATTACCATGAGTTGCTGGAATTGGAATAATTAATATTCGGCTTAAAACAACGTTCAGGGCAGTCAACAATGCCAAAAAGACCAATTGCCCAAGTGTTAATTTACTTTTACTATTATCTGCCATAATTAAATACTCCAAAACAATTATAATTCATTATTAAAAAAATGATTAAGCATTTTAATGTTTGTTTAATTAAAAGCCAATTATAGTTAAAAGTAAAGTCTCTTTAATTTATTTATTGAAGCGTGCAGTCAAGTCATCATGCAATTCTTCATAGCCCGGCTTGTTAAGCAAACCAAACATATTGCGTTTGTATTCCTCAACTCCTGGTTGGTTAAACGGATTAATTCCATTTAGATAACCAGAAAGCGCAATTGCAAGTTCAAAGAAGTAAATTAAATAACCAAGTGTATGTTCCGTTTGATCAGGAATGTTAACTGTCATTACCGGCACACCTCCATCAGTATGAGCCAAGACTACACCCTCATATGCGCGTTCGTTAACATAATTCAAACTCTTGCCAGCTAAAAAGTTAAGTTGGTCCAAGTTACGGTCATCAGTAGGAATTTCAACATCATTAGTTGGGTTTTCAACGCGAATAACTGTTTCAAACAAATTACGCAAACCTTCTTGAATGTATTGTCCAAGCGAGTGCAAGTCAGTTGAGAAGTTAGCGCTTGATGGCCAAATTCCCTTATTGTCCTTACCTTCAGATTCACCCATTAATTGTTTACACCACTCACCAAACATTCTCAGAGTTGGTTCATAGTTTTCAACAATTTCAGTAGTGTAACCTTTTCTGTACAAAATATTGCGTAAAGCAGCATATTGATATGGTGTAGCTTTAGTTACATCAGTATCTTGGTAATCTCTGCGAGCATCAGCTGCACCTTGCATCAATTGGTCAATATCGGCACCTGAAGCAGCAATTGGCAATAAACCAACGGCTGACAAGACGCTGTAACGGCCACCAATATCATCAGGTACAACAAATTCTTCATAACCTTCTGCGTCAGCCTCAGTCTTTAATGCACCCTTAGCGCGATCAGTTGTGGCATAAATCCGGTTCTGGGCTTCTTCTTTACCGTACTTCTTAATTAATTTATCTTTAAAAATTCTAAAGGCAACTGCAGCCTCAGTGGTTGTTCCTGATTTAGAAATAACGTTAACACTAAAGTCCTTGTCACCAAGCCAAATCATTAAATCATGTAAATATGATCCTGAAAGTGAATTACCGCAAAAAACAATGGTTGGATACTTATCTTTACCCTTGCCGTAAAATGCGCCGTTTAAGAACTCAACAGCAGCTTGAGCACCAAGATAGGAGCCACCAATTCCAATACAAATCAAAACATCAGAATCGCCTTGGATTTTCTTAGCCGCCTTCTTAATCCGGCTAAATTCATCTTTATCATAATCAACAGGCAAATCAATCCAGCCCAAGAAATCATTTCCTGCACCGGTGCCATCCTTTAATTCCTGAGCAGCAGCATTAACCAATGCTTGCATCTCACTAAGTTCATTTTCATGAACAAATGGCGTCAATTTAGTGCTGTCAAATTTAATTAAACTCATAGGTACGCTTCCTTAACTAAACAAAATATTTATTTCACAAGAATATTCTATCAATCTTATTTTGTAAATTCCAGTGATTTCTTTAATGTTTTGGCAACTTATTACGCACAGACTCGAACATCCAGTAAAGTAAATATCCAGTGGCAGCACCACAACTATTAAAAAAGACGTCGTCAATATCACTAACACCAGTTTCAAGCAAAAATTGCATTCCTTCAATTAGAATTGAAAAAAGCATCCCAGCTACAAGCACTCTTTTAAAAGTTTGCTTTTTTGAAAAAACAAGCGGCGTTAAAAAGCCAAAAGGCACAAAACACAACACATTACCAAATGAATTATAGAAAAAGTCGAGCCGACTCTGAGCATACAATAATTTCCATGTTTCCTTTAAAAATACCAGGTTGATTTCGGTTAATGGTCGGTTAAAATAAAAGGTTAGCTGCCACGGAAAATACGTGTTGCGAAAAGTTGTGAGCATCAATACTAAAATCAGATAAAATGCAAACATCCACACACTAGCCTCGGACTTGATTGAGCGCCTGCGCCTAATTACCATTAACCAAAATAAGCGGATAACGACAAATAATAAAAAATATAAAATAGTTTTATCAATTGCCAACATCGTCAGCTTAATTAACGCAAAATGGTTAATTTTGGTAGCGAAGTTTTGCGCAATTATGTTATATAGCGGTCCTAAAAAAATCATGCTTAATCAATTCCTAAAAATATAGTTTATCTAAATTATACTCATTTTTACGTATACAAATCTTAAAAAAAGACTAATAATCGCTAAAAGATTGTCTCACGCTTATTAATCCTTTAAAATCATTGTTAAAGGAGCGTTCGTTTTGAAAAAAAAGAATCTAGCAAACTTCATGCAATCCCGGACAGACTTTTTTGTTCTGCTCATCTTGCTATTTGTCCTAAAGTACATCTTTGCGGCATATCATGACTTCAATCTGGGAATATCTGACCCATACCAGCACATCATCATGTGGCTTAGTCCTCTAGGCACGGCGATTTTGCTCTTGAGTATCGGTTTTTATTTTCCCCAACCGATTGTTTCCTATTGTGTCATGCTGCTCATGGATTTTGCTAATACCAGTCTACTATTTGCTAATATCCTCTATTATCGAGAATTTTCTGATTTTATTACGGTTAAAACTATTACTAATGCCGGTAAAGTAGCGCCCGGCTTGGGCAAAAGTGCCGTTTCATTATTGCAGCCGACGGATATTCTATTGTGGCTGGATTTAATTCTGGTCATTGCACTTTTAATAACACATAAATTAAAAATCGATCAAAAGTCTTATGGGCTCCTAACGCCGTTTACCATTACCTCATTCGGCTTTTTTGTTTTGACATTAAATATTTTTCTGGCCGAATCATCTAGGCCGCGCCTCTTAAGAAATACCTTTGATCGTGCCTACGTTGTGAAATATCTGGGGCTTGACACCTACACCATTTATGACGGCATTAAAAATGAACAAACAGAGCAGGTCAACCGTAATGCCAACGCTGCCGATTTAAATAAAATCCTTAATTTTACCAAGCAAAATAAGATACCAGCTAATGCCAACTATTTTGGTAAAGAAAAAGGTAAAAACGTCATCGTAATTCACTTGGAAAGCTTCCAACAGTTTTTAATTGGGTTAAAGGTCAACGGTAAGGAAGTCACCCCGTTTCTTAATTCAATTTACCATAACAAGCACACCATCAGCTTTGACAATTTTTACCATCAAGTGGGTATTGGTCGCACTAGTGATGCAGAAAATATGCTGGAAACTGGTACGTATGGGATTTCTGACGGGTCGCTTTTTACGGCCCTTGGCGGTTCAAACACCTTTCAGGCTGCACCGCAAATTTTGCGCAAGCACGGCAACTATACTTCTGCCGTCTTTCACGGTAATGTCGGTACTTTTTGGAATCGTGATGACGTCTATAAGAACCTAGGCTATAATTATTTCTTCGACCAGAATTATTTCAGTAGTAATAAGGATGATAAAAAAGAATACGGTGTTAAAGATAAGCTGCTTTTTGCTGAAAGTATCAAATATTTAGAGCGGATGCAACAGCCTTTCTACACCAAGTTCATCACTGTAACCAACCACACGCCGTTTTCAATGGATGAGCAGGACCTCGATCCCAATTTTCAAACAACTGACACCAGCGATAAGACTATCAACAATTACTTTGAAACGGCTCATTACTTAGATGAATCGGTACGAGAATTTTTTGCCTATCTGAAAAAATCTGGCTTAGCTAAGAACACAATGGTAGTTATTTATGGCGACCATTATGGCTTAACTAACTCCGAAAACCAAACTCTAGCACCCATTGTCGGCGAAAGTTCTGATACTTGGAGCAGTTACAATGATGCCCAAATGCAGCGTGTTCCCTTTATGATTCATGCTCCTAATTTAAAAGGTAAAATTAACCACGAAGTTGCTGGTGAAATCGACGTTTTGCCGACATTAATGCACCTCCTAGGGATCAGCAACAAGCACTACGTACAATTCGGCAGCGACCTTTTATCTCGACATTACAAGCCTTGGATTGTCTTTCGTAATGGTACGATTATTAGTAAAAAATACGTGATTATTGGCGCCAAGGGTAAAAAGGGCCTTGTTTATGACCGCAAAACCGGCAAGCAAATCATCAACTTTACCAAGCAAGAAAAAGTCGAAATTGCCAGACTTGCCAAAAAGGCTAAACAATCTCTAAAATATTCTGACTTGTTAAATAACCATAATTTATTGCGGTTCTATACTCCGCAAGGCTTTAAGCCAGTTAACCCTAATCAATTTGATTACCTGACCAATTTTCAACAAATGGAAAAAATCGAAAATAAGTTAAAGAAAAAGTCGACGGCTCTGATTAATTTACACCACGGCTCAACAACTAAACTTTACAAAACTGATGCCCCAGAACTCAAAGGGCACGAAGACGAAATCACTACCATTCCTGAATCTGTTCGCGGCAACCACCTTACCGAAAAGAAAACCAAATCTAGTAAAAATAAGAAAAAAGCATATAATTAATAATTATCGCTATTCAGTTAAGAAAGGAAAAATTCAAAATGAAATTGATAATTATTATTATCTTACTAATTGTGTTTTTTATTGCAGGCTGCCGCGTTGTTCCGCAAAATAACGAGGGTTTAATTGAAACTTTAGGCAAGTATTCTAAAACCGTTAAAGCAGGGTTTGTTTTCATTATTCCCTTTATTCAAAAGATGCGGCGCGTTTCTTTGGCGATGTTCCCCGCCGAAATTTCCAAATATTCGATCATTACTAAAGATAATGCCGAAATTACAACTAGCCTAACCTTAAACTATCTGGTAACTGATTCTTACAAGTACTTCTATAACAACACCGATTCAGTTAAATCTATGGTTGAATTAATTCGTGGGCATTTGCGTGACATTATTGGACGGATGGACTTAAACGAGGCCCTAGGTTCAACAAGTAAAATTAATACTCAATTAGCAGAAGCCATTGGCGATTTAACGGATATTTATGGTATTCGCGTTGTCCGGGTCAATATTGATGAACTACTGCCAAGTCCTGAAATTCAAAAAGCCATGGACAAGCAACTAACGGCTGACCGTGAAAAGATTGCCGCAATTGAAAAGGCTGAAGGTGAAGCCAAAAATATTGAACTGACAACTAAAGCTAAAAACGATGCTCTAATTGCAACGGCTAAGGCTAATGCCCAAGCAATTAAAACTAAGGCTGACGCTGAAGCATATCGAATTAACCAACTGCAAGCTAGTTTGGCAGACGCTAGCGAAGGCTACTTTAGAAATCAAAGTCTAGACAGCTTCAATAAGTTGGCTGCTGGTCCTGATAATTTAATTGTTGTCAACAAGGATGAAATAACCAATTTGGGTAATTTACCAGCTGCTGCTAAAGTTTGGCATCAAGCCGAAGAAAAGTAACTATGACAAAAAGAGAACTTCATTTTGAAGTTCTCTTTTTTAATCTATTATTTAGTTAAATATTGTTCATAACCTTGATCATAAATTGTAATCGTAAATTGCGCTCCCTGACCCATTTCGGAAGTTACTGAAACCTTGCCGCCATGCTGCTTAACAAGAGAAGAAACAATTGCTAGTCCTAACCCTGACTCACCCGTTCCCAACCGAGCACGTGACGGATCAGCTTTAAAGAAGCGCTCAAAGATATACTTCATTTGCTCCTTGTTCATCCCAATCCCGTCATCCTTGACCGTGATTTTCGTTCCGTGAGTAATTCTGCGACCACTAAGCAAAATGTGACCATTGGTAGTAAACTGAATTGCATTTTGTACCAAATTAACAACAATTTGGGTTAACCGGTCACGATCGGCATAAATCGGCAGTTCAGATGGTACCTCTATCTTGAGCTGATCGTTAGCCTTATCGGCATTTTGCTTTAATTGAATGATGACATCTTCTAAAACCTTGCTAGCATTAAATTGCGTTTTACTTAAATTAATTTGATTATTGCGAATCTTTTCGTAATCCAAATTTTCATTAACTAAGCGAATTAGACGCTTAGTTTCCCGACGCATTAAGTCAATTGACTTGGGTTTAGACTCTTCTGGGATGGCATCATACTGTAATCCTTCAAGAATGCCATTGATTGTTGTCAACGGCGTGCGCATTTCATGAGCTGCATCAGCCATAAATTGGTCGCGGCGCTTTTCCTGTGACTTGACTTCTTGATTATATTCTTTTAACGCCCGCACCATCTTATTAAAGCTAGCAGCTAACTGATCAATCTCATCATTGCCCTTCTGCTTAATCTGCACGTCAAAATTACCAGAGCGCACTTTTTTGATAGCGCGTGAAAGACGGTTAATCTTATTAGTTGAATAATAACTCAGGATGGCGCTCATGATTAGCCCGACAAATAAGGCGATAATTAAAGCATTAATTAAATTACGCTTGGCTGTGTCAATTGGCCGCTCAACATCTTTGACAAGCGAACCCAACCAAATTGCGCCAACAATCTTATGCCCTCTCATCCACGGAACAATCACACCCGTATACGAATTTTTCGTATGACACAAATACGATTTTTCTTCATTATTATTTCTAATGTGAATTTCTTCACCGTGGCTTAACGCGGCAAAAACATTTCCTTTTAAGCGGAGCAAACGTCGACTTTTAGGGTAAATTTGCATCCCCTGACTGTTAAAAATATGTAGGTGGAGATCATCACCGCGTAATACAAACTGCAATTGATCCAAAAATTCCGAGTTGAGCATGATGGTGCCATTCTTTTGGTCATTAGCAACTAATTCCCCCAGTGATGAAGCGTAATCATCCATGCGCCGATAATTCTGCTCATAGGATTGGGCTGTTACCGATTTAATCTCGGCATAGCCAATGATTGATACCGTCGTCACAATAATTAGCAAAAAACTAAGTAAGTGTTGATAGATTAGCTTCATTTCTTAACCTGCTCATCATCAAACTTATAGCCAACACCCCACACAGTTTGAATTACATCAGCACCAACCTTTTCCAATTTTTGCCGCAATTTCTTAATATGAGCATCGACAGTTCGTTCTTCGCCAAAATAGTCATAGCCCCAGACAGCTTCAAGCAACTGTCCCCGTGAAAAAACTTGCTTGGGTTTTTGTGCCATTGTATAAAGCAAGTCAAATTCCTTGGGCGTAATATTGACCACCTTTTTATCATCAAATAAAACCTCGCGACGTGCCTTGGAAATTTTGATATGTTTGGTATTAACATCATAATCGCTCGTTCGCTTAGCTAATTTAGGATGACTTTGATTATCTTCAATCATAATTCGACGGTGCAATGCCTTAATCCGCGCAATTAATGCCAGCGGACTAAAGGGTTTAGACACATAATCATCGGCACCGACACCCAATCCCAAAATCTGATCAGCCTCACTATCACGAGCCGTTAACATAATCATCGGCACTATTGGCGAAAGCGCACGTATCTCCTTAGCAACCTGAATACCATCCTTTTTAGGCAAATTGAGATCCAAAGTAATCAAGTCGTATTCATCAGCGTGTTCTTTAAACATTTCAACAGCCTGCACACCATCAACAGCAACATCTTCTGTCCAGCCTTCTTTAGCAAAAAACATTCCCATCATTTCAGCGACAGAACTATCATCTTCAACCATCAAAATTTTTAATTTCATTTTCGATCCCTAAATCCTTTAGTTCTTTCGTGCTTGACTTTATCTGGATCAATATAATCTGGTGGCAACTCATTGCGTTTAATTAAAAACCGTTTCAAACTTTTTTCGGTCGCAACAATTGGAAACAAAATAAAGAAGTAAAATGTCAATAGCCAGATTAAAAAATACCGATCCCACTTTAACAGGTGAATGCCAATTCCAATTAGTAGTTGCAGCGAGCCAAAAAAGGCAAAATATCCACTCGCCTTTTTCTGAGCAAAAGCAAAGCTACTTCGATTGACGTGCGCTAAGTATGACAAATAACCATATAATGGATTAGCCTTTTTGGCTGGTTTAATTAACCAGATAAGTCCGACGACAAGTAAAATTGCACCGCAAGCAATATAAATCATACTTCTTATTTTCCTTTTTAATGAATTTTAATTCTGCTTAGCAGGAGCAGACATTACCATTTTCATTTTACCAATGAACGAGAAGTCTTTCATCTGATTAGGAATAATGAAATTAGTACCAACCTTTAGCGTATAAGCCTGAGCGCCAACTTGCAGTTGTCCCGCTCCTTTAATAACCGAAACTAACAGGTAAGGGTGACCGTTCAAGCTAGTTTGCCACTGACCATCTAAATCAATTTGCCATAAATAAAAATGTGGCGATAATGGCGGCTCAACTAAAGTTTTAATAGTAGCTCCCTGCTCGCTAGTTACTTTAACGTCAATTTTTGGATCAACATGTGGCACTGTGGTAACATCAATCGACTTCTGTGTGTGCAGCTCACGTTGCTTGCCCGTCTTTTCATCAACTCGGTCATAATCATACAGCCGGTAAGTAACATCGCTAGATTGCTGGGTTTCAATTACCATAATTCCTTTAGTTAAAGCGTGAATTGTTCCCGCTGGAACATAGAAAAAGTCGCCAGCCTTGACCGGCACCTTACGTAAGAGCCTGTCCCATTGCCCCTGATGAATCATATCGGCTAATTCATCACGCGTCTTAGCAGTATGACCATAAATTAAATATGAATCTGGATCAGCTTGTAAAACGTACCAGCTCTCGGTCTTGCCACTGTCATTCTCCACTTTTCTAGCATATTCATCATCAGGATGAACTTGCACTGACAAGTTATCATTAGCATCTAAAAATTTAACTAATAATGGAAACTCTTTTTCCTTAGGATTGCCAAATAAGTCCGGATGTTCATGATATACTTGCCGCAAAGTTTGCCCCTTCAATGGGCCTTGACTAACCAGCGACGCATCATCTTTATATCCAGAAATAATCCATGCTTCGCCTACCTTGCCAGCTGGAATATCATAATTAAAAATTGTCTGTAGTTTTCTCCCACCCCAGATTTTCGGTCTGAAATACGGTGTTAAAAATATTGGTTCCACTCTAATCACCTCATGTTTAGTTTAAACTTTTATCGGATAAAAAAGGAATATTTTTATTAAATCTTTATTATGTGACTTATTATATAGATTTTCATGTGTAAATGTAAAACACCATCCAAATTAACCAATATCATTAAGTTAAGCCAAAAACAGTTCAGATGTTAATGGGACACGAAACAATTGAAATGACAACGGACATTTACGGCCACATTAACAACTCCAACAGAAAAGAAACCATTAGTTCAATCAGGACTTCAAATATTTAATCATGTAAAATTACCATCAAAACTAAAAGAAGCCTTGATAAATCAAGGCTTCTTATCTATACAGTGGAGATGAGGGGAATTGAACCCCTGTCCAAACGCATTCCGTCACTGACCTCTACGATCATAGTTATATTACTTGAACTTCACTAGTCCAAAACGCCATATAACAGAGCTAGGATGGACTAGCTAACCTGTTTAGGACTCTTTTTAACTATTCAGATGAGGTAGTTAAACGTAACTCACTAATTTGATACCTACTACTAGACGTGAGTAATCCAATGTTAGGCAAGGCATAAGTGCTAAATTAAGCAGCTAATGCGTAAGAATTTTCTTTATTTGCAGTTAAAGTTCTGTGACGTTTTAATGTAGACGTGACCTACAAATCGCAGTCAATGCGAATCTACGCCTGTCGAATCCCAAAACATCCCCTTGAGACTCTCTAATTATAGCATAATTCACATCAACAAACGATTAAAAAGTTCAATTAATTAGTTCAAATGAGCTAAACGAACAACATCACGTTCAATCATCAATTCTTCGTCAGTTGGGATAATCATTGCCTTAACCTTTGAGCCGTCTTTAGAAATAAACTTCTCACCATTAGACTTGTTAGCTTCAAAGTCTGGGTCCAAACCGATAAATTCAAAAGCCTTCATAACATTTTCACGAACGCTGCTGTCGTGTTCACCAACACCAGCAGTGAAGACAATCGCATCAACGCCACCCATTTCAGCAACGTATGAACCAACGTATTGAATTACACGGTCAACAAAGATTTCACGAGCTAAGTTAGCCTTCTTGTCAGCATTGTCTTCCAAGTCACGCATATCTGAAGAAATTTCAGAAATACCAAGTAATCCTGACTTGTCATTCAAAATACTAATCATTTGGTTAATATCAATGTTGTCTTTGTTCATAATGTATTGCAAAACTGAAGGATCAACATCACCTGAACGTGTACCCATTGTGATACCTGCAAGTGGTGTGAAGCCCATTGAAGTGTCGTAAGACTTGCCGTTCTTAACAGCAGTAATTGATGCACCTGAACCTAGGTGGCAAACTACCATCTTCAAATCTTTGGCATCTCTGCCAAGCATTTCAGCAGCACGACCAACAATATAACGAACTGAAGTACCGTGAGCACCGTACTTACGTACACCGTATTCTTGATAATACTTATAAGGAATCGAGTACATGTAGTGTACTGGATCCAAAGTTTGGTGGAATGAAGTATCAAAAACAGCAACTTCTGGTACTTCCGGAAGCAATTTCATAAATGCTTCAATTCCCTTACCTTCAGCTGGATTATGCAATGGTGCATATTCTTTTAAGTCATAAATTGCTTGTAATTTGTCCTTGTCAACGATTACTGAATCTGAGAATTCTTCCCCACCAGCAACAACACGGTGACCAACACCAGCAATTTCACTTAAATCAGAGATAACTTTGTAATCTTCCAATGCTTTAAGCAACAGGTTAACGGCTGTTTCTTGATCGGGAATAGCTACTTCTTCCTTGTGTTTTTCACCGTTGGCTAATTTGATTTCAAATGATGAGCCATCAATCCCAACACGGTCAGCAAGGCCTTCTGCTAATACCTTTTCTTCTGGTAAAGCAAATAACTTATACTTAAAAGAAGAGCTACCTGAGTTGATTGCTAAAACTTTTTTCATAAATAAAATTCCTCCATACATGTAACTTTGTATTTTCACAAATTAATGAATGTTATTAGTATACCACTCATTTAGCTTAACATTAAGCTTAATTAGCTCCTCTTGCTTCTTAATTGAGTCTAACTTTGTGAGCAAAACCTCACTGCTACTAATACCAGTGCCGTGATTTTGAAATACCAAAACTGATTTTTGGTTAAATTTATTCTGAAACATGTTGTCCGGTAGCTCAACAATCGCCCGCAAGAAGACCTTTTCAGCTAGCCACGGCATAAAGTCAGCCCCAACTTTACCAGAAAGTATTGATTTGGGTACAACCAAAAAGGCATAGCCTCCAGGCTGCAGATTTTTAATAATTTGCTCAATAAACAAAAGATGTGCAAATGAATGTCCTTTTTCAGCCTTTGTTGCAAAATTAGCTGCATTATCATCAATTGGATAATAACCAATTGGCAAATCACTAACTACTGCTTCTGGACTTTCAAGTAGCCAAGGACTAAGAGCATCCTGGCAATACAAGTCAATCTTAATCCCATTTAAATGAGCGCCAACATCAGCGAAGTTCAGCACTTCCTCGTCGTTATCAATTCCAGCTAGCTTATAATTTAGCTTAGAATGGTTAGCCATTTTCAGTTGGTTAACGACTTCATAAAGCAAACTACCAGTACCAACTGCTGGATCAACAATTGTCAAGTCCTTGTCTGCCGGCAGCAACTTCTTCATCAACATTGCAATAATTGTGGCAATAGCTGGTGGTGTCGGCATTTGATTGACGTCTAATTCGTCTTCATTGATTGCTTTAAGGACTAGGTAAGTAAAAATTTGTACCTTATCCTTCTGCGCTAAATGATCATAATCCAGTGCAGCATATTTTTGACTTAACTTAGCAACCGTATCCTTATCTGGGGCACCCATTTCAACCTTAATCTTACCTGTTTCAAGATTATCAAAAGTTTCGGTTAAAGCCTCACCAAAAGTAACATTTAAGCTATCCTGCAGACACTTAACACAGTCCAAAAATTTATTAAAAAGTTCTTCAATTTTATCCATGCTTAATTCCCCTTATCTTCCTTACCATTTTAATAGAAAGCAGGTTATCGGTGCAAGCAAATCAATTGTTGACTAGATATTCAATTAATAGCAAGTCGCTTTCCATACTGAAACGGTAAACTTCCTGATAAAATTGCAGGAACAATAGACAGGTAATTAATACCAAAACACTGCTAAGTAACGCACTAGCTTTTACTTTTTGCTTTTTTAGCTTGTTCATTTTTTGCCTTCTTTTCCGGCTGCTTGGCTAATTTAAAATATAATTCAGACTGGCGGCCATCATCTTCTGTCACCATAATCTTCAGCTGCTGTGAGTGGGTCACAAACTTCGCATTACTAATATTCAATAAAAGTGGCATATGTCCACCTTCGATAGTTGTTGCCCGAATCATATTTTTATAAAAAGTTAACCAATAAATATTTTCATTATTATCTTGGTCTACTTTTACAATTTTTGCCTTTTTTGTCGTGGAAGCAGCGACATCAACATAGGCCAATTTAGTATGACTATCATGTAAAAAGCGGTTGAATTGCACATAAGAAAAAACTACATCGTCGGTATGATGCTCAACTTTGTTGGCTAAAGTCATGCTTTTTAACAAATTTTGCAACATTAAAACAACCAATAAAGTTATAAAAACGGCAAACATAGCTTCGGCCAACATAAAGCCCTTAGTTCTTAATTTCATAAGTTTTCTTGTCTGTTGTATCATAGACGCTTTTTGCTCCTAGAGGTTGATAAACACGATCATGAACAGTAATCTTATCTAAATTGCTTTCTTTCAGCACATGCCAAGCATAAGTTCGGTCTGTCTTTAACTCGATTTGGTGCTCATTTACCATACTGCTGCTAACGATTAACGCAATTAGAGTAACACCCATTACTGCTAAAACAAGTGCCACCACACTTTCTGCCAGTAAAAAGCCCTTTAATCGAAATTTATTCTTCAATTGCTCGCCCCCAAAGCATTTGTAACTTTATTTTTTGTGAATGTTGACCATCATCAATAGTAATAGTTTTGGGTGCTAGTATTCCATCGTTTGTAATCAGCATTGTACTCTTAAGACCATAGATAGTAATTGTTGAAGCGATTTGGATATTTTGAGAAAAGCCACGCCCTTTAAAAGTAAGTATCTTTGTATCCGGCTGATATATTATTGTAACTGACTCATGTTTAATCGTACTGAACCGCGCCGCTTGCTCAATAGAACTTTTAATTTCTTTAGTAGTATTATTGAGAACTAGCTGCTGGCGATATGCGGAAATTTCGACAGTTCCAAGCATCACTAAGCTGAGTGCAATCACTAAGCACACAATCATTTCTACTAATGTAAAGCCAGAAAATTTAACTTTAATTGCCTTTTTCAACCACACCATTATTTACCGTATAATTTTTGGACTTATCAAGTTGATTTTTGGTCAAATAACCATCTTCAAACATATTTTGGAAAGTAATATCTTTACCCTTACGGTCCTTGTCCTCTTCATAAAGATCGGCCTGCGTTTGCAAGGTTGTCTTAAAGGCGTCTTCGGTACGATCAGCCGCACTCTGTTTTTGCTTGGTCAAGTTAGGTGCAATAATCAAGAGCAGCAATACAATAATGGCAATAACCACGACCATTTCAATCAATGTAAAGCCTTGTGCCTTCCGACTTTTAGCTAAAATCTTTAATAAATATTGTTTAAACTTTTTCTTCATCATAATCTCCTTAAATCTGCTGCATCATGGCATACATTGGCAGCAACAACTTTAAATACATCCCGATAATGCACAATCCAATCAAAATAAAGCAAACTGGTTGAACATTAACGATTAATTTTTCAATTTTACTAGTTAAATCTGTAAATAATGTTTGTCCGAGTAGTAAACAGCGATTACCTAAATCGCCCTTAGTTGATCCCGTCTCAAGCAAAATTACTAATTCATCTGGCAAAAATAATTCCTGCTTAATAATCTCCTGCAAACTCTTGCCCTTGGCTAACTTTCGGTTTACCTTAGCACCAAGATACTGCTGCAGTGACCCTTTTTCCTGATTAGCTGCATACTGACACATCTTTTGCAAGGAAAATCCACTCGCAACCAATAAGCCAATATCATAAACTAAAAGATATTTGACATACACTTTGACTGTTGCACCAATAATTGGGTAATGCGCTAGTTTTTTTAGTGAATGGTAATCTTGCTTACGTAAAAGAGTTAGGACTTGCGTGAAATAGTAGAGAAATAGCAGACCTAACCCCAGTATGCCTACCAGCAAGACGTCACCTGTATGCTCGTTAGAAGACGAAAACTGACTTGATACAAAGGTCTGCATAAAAACAAGCAATGCAACCATCATTACGACTAACACCACTGGATATGACATTTCCGTTTTCAGCTTCTTAACTTGTTCATTTTTCAAGCGATTCAGCGTAGCTAGCTGTGATAAGCAATCAAGCAAATTTCCTTGCTGCATTGCTAATTCAACTTGTGTAGCAACTGTTTTACTAAAACCCAGTTGCCACATTTCCTGACCTAAATTGGCGCCCAAAGTCATTCTTTTGCTTAACCCTGTTAGCATTTTCTTACGTTTTGACCATAATATCGGCATTAATTCCAAACTGGTGCTAAGAGAAAAGCCATTGGCCAGGCTATTTTGTAAATAATCAAGAAAGGCTAGCTGCTCTTGGCCCGTCAACTTACCCTTCTTGAAATTGTTCATAGATTGGCGCACTAATTTCACCTCGCTGTTTCAGTTCTGCTAAATTATCCGTCCACTTAACAAAATTTCCTCGTTGAGTTTGCTCAATACTATCCTGCAAGTCTTGTCCACTGGCAATATCGAGTAAGCATGAAAAGCCGTTTGCTGTTGGCAAGAGTCGTTGGTAAGAAACGGCTGTTAAACAGTTACTTAGCTCATTTTGATTAATTTGCAAGCTCTCTAATCGTGAAATTGTTTGCAGTGTACTCTTAGCATGGACAGTCGCTAGCACGAGGTGTCCGCTTAGCGCAGCATCAACTGCTAACCGTGCCGTTTGGGCATTTCGAATTTCACCAATAATTAATATATCCGGACGATGACGCAAAGCTGCTTCTAGTAATCGCGCATAACTAATTTCAGCTTCATCATTAACCTGAGTTTGTAAAAATGATGCTTGGTGGATTTCAACTGGATCCTCAATTGTCATCACCATTTTTTCCTGCCCAACAGCTTGCGCCAACTTATACATCGTCGTGGTTTTACCAGAGCCAGTGGGTCCACTTGTGACAATTAAGCCGCGCCGTTTAGCTAACTGCGTTAATTTTTCAATTTGCTTAGGCAAAAAATACTGGCCCGACTGCACTTGATAAATAATCCGTAACACAAGCGTTTCACAACCGGTAAAATCGCCAATGCTCGATAAACGCAGATAATACTTTTCTTGATGGTAATCATATGTCAATGCCCCAACCTGCGGCCTACGATGTTCAGCAATATCCATTTGCGCGCCATATTTGAGAAAGTTGATAATTTCTTTTCCTTCATTTAACGTAAATACCGCTCTTTGACTAATCCCAGTAATTGTCCGTAAGTTAACCACCATTTGCTCATCATGTACCAAGAAGAATATGTCGCTAGCGTGTTCAGCAATTGCTTCTTCAATTAACGAGTTAACCGTTTCCTTAATCCGCATAAAAAGCCTCCTTTGCCTGTGCTCTACAAGTACATACGCAAAAGAGGTGAAAAATTTTTTATAAATAAAAAATCACTCAAAAAATTGAGTGATTAATCGTTATTTTATATTAAACCTAATCTTCATCAGCAGCGGCAGTGTAAACATTTTGCACATCGTCATCGTCTTCTAAGGCGTCAACAAGGTTAGCAAATTGTTCCTTCTTGTCTTCTGGTACTGGTGTAGTATTCTCAGGAATCATCGTTAACTCAGCGTTAGCAAGCTTATAGCCAGCCTTTTCTAAAGCGTCACGAACTTGTGCTAACTGCTTAGGATCAGTGTAAATCTCGTAAACTTCATCGCTAGTTTGCAAGTCATCGCCACCAGCATCCATTACGTCAAGTAACATTTGGTCTTCATCAGCATCAGTTGTTGTCCGGTCAATTGCAATGTAACCCTTACGGTCAAACATATAAGCAACTGAACCAGTAGCACCAAGTGAACCACCATTACGCGTAAAAGCAACACGAACTGAAGAAGCTGTCCGGTTCTTGTTATCAGTCAAAGCTTCAACAAAAACAGCAACACCGCCAGGTGCATAGCCTTCATAAGTAATCTCATCGTAGTGCTCGTCTGAATTTCCTTCAGCCTTTTTGAGTGCACGGTCAATGTTAGTCTTAGGCATGTTGTTAGCACGAGCTTTATCCATTACCATCCGCAAGTTAGGATTCCCTGAGGGGTCAGGACCACCATTCTTTGCAGCCATATATATCTCACGAGATAGTTTTTGGAAAATTTTACCTCTCTTAGCGTCTTGCGCATTCTTGCGGCCTTGAATATTGTGCCATTTTGAATGTCCTGACATAAGAATCCTTCTTTCTTTATTTGTAGTTATTAACGATAATAATCTTAACTCACAGCAGCACAAAATTCAATACTAGCAGCAATTTCAGCTAACTTTTTACCAAAATTATTCTCAAATTAAATTATTTTAAGATTATTCTAACTAAATATCTTTATTTTGGGACTAGTCAGACATCGTAATAATGGTAAAATAGAACACGTTAATTATTTTTAAAGGAGATAATCTCAGTGGATGAAATAGGTTCAAACAAGAAATATATTTCGTGGCCGGTATTAACTCTGATGGCTTTTTGTACTGTTATCGGCTTAGACGACATCATGTACAACTTCCAAAATCAGGGAATGCCTGTTGTCACTTCATGGATTATCATGTGTATTTTTTACGTGATTCCATATTCTTTAATGGTTGGTCAGTTAGGATCAGTCTTTAATAAGGAAGGTGGGGGACTATCATCATGGGTCCGCGGAACAGACGGCGAATTTTTGGGCTACTTTACCGCTTGGACATACTGGGCAGCCTCAATTCCATATGCGGTTGATTCAGCTAACACAATTATCGTCGACATTGGCTGGGCCGTCACTGGCTCCGGCAAGTTTCAGGACCAAATTTCAAACAAGAACTTTGCTCTGATGACTTTTGCCATGTTCATTATCTTCATTATTGTTGAACACTACTTCTCAAGATCAATGGAAGTATTATCAACAATTGGCGGTGGCATGATGTTAATTATGACCTTCATGTTTGTCTTTTTAGCCTTTGTTGGACTAAGCAAATCTGGCGGTCACATGGCAACCACCAACTTCACTTGGCACTCACTTATTCCTAAGTTTGACATGCATTACTGGACTACCATTGCCATGTTAATCTATGCCCTCAACGGTTGTGAATTAGTTGCGCCATACGTTACTAAAATGAAGAAGCCAAAATCTGACTTTCCTAAAGCAATGATTGCTCTAGCAATTATGACCATCTTCTTAACTGTCTTTGGTTCATTTGCTCTTGGTATTTACTTCAATGCCAATCATATTCCAAATGACCTGAAGATGAACGGTGAATACTACGTCTTCGACATGGTTGGTAGACAATATGGTCTTGGCAAAGGTCTACTCTACTTGTGGTCTTGGACATCTGTCTTTTATAACGCTGCTCTTTTAGCCGTTTTACTAGACGCCATGACCAGAATGTTGATTTCTGATACCGGTGACAAGTACATGCCGAAGTTCTTACGCAAAAAGAACAAAAACGGTTTGCCAATCAACGGCTATATCTTAACTGTTGCCTTGTCAGCTTTCATCATGTTACTTGGTATTTTCTTACCTAACATGAATGACATTTTTAATTGGTTATTAAACCTCAACGGTATCATCTCACCAGGTGTTACCTGCTGGATTTTCTATTCCTTCATGCGAATTAGAAAGAACTCTAAGAAATTTTCGTCTGACTATGTCTTTATCAAAAATGATAAACTAGCTTATCTTGCAGGATTCTTCCTATTAATAGTTACAGCTGTTGCAACTGTTTTAGGAATTGCCCCGCTAGACGTTAAACAGTTCAGCAGTTATTGGTGGTATGAATTAATCATTAATATTGTCGCAATTGTTGTCTTAATCGGGCTAGGCGTAATTTTGCCAAGTATTAGACGTCGCGAAGAAGAATATGGCATTGCCTTCAGCCGCAATCAATGGATTACAATGTTTGTCCTGATTATCGGCTCAATCATTCTTGATCTCTACCTTGGCGGTCACAACATTGGCATGATGAATTTGGGTCAATTAAAATTAGGCTTAAACATTATCATTATTGTGATTGAAGCCATCTTAGCAGTTCTACTTTGCTGGTTAGTTGGCAGAAAAAAACCAAATAATGTCCAAGATTAATTAAATATTTTAAAAATAGCCTCACAATAAACGTGGGGCTGTTTTTATTTACAAAAGAATGGTCAATATCAATTAAAATATTATCGTAACTACTATATAATAACTTTAAGACATAATTAAGGAGAAGAACATGAAAGAGATTCCTTTTAAGGCCGTTGCCGTTGACATGGACGGTACCTTTGTAAATGACGAAAAGACGTTTGACCACCAACGTTTTGATAAAATCCTAACCGAATTGCGCAAGCATCATATCCACTTCATCGCTTCCAGCGGGCGACCATTATCTCGCTTGCAAAAAGACTTTTATGGCTTTTTAGACCGAATTGATATTGTTGCTGACAATGGCTCCATTTTGACACAGGATAACAATATTATTTTACGGCACGTTTTTACTTATCAAGCAGGTATTAAATTAATCAGTTTTATCCAACAAAATTACCCAGCAACCGAAATTACCGCTAGCGGACTTGAACGTTCTTATCTTAGCAAGCAGGCTTCCGCAAAATTCAAAAGTTCAATGCATTTTTTCTATCCAAATGTCATTGAAGTTGCGGACTTAACAGACTTGCCAACTAGCGACAATCTGACTAAACTTACCCTTAATTGCGATGCAAACTTAGCCAGTGAACTTGAAGCCAGATTTAACCAAAACAGCAGCGAGCGAATCCACTGCACAACAAGTGGCTTTGATAATATTGACGTGATGCCTAATCGCGTTAACAAAGGACAAGGCATCAAATATTTTCTGCGTTATTTCAACGTTAAACCAGAGGAACTAATTGCCTTCGGTGATGGCATGAATGACAAGGAGATGATTGAACTCGCCGGCTTTGGTTACGCAATGAAAAATGGCAATCCCAAGCTAAAGAAAATTGCCAAGTACGAAGCTCCAAGCAATAATGATATGGGTGTACTGCAGGTTTTAGAAGAATATTTAAAATAAATTTTGTTCTTTCAAGGAGTAAATTTACATGAGCTACATTGAGGTAAGACATAATTTTAAAAAATATCAAACTGGTGACACAGAAGTATTGGCCAATAATGATGTTAGTTTTTCTGTTGAACAAGGTGAACTCGCGATTATTTTAGGGGCATCTGGTGCCGGTAAGTCGACCATTCTTAATATTTTGGGTGGGATGGATACCAACACTAGCGGCGACGTCATCATTGATGGTCAAGATATCGCTAAGTATAACAAACGGCAATTAACCACTTACCGCAGAAACGATATTGGCTTTGTTTTTCAATTTTATAATCTGATTCAAAATTTGACAGCCAAAGAAAATGTGGAACTTGCTTCAGAAATTGTTAAGGACGCATTAGATCCGGTACAGACACTAATTGATGTTGGTTTGCAAAAGCGCATTAATAATTTTCCGGCTGAACTGTCGGGCGGAGAGCAGCAACGAGTCGCAATTGCCCGCGCAATCGCTAAGAACCCCAAGATTTTGCTCTGCGACGAGCCAACTGGTGCCCTAGATTATGAAACTGGAAAGAGTGTCTTACAAATCATCGCCAATATGAGCCGGGAAAAAGGTGCTACGGTAATCATTGTCACACATAACAGCACCATTGCGCCAATTGCTGACCGTGTGATTCACTTTCATGATGGTCAAGTCACACAAATTGAGCAAAATCCCCATCCTGAAGCAATCGCCAATGTTAAATGGTAAAGAAGGCGCATCACGATGAACAAAGTTGTTTGGCAAGATTTTTGGCAGTCAATTAAGCATACTAAAGGACAATTTTTATCAATTTTTGGCTTAATGATGATTGGCGCTTTTGCCCTTGTAGGCTTGATGGTTACAGGACCTGACATGCGCGACACAGGGAATCATTATGCCCAAACGCTAAAGACACCGGACTTAACAGTTATCAGCAATTATGGCTTAGACAAACAAGATACTCAGAAAATCCGGCATGCTGCTGGCAGCCAAACTGTCGAATTCGGCTACATGACGGACGCTGTGTTGAAAAATAGCCACGAAAGCTGGCGTATTTTTTCAAAGCCGCAAAAGGTTGGTCGCTACGAACTGCGCTCTGGTCGTTTGCCACGAGCTAACAATGAAATTGCCGTTGCCGCTCATTTTCAAAAACGGTACAAATTGGGTCAGACAATTGCTTTTACCGAAAAAAAGAGTCTCTTAGGTACAAAAATGTTACGGCGGCACCAATTTAAGATTGTTGGGTTCGTTCGCTCTAGCCAAATATTATCTAATGTCAATCTTGGTCAAAGCAATAGCGGTACTGGTGAGTTAAAGGGATACGCTGTTATTTTGCCCGCTGATTTTGACCAAAGCATCTACACAACGGCTAATTTAACTTATCGCAACCTGCGCGGACTTGACTCCTATGGTAAGCTTTATGCCACTCGTCTTAACGACCATAAGCGCACACTTGAACACACGCTAAAGACTGAAGCTCCTAAACGCAAGCGAAGAATTGTTACTGCAGCTCAACAAAAATTAAAGGCGCAAACTGCTAAAATCACGGCTGCTAAGGCCAAAATTCAAACTGGAAGACAAAATTTAATTACTGCTAAAAATGAACTACAATTGCGGCAAGCACAACTTACAGCTCAAGCTAGCCAAATTAGCGCCCCTACGCCTGCTCAGCAAGCACAATTAGCTGCAGCTAAACAAGAATCAACTACTAAGGCACAACTATTACGGAAAAAAGAGCAGCAGTTAGCTCACGCTGCTGCCCAAGCCAAAAGCAAACTAGCAGCTGGTGAGCGTCAAATTAAGCAATCGCAAAAATTGCTCGATAAATTACCAGCACCTACCTACCACGTTTATAATCGGCGCGAAATCCCTGGCGGCGAAGGCGACCTTGTCTACAGCACAGTAGCACAAGTGGTTGAAGACCTTGCCAAAGTCTTTCCTATTTTCTTGTATTTTGTTGCCGCACTAGTTACCTTCACAACGATGAATCGGTTCATTGACGAGGAACGAATCAACTCTGGTACCATGAAGGCTCTTGGCTATGACGATTACGTCATTATTAACAAATTTATTCTGTATGGTTTTCTTGCAGGAACGCTCGGGACAATTGCTGGTGTCTATTTGGGACATACATTAATGCCGCAAATTGTTTACCATGCTTATTACCAGTCACTAACTTTACCGCCGATTGAAGAGCACTTTTACTGGCAAATCAGTCTAATCGCGCTTCTGCTTGCCTGGATCAGTTCGGTTTTGCCAGCATACTTAACTGCTAGAACTGAATTCAAGGAAAAGCCAGCAGCGCTCTTGTTGCCTAAACCACCTGTTGCCGGCTCTAAAATTTTATTAGAAAAAATCCCGTTTATTTGGCAGCATCTCAATTTCACCCATAAAGTCACTGCACGCAACATTTTTCGGTATAAAAAGCGCATGCTCATGACTATCTTCGGTGTTTGTGGCTCTGCTACTCTACTCTTTACTGGTTTTGCCGTTAAAAACTCAATCAGCAACATGAATGATCGCCAATTTAATGACCTCATCCACTACAACTTGATTGTTGCTCAACAATCGCCGATTTCCGCTAGTGAAAAAACAGCGTTAAATCACCAGCTCAAAACTGACAGCGTTAGACAAGAAATGCCAATCTACTATCAGTCCTTGACTAAAATTGCTGGCAAAAACGGTGACACACAAGACATCACAATGATTGTGCCGCAAGATAAAAAACAATTTCACCAGTATTTGCATTTAGACCAGCGCCGAACTAAACGGCCAATCTCATTAACTAATCAAGGGATTGTGATTTCAGAGCGACTTGCTAGCTTATTAGGAGTCAAACCTGGCGAGCATATTACCTTGACCGACCAAGATAATCACCAGCGCACAATGAAAGTCGCCGCAATTACAGAAATGTATATGGGGCACTTTGCATTAATGACGCCGACGGTTTATCAAAATATCTTTGGCAGGCAGTTTAAGTCCAATGCCAACCTTGTTATTCTCAAAAATGGCTCACGTCAAAATACTCGCAACATGGCCGCTAAGTTTATGAAATTAAATGGTGTGAGTGGCGTCGTTCAAAACACTGCAATCAGTCAGGAACTTGATGTCGTCGTTCAATCGCTCAATATGATTATGCTTGTCTTGATAATTGTAGCGGGATTGCTCGCAATCGTAATTTTGTATAATTTAACTAATATTAATATTGCTGAACGGATTCGTGAACTTTCCACTATTAAAGTCCTTGGCTTTTATGATAATGAAGTTACAATGTACATCTATCGCGAGACAATATTGCTGACTTGTATCGGAATTTTGGTCGGCTACTTGACAGGCGACCTACTTTACCAATACATCCTCTATGTTGTACCGCCAGCTAATGTCATGTTCAATCCTGCCCTGTCTGTCGATAGCTTTCTTTGGCCGTTAGGCGTAGTTGGGGTAATTACGATTGCACTCGGTTTTATTGTTAATCATAAATTGAAAAATCTTGACATGCTGGCAGCTCTAAAGTCTGTTGATTAAACTAAAAGAAGGATTTCTGAAATAAGAAATCCTTCTTTTTTTAATTGGCTGATTTGTTTTCACTTTGCCAATCGTTACGTGCTGTAAATACTTAAATGAGGTCATGATATTCTCCTTATTTATTAAAAAGATCTAGCACAAAAATAAATCTATGTTATAATTTTTCTCATAGACTTAATGTTACATCAATTTGTTCTTCAAATTAACCTGTAATCATCCGATCAATAATCACACCTTCCTTTTTAGTGATTGATCAAATTACAACTTAATTGACGGAGAATAATTTTTTGGAAAATATATTATCAGTTAAACACTTAAAAAAGATTTATCAAAACGGACAACAGTCGTTTGACGCACTTGTTGACGTTTCTTTCACAATTGCTAAAGGCGAAATTGTTTCGCTCTTAGGACCTAATGGTGCTGGCAAAACCACCACCGTATCAATTATTGGCGGCTATTTAATTCCTACTTCTGGGCAGATATTTATTAATGGCCAAGAAATTACTACTGCAAAAAGACGACCACGAATGGGCGTTTCTTTTGGTGGCGAATTGGGCTTTTATCGCAACGCAACTGCTAGACAAAACCTGGCTTTCTTTGCCGATTTAGCCAAGATCTCCTATCGCCAGCAAAAAGATGAAATTAAACGCGTTCTAGAAATTGTAGACTTAGCGAATGTGGCTGACAAAAAGGCAGGAACATTTTCAAAAGGGATGACCCAGAGATTACATATCGCCCGAGCACTTTTAGGTCAACCTAATTTACTCTTACTTGATGAACCAACAAGTGGGCTTGATGTTGAAATTGCTAAGAGCATTCGTGACACAATTAAATATTTGGCAAATAGCGGGATTAGTATTTTACTAACTAGCCATACAATGAGCGAGGTTGAGACCTTGGCTGACCACATTGTTTTACTTGGCGGTGGTAAAGTCTTTGCCACTGGCAGTGTTAACGATATTGTTAACTTGTCAAAAGTCAGTCACATTGACAGACCAGCAACACTAGAGGAATCTTACTTAGCCTTAGCACCACAGTTAAGGAGGAAGTAACATGCGTTTTATTCGTTTATTCCTCTTTCACGCTAAAGATTATCTGTCTGACCAATACTTTGTTTGGTTGACAATTACCAGTACTACCGCGATTTTTTTAATGCAGTACACCATTGCCTACGCCAATCACAACTTGGATAATTCCATGTTATGGTTGCAAAGTGGTATTTTTGGAATGTGGTCATCATGTACAACAGTCGCTGGCTGCATCAGTTTTGAAAAATATAAGGGAACACTACCTTATTTATTGAATAATCAATTCGATGAGCGTGCATCCCTAATCACACTCCTATTACCCGCTTCTGCCTACGGTCTGTGTGCCTTTCCACTCAGCTTTTTATTAGCCAAAATACTTGGCGTTGCTACCGGCAATGTTAATTTGCAACTAATCTTGATTATTTTTCTATTATGGCTTGGCGCGGCTATCATGGGAATGCTAATTGCTTCATTTTTAACACTAACAGCCGATGCAATGGTCTACGAAACATTAATCGGAACACCAATCCTTCTGTTAGCCGGCTTATTTGGCAATAGCAAAATTCTAGAACCCATAACTAATTTTTCACAATGGCTAATTCCAATTACCGCACCAATTGCAACATTGACTAGACAAGTTACTTTCAACTGGTTGTCGTACGGCGTTAGTCTAGGTCTATGGCTGCTTTTAATTAATGTTGTTGTCAGAAAAGTCAACTTTTTGGCTAGAAAGAAAGGAGCTCTGAAGATTCTCTAATGATTGCTACCCAATTTTCTTCACTATCTTTCTTAAATAACTGGCGTACAAAATTAGTTTACTTTTTCTTAACGCCGTTAATCGACCTCTTATTGCTAGTCTTAATTACAACGCAATATACGGGAAGGTTTAATTGGAGTGTTGGCATTGCATCGATTGCAATAGATGCTGCACGACTATCCTTGCAAACAATGAATGAGCTACTGGTTAAAGATGCAAATTTGTGCATCGATTTTGAAATGATTACTAAACGTCCCTTTAGTCCGCGCTATTGGCTCAGTAAAGCAATCGTAGCCTTGATCGTTGGCTATTTACTAGCAATAATTAACCTCTTTCTTGCCTTCTGCTTTGGTGCACCGTTAACGATTATCGCTCGTGCCTTAACACTATTACCATTGCTTTGCACTAATGGCATTATTTTAGGCTTTACTGCTTGGACAATTTCGTGGCAGATGAATGACCCATATTTTGCTCAAAATCTGTTTAGTTCCTTAATTGAGCTTGTCTCCGGCATTTTGGTAATTATTACAGCTTACCCAGCTTGGCTTGCGAAAATTGCTGTGCTATTTCCCTTTTACGGGCCAGTTAACTTAATTAAAACTGGTCAAGGTAACCTCACAGCAAGTTATTTCACAATTATTATTTGGTTGTTTATCGGCTTAATTGCCTATCTCATTCAGCTTAAACAAATTCGGCAAACTAAAGGACACCGGTACTAACAATGATTCGACATGCAAAAATAACAGACAGTGCAGCTATTCAGAAAATAAATTGCGACCAGCTTGGATATAACTATCCGCTAATTAAGACGAAAACCAACATGCAACACTTGCTCGCTGATCCCCACCATTTAATTTTGGTGGCAGAAGATGCTCACACAGGTAAAATCACAGGCTATGTTCACGCGGAACTTTATCAAGAAACTTACCTTGACCCCATGCTCAACATTATGGCGTTAGCCGTAAATAGTGCTGCACAGCACCGCGGCATCGGCACCGCACTAATGACCACAATTGAAGAATATGCCAAAGAAAAGCAAATTACAGCAATTCGCTTAAACTCAAGTACTAGTCGAACTAGCGCACATCAATTTTATGCTAAAATCGGTTATTCATTTGATAAAACCCAAAAACGCTTTTCAAAAAAATTACCAAGTAAGCTCAATTGAAAATAGTCTGCCATTTAAATATGCGCTAAAGGTATAAAACAAATAAGGATTGATTTTTATGCTAGAAAAAATTATCAAGAATCCTTTTCTCGCATAAAATGATAATAATGCCTGAAACTAGGCAAATCCAATAATCAAAAAAGGTCTTTGACTAAAAGCTGTGTTGCACAGCAATTAGCAAAGGCCTTTTTTTAATTAAGCAAATTTTATGAATACTTTTATTGACAACTAATTAAGCAAGCAGGATTGCATCATCTTTTAACTCTGAACCAACGTGCTTTTGGAATAGTTCCATCAGCTTGGGCACTGTCATCTTTTTCTTTTCTTCTCCAGCAAGATTTAATGCCACGCGACCCTGATGAAGCATGATAAGCCGATTGCCATAGCGAATAGCATCTTCCATATTATGCGTAACCATGAATGCCGTTAACTTTTGCTTACTGATTAATTTTTCAGTTAATTGCATTACCGTAATCGAGGTTCGCGGATCAAGAGCAGCCGTATGTTCATCAAGTAAAATTAAATCTGGTCGTTGCAAAGTTGCCATTAATAGCGTAATTGCTTGCCTTTGACCACCAGACAGTAACCCGATTTCGGCATCTAAGCGGTTTTCTAAATTTAAATCAAGTTGGGAAAGTTGCTGCTTGAAAAACTGCCGATCCTGTCTTTTAACACCTGCACGAAAGCCGCGATGTTGCCCGCGCTTCATTGCTAAAGCCAGATTTTCTTCAACTGTTAATCTGACAGCTGTTCCCATCTTAGGATCCTGAAAGACGCGACTAATGTTTTTGGCACGCTTAGTAACGGGTAACTTACTAATATCGGTACCATTTAAAATAATTTGCCCTTCTTGAATGGGTAAAGTTCCCGCAATGCAATTGAGTAACGTTGATTTTCCCGCGCCATTGCTGCCGATAATTGTTACAAAATCGCCGGCTTCTAATTCAAGGTTAACTCCACGCAACACGCGATTTTCATTGACTGTTCCTCGTTCAAAGGTTTGATGTAAATTTTTAATTTTCAGTACTTGAGACATTTTTATTCTCCCCTTTATTTTTGCGCGATAATTTAAAATTAGGCAGTGCCAAACACACAATTAATACTAAAGCTGAAGCGAGTTTAGCATCCGAAGGTTCAACGTTCATTTGGAAAACCAAGGCTAAAATTAAGCGATAAACGATTGCACCAATGACCAATGTCAGCATTCTCCCACCAATTGCTAAATTACGAATTAATACTTCAGCAATAATAATCGAAGCTAGTCCAACAACAAGTGTACCAACTCCAGAATTAAGGTCAGCAAAGCCATTGTTTTGGGCTAACAGTGCGCCTGAAAGAGCAATGCAGCCATTAGAAATCATGTAACCCCAGATTTTCATATTTTGTGTCTTAATGCCGTTAGCAGCACTCATTTCGGGATTATCGCCAGTTGCCCGCATCGCCAAGCCGATTTCAGTTCTAAAAAATATTACTAGCAGTCCAATTACTAATAACGAAATAATTAGCCCCGTAACAATGACAGCGTTGTTGTGAGACAGGCCCAAGTTTTGTGCCATAGTGAAAATAGTTGCCTTGCCCAGAAGCGAAACATTGGCAGCGTTGAGCATTACTCGTGAAGTTATCGAGTATAGACCAGTCATCGTGACAATCCCTGCTAAAAGAGCCGGAATCTTTAGCTTGGTATTTAAAATGCCGGTGACTAGACCAGCAACCATGCCACCGCCAAAAGCAGCAAGTGTTGCTAAAATTGGGTTAACACCGTTAATTAAGCACATTGTGGTAATTGCACCACCTAAAGGAAAACTGCCTTCAGCAGTCATATCTGCTAAGTCAAGAATCCTGAAGGTCAGGTAAACCCCAATTGCCATCAAGGACCAAAGCAATCCTTGCGAAGTTGCCGAAAGAAATAAATCCCAAAAAGTATTCATCATATTTACTTATCCACTTGCCTTTCTATACTATTTAGGTGCCTTAATCGATTTTGGATCAATTCCTAAAGCCTTAGCCATCTTCTTATTGACCACTAACTTTAAATTAGTAGCCTTTTCAACAGGCATATCTTGAGGTTTTGCCTTACCCGACAAAATTTTAGCAGCCATTTTACCCGTTTGTCTTCCTAATGATTCATAATCGATTCCGATTGAGGCAAGACCACCATTTTTAACCTGCTCAGTTGCACCAGCTACTAACGGGATTTTCTTTTCCTTCACGACTTTACCAATCAGTGAAGCTGCAGAAGCAAAAGTATTATCAGTTGGAACATATATTCCTTGAACTTTATCAGCTAAAGTTTCTGTTACTTGTTGCACATCGTTAGTTGTATTAGCTGTTTTAACTATGACCTTGACCCCAGCCTTCTTTAATGCGGCAATTGCTAAATCGGCTTGGATTTTTGAATTGGCCTCGCCAGCATTGTACATAATACCGATTGTCTTTGCTTTAGGAACAATTGACAATAATAATTTGATTTGCTTATCAATTGAAACCATATCGGTAGTCCCCGTGACATTTTTACCAGGTTTTTCATTTGAATTGACTAACTTAGCAGCTTTTAAGTCAGTTACAGCCGTAACAACAATTGGTATATTTTGCGTTGTATTAGCTAAGCTTTGGGCAGCTGGTGTGGCAATTCCCAGTACGAGATCAGATTTTTCATTAACCAATTTGTCACTCATACTCTTTAAATTATCTTGACTATTTTGCGCGTTTTGATAATCAATTTTTAAATTTTTACCTTCAACGTAACCGCCGTCCTTTAGGCCTTCCTTAAAGCCCTTGTATGCTTCATCAAGTGATGGGTGTTGAACAACTTGTAAAACGCCAACATGTTTAACTGTTGCGCTTTTACCAGTCTTATTACTGCTGCAACCACCTAAAAGTAATAAACTTACCAAACTAATTCCAGCAATTATTTTTTTAATATGCATTATTTTTCCTCCATAATATTTAAAAATATTTTAATAAAAAATACCCACTTAATTCCTAAGTGGGTATTTAAAAAATTCATTTTAAATTTAATGTTGCAATTAGCCACTTAGAAATCATGTGACTAATTGCAATCAAACTGCTTTAGCCATCATAGATAGATTCAAACTTGCGTTCCGCTTGAATCCAACTAGATGAATCCAAACGCTATCTAAAGAAGCTAAAGTAGCTACGAGTATTCAAATGTAATTTTAGACAATTTCTACTAATCATCAGAATTACCTCCAACTCTCAATGAAAAAATTATAAGATGTTTTTTAAAATAAGTCAACAACAAATGGAAATGATTTTGTTACTTTAAATTATTATAGTTTTGCTTGCAGCCTTGATGATAGATAATTAGTGCTATTAAAAATAGAACCGTCCCAGTGATAGCTAACACGCCCCATGCAACTCCAATATCAAAGTGATCAAAAATATAACCATTGATGGCTAAAATAACTACATAAACCGCAGCTTCTAGTGCATTATTAACCGAAATAATTGTTGCCCTGCTTGTCTCTGTGCTAATTTTTAATTGCAAAATAGTATCTTGAGCAATTAACCTAATATCATAAAATGCAATATGTAACAGGAAAAACAGAATGGAAAGATAGTATAAGCTGGTCAATGTAATTGATAAAATAATCATCACCGCTGCCAAAAAAGCAACAAAGATAATTATTGTAAATTGACTGATTTTTCTTTTATTTAATTTTTTATAAACAAAAGATGCCAAGATACCAACTAGATTGATTGCCACCAGTATAAAGCCGGTATTGATTTTGTGCCCACGCTGAAAATATAGCTGCCACTGGGTATAGGGACTATAAGTAATAAAATCTATTGGCAAAAATAGCAAAATCAGTTTAAAGGTGTCCGCTTCATTTTTTACCACACTTTTAACATCTGTTATCAAATTAAGTCTTTTCAGGTCTGCGCTAGTTTCAGTAATATTTTTATTATCATATTTAAGTATGAAAGTTAGTATCAGGGCTGTCATTATCAGAAGCAAAGGACCAGCAACTAATGGATATGCTAATTAACGTTGCCTAACCAATTGGCACCTATAAAGCCAACTATCATACTTATTGGCGTTGCTAATATTCGATAATTTGAATAGATATCGCCAAGTTCAGCCGCTTTATTTTCCTTTTTAGCCTTATTTGCAATCCACGATGTCATCGTCCCAGATTGCAGAGAATCACCTAAGGCTGTTAAAATCCCACTGGCAACAAGGATTGTAATATTTGAAAACGGCACAGTCAGTATAATTAAACCAATTGCTCTGATAATTGCACTAAATTGAATTGTATGCAAATAGCCAAAATGATCTGCCGTATAACCTGATGGGATTTCTGCAACAAAAGTTATTATCCAAAAGAGTGCCAAATACAAATTAATTTGGCCATATGAATAGCCAACCTGATGCATGAACAAATAGATGGTGCCACTCCAAATCGGAACCCCACTATTGTATAAAATATTTATTAATTAATAGATGTTCTTATATTTTTTCATTTTTTGATCTTTGAAACTTTTAACTAGGATATATAGGTTGAGCAAATATAAAGCCTTGTTTTTATTGCTTTTAAATTAAATTATTAATTTAAATAGTTTGAATAATTTCAGCTACATTTAATAATTATAGCATATAGTTTATAGCGGAAATTCAATCAAAAAACGGCACTTAACTACTACATTAAATACCGTTTTTACATGATTAAATCTTTGCTTTATTCTAATATTGATTACTAACAATCATAAGTAGCTACTTTTTTAAATCACCAAAACTAACTAATTGAATATCATTATCCTGAATCCATCCCTTAAGGGTATTAGAGCATAAAGTTGCTAAATCTTTAGTTCGTGCCAATGTAAGTCCAGAATGTTGCAGTACATATTGGTCAACATATCCAGGATGAAAATGAAATTCTGTTATTAAGCCATTATCATGGTTTTTAATCACTCCAAAGCGATCTGAAATAAAGTCCGAAACTCCTACTCCCCGATTTAACAAATTCATATAATCAGGATCCAATCTTAAAACAGACTCTACTTGCCAATATTTTTCAGAACTAGATTGAACAAAGTGACCTTGATATGGAACTTCGCCATAATGCAGCTGATACTTATTTGCCAATGCTATCAATGCTCCAATTGAATTATCATCCATTGCCGAATGAGGTTCAATATGGGAAGGATAAAAGCCAAATACTTGCCGAAACTTTTGTATTTGAGCTTCAGTTTCGGTATAAACATCCTTATAGGAAAAAATTGCTTCATGTGTTTTAAATTTTGCTGAGCCAATAAAACTACCATCAGGATTAACCAAATTAGGAATTTCTGCTGGATCTGAAACCGGTGAACCTGTAGTCAAATTTACATGAAGACCAACATAAAGACCTGGAGCTTGTTTTAGTAATGACACGGCGTGTGGCACAGCTTCCTGATTAATCATTATTGAAGTTGAAGAAACAATTCCTTCATTGTATGCCTTAATTGCACCATAGTTAAAAGCCTCCGACATACCAAAATCATCAGCATTGATAATAACTTTTTTTACCATAAAATCACCTTTTTCTTTATTTAACGTTGAAAGAACAAACTACTATAACTAATAATCCCATCTTCTAAAGTAGACAAACTGTCTACATTAATCTTCAAATTATTAATCACATTAAAAATCATTTTTAACTTTTGAAAATCACCATTAATCGCTAATGAAATTGCAACTGTAAAATCAATATTTTTACTTTTAGTTTTATTACAGACCTTATAAACCGTAATATTTTCTTTAGTAGACTTGAAATTTAAATACAAACACAAATTATTGCGCAAATATATTTTAAAATGATTTTGCAATAACTCTGGTTCATTCAAAATTTCATATTCGTTATTTGTAAGTGATTTTAGAGAAATATTTGGTAATTTCTTACTATACTGAAAATCCTCAATAAAAATTTTATTAAGTGAATTAAGATAGTTAACTTCATCTAAAGTTTCATCAATATAATATAGCGGTGAAGGTGTATTAGGAATTGCTAAATTTTTCCCATATTGCGAGCACAAATACAAATCATATTGTGAGTTATTGGTTGAATCTAACTCATATAACATTTTTGTCGTTATTTTCTCTATATGATTAGAAAAATGAGAGAGAAGTGTTATTTTTAGATGTTGCGTAGCTAGGCGACCATCAATAGCAATAATGGCTATTCGCAACTTTTGTGGATCTAATGAAATTCTCTCTATCATCATTACAAATACTTCCAAAATTAATTCTTGTTCTTTGGAAGAAAATTCGTAATGATATTTTTCGTAAAAATCAACAAATATTTTTTGCAAAAAGAAACGTAAAACTTGATAATTCTGATTATTATTTAAGTCTTGATATCGCAAGTCTATCCCATCAGATACCTCTAATAATATTTTCAAGCTAATTGGAATCATTATTTTTAACAAGTCTCGCAAATTATCATAATCATCAAAAACATTAATGCACAAGTATTCAGATATTTCAGTCAAAATGTAATTACGATTTCTTTCTGCAATATCTACCAAGCACCCATAATTTTCTTTTGTACAGTCAGCCATTCGATATAAGTCAGTGCTTAAAATTGCAATATAAGTTAGAAATTCAATGATTTCTGGAGAAAAATCAAAGCCGTTGAATTTACTTTTTAACTTATCTACTAATTCAAAAACCACTTGATATTCCTCAGTTTGACGATAACAAAACTTCAAATTAGGTAAATTTAAAGAATTACTTTGAGTATTACGAAAGTACAACAAGTAAATTATAAAACGTTCTGCATCAATATCAGAAAAGACAACACGATAATTTTTTATCGTTCGAAAAAGCGTTAATCTTATCTGCCTCTTTTCTGTTACTGAACATAAAAAGCAATTATTATAAGATTTGATACCAAAGTTAATTGCAACATTTTTATCAAAATATCGATACATTCTAACAGTTAGCATAATCTTTCGAAAATTAGCACCAATAATTTTCATTCCATAATGAGAACGCGAATTTAATTTTAGATTATACTTATTTAGAATTTCTTTAACCCGCTTAATTTCTTTAGAAATATTAAGCGATACTGCAAGTTCTTGCTTCAATTGAGAAATTGTAATGTAGTTCTCAGTTGATAATAAGCGTCGCAAAATATAATTTACACGTCTATCAAAATAAGTTTCTACATAATTAGTTGGATGGATTTCCAAATATTCTTTAATAGCCAAGCGATCGTCTGGCTGATCAAACATCAATCTATAACCACGTGAAGGCTTAGAAATCAGCTCTATTTCTGTGCCTGCTAGTTCTTGACGCAACAATTTAATATCATGTTTAACTGTTCTGACCGAGATTGCTAACATCTTACTAATTTCATTACTAGTAACATAATTTTCTGTTCGAAATAATAATAAAAATAAGCTTGTTAAGCGTGAATTTGCATTTAAAAATGATAGTTTTGTTGTTAGTTTCATAGTTTTTCTTTAATTATTCTAAATACGTATCTCGCATTTTTTGAATCTCATCTCGTGAAATATGCAATTCATTCAAAGCATAATCTGCAATAGAATCATACTTCGTAAGAATTTCATTAATCGATGCCTCTAGAAATTTAGATTGTGTATCAATAAATGAGTATAAATAATCTAAAACAAAAGGATCACTTGTTAATTTACGATAACCTACCATTTTTATGCGATTACGTTCCTGACGATTCTGACCAGTAATTAAATAGTCTTCTAAAATATCTTCAGTATCCACACCTAAAACGCCTAGAACTAGCATGACACCATAACCAGTCCTATCTTTACCACCTCGACAATGTTGATCAATTGCTGCATAGGTAGAATTAGCGATTACTTTAAGCATTGTACCATAGGACTGTTGCGCTTTAGGATTAGTTACAAATGCACGATACTCGTCCACAACCACCTTACTATGGTCAGTCAGGGTTCCTTTTTTTCTTTGCTGAATAATTTCATTAATTAAATTAATATCTTCATTTTCTTTTGACGATTGCATTTGAGCAGATAATTCTGCCGCATCAGAAGAAGGATCTAACTGATATGTCTTAACTTGAGAAGTTATACTTTTATTAGGATATTTTCTAACTTCACTATTGCTACGGTAATCGATAATTGTTCCAATATTCAACTGACGTAAATATTCTAAGCCCTCTGAAGTTGCATTATAAATTTGATCAGAACGGTAAAGTCTTCCCCATTTGACAGATCTGCCGTCATTAGTCAAATAACCACCTAAATCACGAAAATTATTCATTCCATCTACTGGAAGTGTCCTTTCAGCAATAATATAACTTTGATTTATAGTATCAACTCTAAAATATGGTCGCTTATTTTCTAGATCAAGCTTAATTTCAAATTCAGGCCCATTTTGTGTTCCAAGTATTTTAGGATTATTATCATCTGGAGTTTCTAATAAGAAAACTGTAACCTGTTCTTTAGAAGTAGCTGTTAAATTTTTAAAGTGGAAATGACCTTTTTGTTTTTGAACGACAGTATACTTTTTATTATTCATTATATTTAAGCACCAATAATTCCTAAAACAGATAAGATAACCGAAATTACCATAATTGAAATGATAATCAAAGGTGCATGCTTACCATTTGTTTTCTTTAAAATAAAGTAAACACCAATAGTTACTAACAAACTAAATAAACCTGGAAGTATTTTATCAAACATACTTTGCAAAGATATCACGTCTTTACCAGCTGTAATTTTAGCAACAACTTTTACTTTAACGACTGTCGCAATTAATGCACCAACTACCATCAAACCAACAACATTTGCCATATTAGCTACACGTTGCAATACATTTCCTTGGGAACCATTGATTAAATCCATTCCCTTTGAATAACCCCATTGGATTCCATAATACTTAGTTGTTATGTTTACAATGTTATAAAGTAAAAACATTAAGATTGGGCCCAGAATATTTCCGGTTAGACCAAGTGAAGCACCAATACTTCCACAAATTGGTAACCAGGTAAACTTAAGAATACTGTCTCCCAAACCAGCTAACGGTCCCATTAATCCTGTTTTAATACTAGTTACTGTTTCTTTTTCATCTTCACTTGTTGTTTCTTCAACAGCAGCTGTAATCCCTAAAATTAGTGCATCGGAATTAACATGGCTATTAAAAAATTCCAGGTGACGTTTCATTGCTTTAACCCGTAATTCTTTTGGTTTATCACCGTAAAGTTTCTTTAGTATAGGAACCATACAGTATAAGAAGCCTGGGGCTTGCATTGATTGATAGTTGGCAGTGATATTTAAAGTTTGAACATGCCAAAATACTTTATTTAGGTCTTTTTTAGTAATTTTGTGTTCGTCACTCATAGGTCATACTCCTCTTCTTCTGAATCTGATTCTGTAGTTGCTTTTTGATTGGATTCTTCTTTTTGAGAAGCCATATCAAACAAAACAGCAATTGGTAAAGAAATTAATGTGATTGCTAAAATTGAAAGTTTTAAATAAACAGCAAGAGCAAAGCCAGCAATTAAGAAAGCCCATAAGTTGTCTTTTTTAACCATCATTAGCATCAATAAGCCGATTCCAACTGCAGGTATAATTGAACCTGCAACTGTTAATCCGGTCATTATTGGTTTAGGAAGAGCCGCAACAATCTTTGTAATCGCACCTGCACCTGCATAAATAGCAATGAAAGTTGGAATTGCACGAACCAAAAACAAACAGATCATAGGAATGTATTGCAAATGAGATACTCTTGAAAAGTCCCCAGATTCAGCTATCCTGTCAGCATAAGGATTAATTGCAACCATTGCGGAACGATAAAGAACCAATAACTGTTGTGCTAATAATGAAGTTGGAATTGCTAAAGCAACTGCTGTGGCCGTTCCACCCGACATAATTCCTAATGCAGTCCCAATAGCTGTTCCTGAAATCATATCTGGAGCGGCGTAAGCACCGACATTACCTACACCCATCCACATAACTTCTAGAGTTGAACCTATTAATAAAGATGTTCTTAAATCACCCATAATTATTCCCACCATTGGTGCAACCATCAGCGGGCGGCGTAACATTTGGGTTGTCTCATCATCAACAGCACAAATTCCTGCCCATAACGCAACTAAAAGTGCTTGAATCATTTGATAACCTCCTCTAAATCAATCTTTTCGTCATTTGGAACCATTTGAATTGTAATCTTTACTCCTTTAGCAATTAATTGCTTAAAAGCTTCCTTTTCGTCTGGCGTTACTGCGACTGCTTTAGTTATCTTTTCTCTCCCTGGCTGATAACGCATGCCACCAACATTTAATTCTTTAACTGGTATTCCAGCATCAACAGCAGTAAGTACATCTTCACTAGTAGTAAAGATCAACATAGTTCGTCTAGTAATTTTATTTGTTTTAATAATCTGGCCAAATTTTTTAATTGGAAATGTTTGTACCTTAATTCCAGCTGGTGCTGCCATCTTTAAAATATTTTTTTGCGTTTGATCATTAGCAACTTTATCATTTAAAACAATTATTTGTTCTATATTGTATGTATTTGACCAAGTTGTCACTACCTGACCATGAATTAAACGATCATCAATTCGACTAAAGACTATACTCATCTTCATCATCCTCCTGTAAATCTTGATAAGTTCTAATGGTCATCCCGTTAGAATAAGTTTTTAAAATTATTGCTTTTAATGATTGCAAATCTTTATCTCTGTTCATTAAAACTTCTAATAAAACTGGTAAATTTAAACCTGATGCTAACAGAACATTATCATCTGTTAGTAATGTACTCGCTAGATTAGTTGGTGTGCCACCAACAATATCAGTTAAAATAAGCAGTCCTTTATCAGTATCCAAGGTTTTAATCTTTTCCAATACTTGTTTTTTTAGTTCATCAACATTATCAACTAAAAAAACGCTCTGCTCAGCACAATTTGTCTGCTTTCCTACTATTAACTCCGCACTTTCTAATGCAGCTTTACCAAAGTTACCATGTGTCATAATGAATAGTGCAACTTGCTTTTCCATTCGCATCATCTTCCTTTAAAAATAAATATTAAATTAAGCATTTGCTTAGAAATCAGTTTATTATATCTAGCAAGCGCTTTCTACCATTACTTTTGCACCATTAATAGTGCATTAAAGCTATATAATATTAAAAATATTATAAATAAAAATAGATAGAGCTATTTACTCTACCTACTTTATTATCCTAATTAATCAATTATTTCTTAATAGACTGGGCTGCAACAAGACCAGCAATTCTTCCTGAATTCCACGCAAATGCATTACTTAATCCTTCTATTGTTGGATAAGAAGAATCAAAAAGACCACCTGCATTGTTTCCAACTACATATACGCCTGGAATAACTTTTCTATTACTAGTCAATGCTTGGAAGCTTTCATTGACCAAGGCGCCACCAACAGTACCGAGTGTCGTAGAATTAGAACGAATTGCATAAAATGGGCCTTGTTCAACAGCAACATCCATAAATTTACTGTCTTTATAAAAATCAGTATCTTCACCCTTTTTAACTAATTGATTATATCTAGTTACACTATTTTTCAGAGTAGCTGGCTCAACATCAATCTTTTTGGCTAACTCAACAAGATCTGACGCCTTAACCCCTACTCCTTCAGTAATAGCTTCCTGCAAATCACTGTCAATTTGTGGGAATGGACCAACTTGATACGTCATTTTCTGACCATCAAGTAGTCTAAATGTTCTTTCAAATGAATCAGTCCAATCGAGTGAATGCAACTTTAAATAGTCAACTAACTTCTGATCAAGTAAAAAGTAATAACAACCGCCTGCTTGATAAACTGTATCACCCCAAAGAGCAAAGTCATAAACAATGTCCTCATTAGTAAATCTCTTGCCTTCGGCATCAATCCATAAACTAGGTAAATTTGTCAATGTAAAGATCGTATTGTTATGCCACTTAGGATTATTCTCTGAATATACAGTAGCTGCATGGTTTTCAAAAATTCTCTTATAATTATTAACACCACCAACTTCCTTAAGCATGCGTAAACCATCGCCAACAGCCTTACGCTCGCCCATTGAATACATTTTTTGACTATCAATCTTAGCATATTGCTTAACTTCGGCATCATTACCAACAAAACCGCCGTCAGCCAAAATAACTGCTTTAGTATTTAAAATTTCTTCTTTATTATTCTTAACAATTTTAATTCCAATAATCCTGCCATCTTGCTGAATCAATTCTTGCCCACTAGTATTTGTCATGAGAATGCCACCAGACTTGATGAAATTGTCAATAATCCTCTTAAAGCCATTAAACTTGTCAATAAATTGATGGTAAGTTCTAGGATGTTCTTGATGCACTTCCTGAGTATTCGTAACTAACTCACTATCAAGGCCATTTTCTTTCATCCAGTCAATCGTAGATGCTGATTCTCTTAAAATTGCTTTAACCATACGAGCATTAGATGAATGGTGCGTATAATTCATGATTTCATTATATGCATCTTTAATAGTATATTCCTCACCGCGTTTAAGCTGTTCCTTACTACCAACTGCAAATAGGCCTTGTGCTCCAAACATTCCAGCACCACCATATTTTTCACCCTTTTCTAGTAAAGCAACCTTAGCACCGCTTTGAGCAGCACTTAAAGCACTACTAATCCCTGAGGCACCTGCACCAACTACAACAATATCAAAATCCATAATTATCCTCCTCGTGTTTTTATTCACGTATTTATTTTATGCGCTTTATTTATTACTGAAGAATTGATTGAGTACCTACAGCGAATAGGTTATACTTTACGCAAAGAAGATTTTTGTATGTATAATCACGAAATAGATACTTTTATTGAAGTCGCCCAAACCAGTAGTTTTTCACAAGCTGCCAAAAACTTATATATCTCAAAAGCTGCTGTTGCACAACAAATTAATAATCTTGAAAACAGGCTTGGCTTAAAATTGTTTAGCAGAACTTCTCATGGTGTTCGTTTAACTGAAGCAGGCAAAGTATTTTTAGCCGAAGCTCACAAAATTGTTCAGCTGTGTACTAGTATTGAGAAAAAATTAGCAGCTTTTCATCTCCAAATAGTAGTAGGCTCAGGATATCTGAATAAGCAAAAGCTTTTAAAAGCAATTAGCAATACTATTTTTTCTTCAGACACAAAATTAGTTTTCAAAGAAGTTCTAGATTATAATCACATACCTAATAATATTGATTTACTTGAAATGCTCTATAGTAAAGAACCGATTGAAAAGCAAGGATTTTCCTTTTTAAAAGTTACATCAGTACCTTATGTACTAACTATTCCTGCTCAAGATTCATTAAAGTCTAACGAAGTAATCACCCTTAAAGACTTAAATCATAAAACTGTTGCAATTCCCGCTTCAAATGTAACCAATGACATGCAATTATTCAAAAATCTAATAATGCAGTCTAAATATGATATTTCCTTAAAAACCTACATGATTTTAGATCGAGCACAAATCAATAAATGTCAATTTAATAATTATTATTTATTAGTACCTAAATCAATTGCTGATCTATGTGCACCTTACATTAAGAAAAATATTGACTGGCCAATGAAAGCTAGCTATGGTTTTTATATTCGTAGAGAAAATTCATCACTTTACAATAAAATTAAAAAATATCTAAAAAGTAAACAATAAAAAAGAACGATGTTGAGAAATACATCGTTCTTTTGATAGAAATAAATTTCACTTAGTAATAACTTTCTTGCTAAGGCAAAATTACCTACTGTAGCTGAACCGTTGCCCGTCACTTCAGGCACTGTAATATAATGTTTCAGAGGTGGAACTTTAACATAATCATTCAACATTTCTTCAAAATCTAGTCTAACTTTTTTCAATAATTCTTCGCTAGTTACACCGCCGCCAAAAACAATTTTATCTGGTCTTAAAATTAATGTAGCTTGTAAAGTAGCTTGAGCTATGTAGTAACTAATAATATTCCAAATGGGTTCAGTTAGTGGCACATCTGCTCCTTTTTTACCTAGCCTAGCTTCAAAGGTTGGTCCTGAAACTAATCCTTCTAAACAATCTTTATGATATGGACAAATACCTGCAAAATCTAAATCGTCTGGATGTCGTTTAACTAATACATGACCCATTTCCGGATGTCCCAATGTTCCAACAATATTTCCATTAATAATTGCTCCACCACCGACTCCAGTACCTATTGTGTAATATACCAAAGAATCAATGTCCTCATTGAATAATTTAGACATAACATATTCACCATAAGCCGAGCCATTAACGTCAGTAGTAAAGAAAGTTGGAACTTTTATTTTTTCACTAAGACTCCCAACAATATTAGTGTTTTCCCAACCTTTTTTAGGAGTGGTTGTGATATAGTCATAATTAACTGCATTTTTCCTAATTTCAATTGGACCAAATGAGGCAATACTTAATGCGTCAAGATTAAATTGACTAAAATAGTCTTTTACATTATTTAGCGTCTCTTGTGGACCAGTAGTCGGTATCGTAATTGAATCTTTAACCTGATAATTTTCATTGCCAACAGCACAAACAAATTTAGTACCGCCTGCTTCAATTGAACCAAATAATATTTTTCCCTCTTTTTATTAATAGCTTGACTTTATTAAAGAACTAAACGCTTCTTTAATATCTTGTGATTTATTACTTTTATCTATTATTTGCCGAAACGTAGAATTAGTTTGTAAATCTACAATAAAATCAAATAATTTCTGTACACTTAGATAATCTTTTCGAGCTATTGCAAGTAGAAACACATACTTAACTTCATTCTTATCATCCCACTTAATCGGTTTACTCAATCTGGCAAAAGATACCTTCGAAATATTAGTAGCATATCCTAATGAATGTGGAACTGCAATTTTTCCACCAATAGCAGTTGAATACATCTTTTCTCTCTCATACACTTTAGAAAGATAATCTTTTGTTACTATCTTTTTACTTTCCAATTGCTTGATTAGCATATTAAGCAACTGCTCTTTGGTCACTACATGATCAATAAGATAAATATTTTCCTCATCAAACAACTTATCAATAGCTCGATACGGATTAATTAGTGACTTTAAATAATCAGATAATTGGATAATATCATTATGAAAGTTAGTCAGGTCGATTTGAACTACTGGAATTTTTGAATCATTAATTGGTATTGTTGAAATCAAAAAGTCATTTCCTAAAGCATTACCTTCTAAGTACTCATCGTAAGTATAAGTACCTGTAATTTCCAAAAATGATGAAAATTGAGCTTGTAGTTTTGCTCTAACCAATGCCGCTGTAGAGACACCAGTACCGCAAATCAAAGCAACTCTTTTTTTCGTTGAAATTTTATCTTGTCGCTCAATTGCCGCACCAATATGAAGTGTGATAAATGATATTTCATCATCATTTAGCTTTAAATCCAGCTGACGTTCTAAAATTGGTGTTGCATAAGCCGTAATCTCATAAGCATACGGAAAAGTTGACAAAATCACACTTAGTAAAGGATTTTTACGACTACCATTAGAATCCTTGATTTTAACCAAATTACTTAAATGCTGTATTAGATTTATATGTAATTCAGTATCTTTTGTTAAATCAACAGCGAATTCTTTTTTTATATTAAGTAAAAAGGTATCAACGCTATCTTTTATTCCCTTCTGAGTATTTTCATCTATCTCCATACATTCAGGGTAATTCATTGCAAAATGATAAATTAAATCTTTCTTTTCGTATTCATTAAAAGACACAGAAAAACTTGCTTCAATTTGTGAAATTAATTTCTGTAAAGTCAACAAGACAACTTTTTTAACTTTAACTTTTGCTGCTGCCTCTAAATGAAATCCCATTTTATCCCTAGAGATAGTCAATGCAGTATGTAAAATAATATTTTTGGTATTCATATCTGGAATACGATAACTATAATGCCGTAAAAAACCATGTATCAGGTTTTTAAGTTTTTCTAAGTCTACATTCTTAAAAATTGCTCTTTCTTGTTTTGTAAAATCAATGATATATGAATTTGATTTCTTATTAACTAATTTTGAAATAATAAAATTACGTTTTGCAGCTTCTGTACCAATAACACTAAAGACATCGCCCTTCCTACTTATCTTTAAATTAAAGTCCTCAAAATCTTTCTTTATCGTTACAAGATAGGCAAAAAAAGTATTATCGCTAATAAATAAGTTAGTAGTTAAATCTAGTAAGTTAGAACGATTGTTAACTAACAAAAATTGTTCTACTTCATTAATTCTTTCAACAAAATTAGTAGCCGGTACATTATTATGAACAATATCTAATAGCTTTGAACGTTTTTCAGAATCTAGATTTTTAATATAAAAACCAGCTCCACGTTTATTTTTGATTTCCACGTCAAAGTCAACTAATTCCTTATTTAGTTCGTTAATATCTGATCTAATTGTTCTTGTACTAACATTAAATTTTTTAGCAATATAAGATGCTGAAAGATATTTATTGGTAGTATTCCTAAGTAAAACACTAAGAATATCGCTGAGACGTTTATAAGATAATTTCATGCATACACACTTACCTTGTCCCATAAAACTTTACTATTGCTTTAAATATGTTTCATAATTGTCAACATATCATAAGGCGGTACTGAAAAATCCTGCTTAATTGCTTCTTCTAGACCATTAACCACTCTAAAGCCTTGTTCCTTCAAATAAGAAACATCAACTGTTTGATTAGTTAAATTAGACAATCGTAAAACCAGATTATCCTTAGCCGTATACGATGCATATAAAGCAGAAACTTCTAGATTATCTTTAATATTTAGCCAAGATTCATTCAGTTTTAGCTTTGAAAGATTCTTATCAAACTCTATATCCCACAGCTTATTATCTAAACGATTAACAAATAAGTTGTATTCCTGCTTTTGATAACTAACAGCTGTTGAATACCATTTTCTTATGATTTCTGTTAATCTTTCCTCACTAGTATCTTTTTTACTAGGCGCGTAAATACCAAAATTAAATTCGTTTTCGCCTAATTCTTGAGCCATTGGAGTTGGCATCATAATATGACCCACAGAAGTGGTATCACCAGATGCTCTTCCTGGTCGCCATAAAAGATTAGGCTTCCCTAATTGGCCTGTTGTCGCTATCAATGTAATAAATAAACAATCATCAACTTTTTCGTATTCTTTCTGTCCAGTACCAAGGAAATATAATCCTTTTTCCTTATCTCTAAGCCCTACTAAACGGTCAAAGATATAAATATTTACTGGTTTTTCAACAAACTCATCGTTCCAATTATCAGAAATTGCTTCATTCTTAGTTTTCCTAAAGCCACCTTGAATTTGTGCATGCGCATAATCACTAGTGATTCCCGTTTTAATTCTAAGTCTTAAGCGATGTGACAATGCCTGGTTATCAATCTTCAGCTTGGCTGAAACAACATCTGTGTTGTTAGTCAAAGAAAGAATCAAATTGTAGTTAACTGACACTAATTTTTGATTTGAACCCGATTTTCGATCATCAAGTGAATATGGTACTTGCCAAACTCCAATAAGTTGTAACTGTTCAATATCATCACAATTAAATTTTTGAACAGTGCCATTCCAAGGTAATCTCTTTTCTTCATCACCTGCTAATGGTGAATAATCATAAGTATCCCCATCATTTGCTTGATCATAGATACTAATTACATCATCAAAAGAATTACCATTAGCCGTTAATGTAAACTTTCCGTCTATAAATGACAAACTTACATCTTTATTTGTAATCGTGTTGCCAGTGTTATTTTCTAACGTTGATAATATACTCGTACTATCCTCAAAATGAACTACTTGATAACCTAGTCCTTGCATATCCATTTGCAAACTAATCTGTAATTTAAAGTAACCTGGCTCATCTTTAAACTCAAAGCCATTTGGTGTTAGCTGCATAATATGAGGTCTTGTTGGTACTTTTTCTTTTTTAATAATTACTGCATGATATTTGTTAGGAAACTTGATTTGGTCTGTTCGACTAATAATTTCTACAATCTTACGACCACTAAATTTATACGGATCAGTATTAAATACGATTACATCGTGATCTGTCAGACCAATTCTTTGTGCTAGCCGCTTCTTAATGTAATTCTCCACGCCTTCAGCAATCTCAAAGGCTTGCTTAAAACGTTGATTAATATCAACTGCAACATTATCAGTAACACTACCACCCATTGTGTCATGTGGCTGCAAGTCAAATAACAATTTCCAGAGCTTTACTACAATTCCATTAGAAATAGGAATTTGCGCATACTTAGCAATCACCATTAAAGGTTCTAATCGTTTAGTAACCATTTGTTCAAGTTGGAAGTTCTTGCGTTTATTGCGTGAACGTACTGAAGTAATTGTACGATGAATTCTAGAATAAGTTGGATAACGTAACTCACCTTGATATTCAGGCAATTTTTTATTTCTTAATGTAGCCATAAATTCAGGATAATTACTAATTACAACATCATTATCAGAATACTCATTTACCTTATTTAAAGTTTTAGAAATATCATGAATAATATTCATTTGGTCAATCCCAGAAGGAATTAAAACCTCTTGATTATCTCCATGATTAGCCTCAAATTCAATTCCCTTGTCCAAGCGATTCTTTACAAATTCTTTCAAATTTTGTTTAGATTTTAGATCAATTTGACCTGTATAGTAGCCCAAAGGGAAGTTAGCAGCAAATACTGCTTTACCTCCTAAAGCTTTCCATTTAAAATAAACTGATTTTGTTTGTCGCTTGAAATTAGTACCACGCCAAGACAAAAAATCATGAATTCCTACTTGATTAAGTAACATTGGTAAATTAGCATTAAATCCAAAAGTATCCGGCAAATAACCAAGCATCATTGGCTCACCAAAATTTTCTCTAGCATCTAGAATACCAATAATAATATTTCGAAGTATTGACTCTGCGCTCGGTGTCATTGCATCAGTTTGTGTATACCATGGACCAATAAACAGTTGCTTACGATTAACTAGTCGATGGATTCTCTCTTTGGCTTCGGGATGTATTTCAACGTAATCATCTACAATTGACATCTGCCCATCCAAAGTAAAATTAGCTTCAGGATGATCTTCTAGTTCATCCAAAACCTGCGTAAATAATTGATCACTTAATACTTGAGCATCTTGAGTAGTAAAATACCATTCTCGATCCCAATGAGTATGATTTACAAAATATGCTTTAACCATAATTATCTCCTATAATTCAAAGTAAACTGTTAAAAACTTAGAATGTCCTATTTTAGGTAATCGTGCCCTACATTCTTTTACTTCTAAATCTGTAATTTTTTCTTCTTTTAAATTAACTAATTGCACAACTTTAAGTTGTTTCTTAAATTTGATTTGTTCTAAAACATCATGATAAGTTGAATTAAATAATCGAATGGCATATCCTGGACGATTTTGTGCTTTTTCAATTGTACTTACCGTCAATTCACCTTTTATTTCAAATAAACTAAAAAGTGGATCATAATTTCTTGAAACTGGATTAAAAGGAAATATTAAACGTCCATTTAAGAATTCTGAATATTCATAAATCTGAATTGGAGTTTCGAACTCTTTTACTTCATTAGCTAAATTACTTTTATCAAAATCAACATGACCTAAAATCAAGCCAAAATCGAATGAAAGATTCTTATTCAGCTGAGCTGCAGATGTTGCCACAGTATCATCCCCAGAAGCACGTCCAGGACGATAAATTAAATCCTTTTTGCCTAACATTCCATAAGTTCTAAAAACTGTTAAACGAATGGTGCTATAGTCTCGTCCTATACATTCATATTCACGGACTCCATTAGCAATTATCGCCATTAACCGATCTCTTTGAGAAAGTGCAACATAGCTTTGCATGGTGTTAATAGATATTGGCTTTTCTTGCCATTTACTTGGATCTTTTTGCCAATTGGCTAATTCTTTTTCTTTAATCAAAGGTCGTTTAATACTACCAAATTGAATATCCGCAATACTTGTATTAGTGACAATATCACTATCAAAATCAATACATAAACGATGACTTTTAGCATAATGATTATCGATATTAATTTTAAAGTTAATAATTTTAGATAATTTATCTAAACTAACTTCAAGGATAACTGGCATTAGTGAATCAGTAATCCCTTGCGCACGTTTAGTCAAATCGCTTGGTACATTAAATTCAAATTTTATCTGAATGGTCTTTTTTAGCATCCCTTGTTTCACATAAACATTATTTCTTTGATTAGTTGAATAAATAATTAAATCTTTTTTAGCCGGTGAATAGTTATATGAATCTCCACCATCACCATTTTCTTCTAGAATTCCTTGATTACGATAAAGATGACCATTTTCCTTATCTAAAATATTCAAAGAACCATCCAAATTAACATTAATTTTATAAAATTGATTCTCTATTTCTCTGCCATTGGTATCAGAAACTGGTTCTTGATTAGCTTTTTTAGCAGGAATTAAGAAATATTCTTTGTAGCCAAAGGCAGGTATATTTTTTAGAAGTAGATCAATATTTACTTTAAAAACTTTTTCTGGTAAATATATCTTTTTACTCGGGTCAAGCTGAATTGTTGCGCCCTTAACTTCCGTTGTTACATCACTAATCGTATTGATTTGAAACTTGATTTGTTTTCCATCTTTATCTTCCAAGTTAAAATCACGACTAGGTACATAGATTGTCTTATTTAATACACAAGAGCGTTTATACGGTAACGTATTAAAAGCAGTTAAAGTTATCTTGTGTCCCTCGTCATTTATTTTTGTAGAAATTTGTCTCAAAGTAACGTCAACTAGACTTGTAGCAATATCTTTCACTTGCTTATATCTCATATTAATATCTTCATTGACTGTATCAGACACACAATTTCCCATTGAATCATGAGCAGAATTTTCAAACATTAACTTCCAAATCTGATGAACAGTTGCAATGGGATAGCTTAAGCCAAAATAGCTACCCATCATTAATACTGGTTCCATCACATTACTTAAATAATGTTGTAACTTTGTATTTAATTTTTTCAAATCTGAACGCGAAGAATAAATTGATTTATGGACTCGCATATCCTTTCCTAAATCTTGTTCTCCTGTTAAAACAGCTAATTTAGGTTTATCCTGATTAACCTCTTTTATATAGTCTTCAAGAGAGCTTACTTTAAAATTAAAGCGACCTAGGTTTGATTGATTTAATTTAGCAATAAATTCAGGCAAGTCGAATCTGATTGGTGCCATATCAGAGCCATTTGGAAACAAAACATTATTTGTAGTAGCTTGACTTACTACCGTTTTAAATGGTTCTTCATCCATTAACGTAGTCAATTTAGACTCATCAACAACTCCACCAATAAAGTAGCCACATGCCATTCGATAAACATTAACTGTTGACCCATCTTCACCTTGCCAAATAAATTCCGAATTTTTAGCAGTATCACTTGAAAAGCCGCGATACAATACAGCATTTTTTATCCCAAGTTCGCGATAAATTTGCGGCATACTAGATTCTTGACCAAAAGAATCAGGTACATATGCAATATCCATATAGCCGCCCAACTTTTCACATTCCTTCATCCCAATTCTAAGATTATTAACAATACTCTCAGCAGAAACGAGGTACTGATCAGTTTGGGTATACCATGGACCTAAAAACAATTTCTTTTCTTTTACTAATTGTTGTACTTTGGTTTTATCTTCTGGTCGCCATGCAAGATAATCTTCAATTAAAGAAGATTGACCATCTAATAAAAATGATCCATATTGACTAGATTCTTCTAATTTATCAATTACATCTTTTAAGTCTTTCATTAAATATACTTTTGCTTTTGAAGATGTAAAAAACCACTCTCGATCCCAGTGTGTATGTGGGACAACAAAAACTTGCTTGACCATGCCCTGCTCCTAAAATAAAAAAACTATAGTTGGAAATTTAAATTTGATTTCTGGACTATAGTTTTTTGTCACTTATTTACTATTGAATATTTAATTCAATATCATCATCATTAATATCTTCTTCACCGTTTGCATTATCATCATTCGTGAATTTAGCAACTAAAGGAGCTACAACAGCGATAAACAGAGCACAGACAAAGATACCAGCCAGGTATGCAACAATATTATCTGCAGTTAAAATACCAGGTAACCCACCTAGTGGAGGAATATGTGATTTAACTCCTAAGAAGGCACCGGTTGCCGATCCTAGAGCACCACCAATAACATTAACAAAAATTAATTGTGGCGCCTTCATCATAAATGGGATAGCACCTTCTGTAATACCAAAAGTACCCATTATCAAGTTGTTATGACCCATTTCTAATAATTCATCAGAAAATCTGCTTTTTGGCCACACAAAACTCATGATTGCGTAACCAAGAGGAATCGCACAAATTGCAATGTTAGTGTACAAACATGGTTGATAAACTCCTTCTAGGAAGAAGAAATTACCTACACCCCAAGCAGCTTTATTAACTGGACCACCAAGGTCAAAGCCAATCATGCCGCCCATAATTGCAGCTAGTAATACAGCATTAGTCTTTTGGTTAACCATAAACTTAACCCAAGATGTTAAACCGTTATTAATCCAAGCAAGAGGTGGGGTTAAGATTACACCGACAAAAAGTGCAACAGAACCTACAGTCAAAAGTGGCATTACAATTAATTCAATTGCAGAATTCCATTTATCAGGCACATTGATTTTACGACACCAACGTGCAACATATCCTGCTATCAAACCAGCAACGATTGCACCAATAAATCCCAATTGATTATTAGTTGCTAATTGACCACCAATAAAACCACCAGCTAAAGCAGGTTTATCACCTAAAGCATAAGCAATATAACCACCAATAACTAAGTTGACTAAACCGATACCAATCCAACCTACTTGATTAATTTGATATAAATAATGGAAAAAATCATTTGTTTTAGCAAATTTTGATAAGTCACCATAACCAAAACACATTCCTATTAATTGTGGAACCCCAACGACTAAGGCACCACCAATAACGGTTGGGATCATATATGAGATCCCACTCATAATAGCTCCTTCCCATTCCTTCAGTAGTTTCTTCATTATTTACCCTCCTTCTTAGCAACTGCAGCAGCACACTTCTTCAAAACTGCTTTTGGTGCTTTGATACAAGTATTAATATCAACTCGTATAATAGTTTTTCCTTCAAAGCGTTCCATACTAGTAATTTTTTGATCTGATGCAATTAAGACATAATCTGCAGCGTCTGCTTCTTCTTGAGTAATTGGGTTAACCGGTCCCATCATTCCCTGTTGCTCAATTCTGACGTTCCATCCAAGTTCTTTACCTGCTTTTTCTAATGCTTTTGCAGCCATTGGTGTATGGGCCATTCCGGCTGGACAAGCAGAAACTCCTACTACGTTCATTTTTATGCTCCTATCTGTTTATTAATAAAGTCAGCAATTTCTTCCTTAGAATTCAATTTTCTAAGTCCAGTTTTAAAATCATTTTCCAACAAAGCAGTTGACAAATTTGCTAACATCTTTAAATGTTCATTACCTGCATTTTCTGGAGGTACCATTAAAGTAAACACATCTGTAACTGGTTTATCATCATAAGTTTCCCAATCTAGCGGTTCACTTAATCTAAAATATAAAAATCCTGACTTTTTGACGACATTTGTTTTAGCATGTGGAATGGCGAAGCCATCCTCTAAACCAGTTGAAAATTCTTTTTCTCTATTTAAAAAACTTTGAGTTAACTCTTTGGCATTATCAGTATAGCCAACACTTTGAGCTGCCTCAGAAGCTTTTTCTAAAAAGGAATTAACACTTTTGGCATTTATTCCAAGAAATACGTCATTCGCATTAAATTTCATTTACTTTCTCACTTCCGTTCTTAAGAATTATTGAAAACCTTTACACTAAATATATTATTATTTAAACCAATTACTGTAATTACCAACTATTTCCATTTAAGTTGGAAATTTAATATTTAATTGCTTAAAAGTGGCTCTCTTACCGCAATTATGCTTAATAACACAAACTAATCCTAATTGAAAAGAATCACAAAATCTTTTATATTCAAATTATTATTAAGAAAGGTAAAGGTATAATTATGGAACCGATTTTTTTTAAACCATATTTTAGAAACAAAATATGGGGTGGAAGAAAACTAAATACCATTTTCAATTACAATATTCCTCAAGGTAAGGTTGGTGAGGCATGGATTATTTCCGGCTATCAAAACGATGCGTCAACAGTCGTTAATACTAAATATGCCGGGTTAAGCTTAAGAGAACTTTATAAAGATCATCCAAACATCTTTGGAAAACCAAAAGCAAAAGAATTTCCACTTTTAGTCAAATTCTTAGATGCAGAAGATAATCTTTCTGTTCAGGTCCACCCTGATGATGATTATGCAGCAAGAGTCGAACATGATAGTGGTAAAACTGAAAGCTGGTATGTCTTACAAGCCGACCCAGACTCATATTTAATTTATGGTCATACTGCAAAAACAAAACAGGAACTAGAACTAATGGTTAAAAATGGTGAGTGGAAGCACTTATTGCGCAAAGTTCCTGTAAAAGCTGGTGACTTCTTCTACGTTCCTGCAGGAACCATACATGCATTAACTAAAGGTATCCTAGTAATTGAAACTCAACAATCCAGCGATGTTACTTATCGGTTATATGACTATGACCGGATTGATAAAAATACTGGAAAGCCAAGAGAGTTACACACTCAAAAATCACTTGAAGTTACAACTGTTCCCCATGTAGATCCAAAAGTTGACGTACAAGTTCAAGTAACTCCAGATGCCAAAGTAAAAACTTTAGTTAAGCCGCCTTTGTCACCACACTTTTACTTATGGCAAATCTCATTGAATGGCACTTGGAAAACAGGACTCAATAATCATCCCTACTTATTACTTTCAGTCATCAAAGGAGATGGCGAACTATTAACTGAAAAAAATAACTATCAACTACACTTAGGTAGTAATTTTATTATTCCGAATGGTATAAAAGAATTCAGGTTTAAGGGTGATATGCAATTAATTATTTCAGCTCCAGTTGATGAATAATAAAAATAACGTTAGTTTAGAAAGCTAACGTTATTTTTGTATTACATGTTTTTAAATTATTTTATTTGGTCCATATAGTTAAAGCATGCTCCATATAAGTTTGCAGCATTATGATATTTACAAGCTATAATTTTAGGCATAATTTCTAATGCTCCCCACTCATCTAGCTTATTCTTAATACGTTTACTTATTTGTAGACAAAATTCAGGTCTAGCTGAGATTCCTCCGCCAATTATAATTGCTTCAAAGTCAAATGATACTTGTAAATTGTATAACGATATAGCCAAATTATCATAAACAGAATCAATAATATTTTTAGCAATAGAATCTCCAGAAGCGGCTAAAGCAAAGAGATTTTGCCCATCAAGACACGGTTGACCTGATTTTTTTCGATACAGCCTAACTGCATTAACTATCGTTCCAGTAAAGCTTAATGTTTGACCAGATTTTACTTTCATTTGTCCAAATTCACCACCGAACAAATGTGAACCTTTATAAATTTGGCGATTAATAAAAATAGAACCACCAACTCCCGTGCCTACGACTACAAAGACTACATTTTTGTAGGGTCTACCATTACCTATTCTCATTTCACAAATCCCAGCACAGTTAGCATCGTTTTCAATTGCTACTGGAAGCTTAAACTCATTTTCAAGTTCGTCAAAAATAGGTCGATGATGTAAGTAAGGTACGGCACTAACTCCCCTAATTATTCTATTTTTACTATCCACATTTCCTGGGGAGCTAATAGCAATGCCATCTACTTTAGTGTTATCAATAACAGAATGCATATGCGCAATTAATTCTAAAAAATTTGGAGGAACCGGAAAATTATCCAGTTTACCTATTTTATTATTTTCAAAAATACCAGTTTTTACAGAAGTTCCACCAATATCAAAAGCTGCAAGTTTCATTTTTTACCTCTATAAATTTGCCCCATTACTTTCAATTACGTTTTTAAACCACCAATAGCTTTTCTTAGGAATGCGTTTAAGATCTTTTAAGTCATGGTTTGTTCGATTAACATAAACCATGCCGTATCGTTTATCCATGTTACCTGAAGAACTTGGAATATCGATCAGACCCCAGCCTAAGTATCCTAAAACTAGGACACCATCATTGAACATTGCATCTTTTAGCGCTTGTATGTGAACACGATGATATTTTATCCTGTAATCATCTTGAATCTCTTGATTACAATACTTTTCTCTAACACCAATACCATTTTCAATTGGAAACATTGGCACATGATATTGATTATATGTTTTATCCAAAATATCTCTAAAGCCTAAAGGATCGATGCTCCAGCCCCATTCATTAACGTGCAAAAAAGTATTTTCTTTTTGACCATACTGCAAATAATAGTTAGGTGCTGTACCTTGAGGAACAACCGCGCTACTAATTGTTGTACTTTGATAATAACTGAAAGCAATGAAGTCACTGCTCATTTTACTAATAACATTTAAATCATTTTGAGTATAATCAACTTTTAAATTATGTATTTTAACGAAGTTTATAACCTCACTAGAGTATGTACCATAAACAAATGCATCTAAAAGATTTTTATTTAGGAATTCGTCTATTTGCCTTGCATATAACACATCCAGCGGTTGTGAATTTGCCGGATAAACTTCACTATAGGCCAACATACCACCTATTTTTGCATCACTATTATGATGCAGATAATTGGCTAATTCAGCATGTGCAGTCATTACATGATGTGCTATTGTATACAGCTCTGATAACGTTTGGAGGCCATTTAAATAGCCAGAATACTTAAAAGCTTCTGGTGTAAAATATAAGTTTTGTTCATTAAAGGTAATCCAATACTTAACTCGATCACTAAATAAATCTATCATTTTTTTACCATATTCGATAAAAGCCTCAAGAACATGACGATTAATAAATCCGTTATATTTTTTAGCTAGGTTTAATGGCATATCAAAATGATACAGACAAATCATTGGCTGAATATGATGATCTAATAGTTCATCTATTAAATCAGAATAGAATTTTATTCCTTCTTCATTGAATCCTCCATCACCAGTAGGATTCACCCTACTCCAAGAAATTTGAAAGCGATAGCAATTCATACCTTGGTTTGCCATTAATGCAATATCTTCTGGATATCGATGATACTCATCGATTGCGACATTCCAATCAGAACTGTTTGGTGTTGCTTCATAAGTATCATAGACAGAAGCACCTTTACCACCCTCTTTAGTTGCTCCTTCTGTTTGCATACTAGACGTGGAATTTCCCCATAAAAACTCCTTAGGCATCATTTTTTTACACATATTGATCTCCTTTAATTATATAAACCATTAATAATAACTATAGAAATCACATATTGAGTGTAAAGATATATTTTTTCCAACTAACTTGGAAATTTTTTATCTTAATCATGCATTGGCACAATTAAGCTGTGTAATTTTATCAATAAAAAAGGCACCTAACTACCACGTTAAGTGCCCTTTCACACGATTAAATCTTTGCCTTTCCTAATTCTTTCATTTAGTCAGTATCAATTCTACCAACCTACTTATATCTACTTTCGTCTTTAATGATTATATCTTTTGCCCACAATACTGAATGGCTTGTAAAATTGATTCTATTACCATTTCTACTATAAATAAGCTTATATCTGTTGGTATTATCATAAATATCAACGGTATCAAAACATGATATAACCTGATCTAAAGTTTTTAAAGACTTTGGATAACGCTTTTCAACTATTTCATCTGGTATTCCATGTCCACCCTTAGCTACCCTAGCATGAACTCTTTTCTTAGCTAGCTCTGGATCGCTAAGTCCAACATAAAGAAGATGAGTAGTAAAGCCTTGCTTTTTTGCCTTATTAAGAATATTCAAATATGACTTTTTAGAAGAAGCAAAGGTTGTTTCCATATTAAAACTCTGCTTATTTTCAATAAATGAAAAGATATTTTCAACTTCCAACCTCATTGCCTTAAAATTTTTGGATTGGTCATGCCAATCCCAATTATTATCCTTTGCAATTTCATCAGCATTAGCCCGTTTGCTTTTCTTAATTTCAGCACTTGTCGAAGAACTATATAATGATGATTTCCCTGCACCATTAATTCCTGCATACATGTACAAATCTAAGCTCATCTTATAAATTCTTTCGTATTAATTACTTTTTGTTGTCGTAACTGTAATGCTCTGTTATAAATAGTATTCCAAAAATTCTTATCTTCTGGGTTAGTTGATTCTGCCATACGTTCTATTATTTCATCTTCATTTAATTTGACAATTTTTTTATCTAAATCGTTAGTTTCTTTAAAGTTCATTTTGCTTTTTTTCATTGAAGTATCCCCGAATTATAAATCAACGTTTACGGAATTAATTTTATCACAAGGTTTCCTTAAACTTAGTTTTTAACCTTAATAATTATCACAATCTAACTAAAACAAATTCAATCAAAAAAGCACTTAACTAAATTTTTGCTTTTCCTAGTAAGACCGAACTAGTGACTACGGACAATGAGCTAAAGGCCATCGCAAGTCCCGCTAACTCGGGGCTAAGTACTAAGCCAACGCCTGCAAACAAGCCCGCCGCAATTGGAATTCCCAGAACATTATAAATAAATGCCCAGAACAAATTAAGTTTAATGCGGTTAAAAGTCTTACGACTTAATCTTAACGCACGAACAACATCCATCAGGTCGTTTTTTACTAAAACAATGCCACCAGCATCAATTGCGACATCTGTGCCGGAACCCATTGCAATCCCGACATCAGCTTGAGTTAATGCGGGGGCATCATTAATCCCGTCACCAACAAAGGCAACCTTATCAGTTTGCTGCAATTTTTGAATTGCAGCTGCCTTACCTGTTGGTAACACACCGGCAATTACTTTATCAATTCCTACCTGCTGGGCGATTGCATGAGCCACTTGTGCATTATCCCCCGTCAACATGACCGTCTTTAATCTTGCTGACTTAAGTTGCGCAATTGCCTTGCTGCTATTTTTCTTAGGTACATCTTGAATAGCAACTAGGCCAATAATTTTACCAACTAAGCCAACGACTACAACTGTTTTTGCTTCTTGCTCAAACGTCGCAATCTGCTTTGTTAATTCATTCGAGATTGTGCCAGCAGTCGCACTTGCTGGGCTACCAACAAATGCTTCTTTGCCATCAATCATGCCAGTTACACCCTGACCTTCAATTGCCCGAAAGTTGCTGACAGTTTGCAAATGAACCTGCGTTTTTTTAGCAGCTTGCAAAACCGCTGACGCTAACGGGTGTTCCGATAACTTTTCTAAACTAGCCGCAACTGCTAAAACCTGCTTATCACCAACAACATCAGTTACTTGAGGATGCCCTGCTGTAATTGTTCCCGTCTTGTCAAAGACAATTGTATTCAAGTTATTTGCGGCTTCCAGCACTTCACCATTTTTAATTAAAATACCCTTTTTGGCACCTAAACCTGTCCCCACCATTAAGGCTGTCGGCGTGGCCAACCCAAGCGCACACGGACAAGCAATGACTAATACTGACACTGCAAAAACTAAGGCAGTTCCTGCACTTTTACCAAGCAAAAGAAACCAGACCAAAAAGGTAGCAATTGCAATGATTAAAACCGTGGGAACAAAAATATCGGCAACACGGTCAGTTAAGTTTTGGATTGGTGCGTGACTATTTTGTGCCTTTTTAACGATGGCCACAATTTGTGCCAACATCGTGTCACGCCCAACCTTTTGCGCTTTAAATTCAAAAGTACCATTCTGATTAATCGTCGCACCAACAACTTGATCGCCGGGCTTCTTACTTGCTGGCATACTTTCGCCTGTGACCATCGACTCATCAACACTTGAAGTACCAGAAACAATGACACCATCAACTGGCACCTTTTGCCCCGGCTTAACTTGGATTAAATCGCCTGCCACCACTTCCGCGATTGGCACACTGATAAACTTGCCAGCACGTTTAACCAGTGCATCCTTTGCCTGCAAATTAGCCAACTTGCCAATAGCATCTGACGCATTGCTGCGCATTTTTGCTTCCAAAACTTGCCCGAGCAATACAAAAGTAATTACAAACGCTGCACTTTCAAAGAAAACTGGCAAGTGCTTGGACATGGCATAAATGCTGTAAATATAAGCAGTTAGTGTCCCCAATGCAACGAGCGTGTCCATATTGGCATGATGCTTTTTAAATGATGCCCATGCACTGCTAATGAATGGTTTCGCCGAAATTAACATCACAAAGGTTGTCAAAATTAACATGGTCCATTCACCGCCAGGAAGCATCCAGCCAGTAAATGGATGAAGCACCATTTCTGCTAGCATTGGTAAGGATAGAACTAGTGCTGTCCAAAAGCGCGTCGTAATTTTCATTTAGTAGCTCCTACTTAACAATCACTTGACCATGGAACATATTCATACCACATGCCCAATCATAAACACCGGGCTTAGTTGTATCAATCTTTACTTCCTTAACCTGACCCTGAGGCAATTTTTGGTCAATGCCCAAGTCAGAAAAAATAACATGATCAAGACAAGTTGATGCATCCGTGCGCTTAAACTTTAAAGTTGCAGGCACACCTTTTTTAAGGACAACACGTTCAGGCGAGTAACCTCCCTTGACTTCGATGTCCACATTTTGTTGGTCATCGTTAACTACGGCTTGTTCCGCCTGGACTTGATGTTGACCAAAGAACCACCATGCAATAAAGCCTATTAAAGCAATACCAATCAGAAAAATAATAATTTTAGTCATGTTATTTACCTCGTTAAATTCATTTTAATGTCTACATTTGTAAACTATAATTAGTATATATCCTAAATTTACATTTGTAAACATTAACGCTTTTTGGGTAAAAAAATACTCGCTAAATTTAATTAACGAGTAAATCTTTAGTCTGCATCAACGCGATTAAGCCACATTGCCAACGATCGATCTGCTGGTTGGCTGCCAACTTCAGACAGAATATGCTTGAGCTGCGTGCGACTAGTAGGTACGTTAGTCAAAACCAAATTCAAATATTCAGCTAGTGACAAACCTAATTTATCAATTCTTAATTGTGCCTTAGTAAGTGCACTGCTGTCCAAGTTTATCGAAATTAATTGTTCATTCATTTTAAATTCTTCCATCCTAATCCTTTCCCTCCAAGTTATACTGCAAGAAATCATTCTAAGCAAAAAATGGCGTTAGTGCAAGGTTTTTGCGCTTCTCTAGAGCAGTTTATGCTATATTAATATCAGAAAGTAAAAACACAGTTCGGCTGGTAGTCCGGACGTGGTCGCATGCGATCATCAGTAACCTGCCTCCTTGGTTGTCCATCTTTCTTAAATTTTAAGGAGGATGACATTATGTCAATTGTTTATAGTTCTTTAACCATCATCTTTGAAGCGCCATTTTATCAAGCTATCTTTGAGCGCCGTGTTGGCACAAGTTATGAAGTTGCCAAAGTCAATCTGGGGACTTCTGAACCCAAGACTACCCGAATTTATTCGCTGATTATTAATCACTGGCATGAAATCAAATTTTTTCGGCAAGATAGTCCTGAATTAGAGGTTAAAACCAAAAGAATTAATCCTAAAAGACGGCAACGCTTAGCCAAAAAGGCAATTAAAAATGGCGGTCTCGGCACTAAAGCTCAAATTGCTTTACAAAGACAACTGGAGCAATTTAAATTATCTAAGAAAACAGCCAATCGGCGGCAAAAAGCCCAAGTTGCGCAAGAGAAGTTTAAATTACGGCAAAAGAAGAAACTAGAAAAACATAAAGGTCATTAATTAGTTAACAGTAAAGGAGCAGATTTTAATGGCAGATAATCGGTGCTAAAGAAGGAATTACAAACTTCATTAGATGAAGTTTTAAGTAAGTATGGAGGAAAATTATGAAAGTATTTGTAATTGGAGCAACTGGTATGGCAGGCTCCGCTTTTGTCAAAGAAGCAGCTAAAAACAATCTTAAAATTATTGCTAATGGTCGTTCAACTGATAAGCTGGCCAAGTTAAAGGCTGAAGTGCCCAGTATTCAAACTGTCGCTCAAGATGCCTTCACGCTAACCAAAGATGATTTCGGTGACTGTGATGTGATTGTTGATGCCTTTTCAACGGCCCCAGCACAAGCATATCGCCACACTGATTTAGCTGCTCATTTAATTCGTTTATTCAGAGAAACTACTAGTCCGCGATTGGCCTTTATTCTTGGTGCCGGCAGCTTAATTACCGGTGCTGACCATCACCGCGTTTTGCAAGATATTGAACAGGACGAGTCAACTAAACCTTGGCGCAACACCCCAAAGAACCAATACTTTGAGTACCAATTCCTGCAAAACGTCGATAATGTTAATTGGTTCGATATCTCGCCAGCTAATCTATTCCTCCCTGGAGAAAAAGCTGCTAAAATTCTTACTGGCAAAGATGAGCTGCTGTATAACGAGCAAGGCGAATCAGTTACTACTGCCGGTACAATGGCTACGGCTTTAGTTCAAGAAATTTTAACTCCTAAGCACCATCAGGAACGCTTTACTGTTGCTAATGGCTAGACTAAATTTATTTTAGCCAAATTTAAAAGTGCTCCATAATTGTTAGACGTCAAGTCGGCAATTAGGGGCACTTTTTGAATGTTTATAGTTATTTTTCAAAATATAGGTTTGAATATTTTGTTGCAAAGTTTAAAGAAGGCGAAGCCAAGCAAAGAGCCCAACGTGTTCAATAACAGGTCGTTAATATCAAAAATTCTATTTCCAAGATAGAAAAAACTTAGAGTTAATTGTGTACTCTCAATTAATAACTAGCTTAAAAACATTAATCCAAGATTGTTCTAAAGCTTGGTATATTTAGCGTTAAACATCTCGTCACCTTTAATCTTCCTTTGTACCTTTTACTTAATATATTAGAAATGTTTATTCTCGTCCATGTAAAATTAATATTAATTACAATACCAACAAAAAAACTGCTTGATTTTCATCAAACAGTTTTTTTATTTACACTAATTTATCTAAAAATTAGCGGTTTTAACATAAGTCTTGTTACCAACAATGTAGTATGAAGCACCGTGCAACTTGACTGGATCACCATAAACAGTAATCTTCTTGCCACGCTTCAAGGTCTTCTTGTTAACGCGACTGCCATATCTATTATAGGCATACGCATTATGCTTCAAGCTTACCTTGGTGCCCGTGATATTTTCAACTGCAATGTAGTAACCCTTATCAGTCTTATAGAAGTTTCTACCAGCAATACTGTGCACCGTCTGGTCAATCTTAACCCGCGTGCCAGCATTCAGGATAATGCCATTAGCGCGCTTACCATTCTCATTGTACAAGTAAGAGTTGTGCATTACCCGATCCTTAGTTGGATCTGCGACAATTGCTTGGACTGGTGTTAAATCACGCTTTGGCTTCTTAAAGTTTGTGGCTCTCAAGAAGTAACCATTATCAAGCTTGTAGTACTTCTTACCCCGAATATTAATTGGTTCACCGTAAGTCTTAACTGTCTTGCCGCGCTTGAATACCTTCTTAGTAACCCGCGTGCCATATTGGTTATAAACATAGGCATTGTGAGTCAACTTTTGCTTAGTACTCAAGACATTGCCAGTAGCTAAGTAGTGGTTATCATCCAAGATGTAGAAGTCTCTGCCATCAATCGTCTTGATACCATATACTGGAACAACTGAACCTGTCTTATAGACTAATTCGTTAATCCGTTGACCTGCCTCGTTGTAGAGGTATGCATTGTGGTGCAAAGTTACGGTTTCGCCCTTCTTAGTACCAATAGTGACTGAAACTGGAACAACTAGCTTTGTGCCATCAGGCAAGGTTACCAATACCGAAGCAGAAAGCGTCTTACCAGCAACTGATGTGTCTGGAACTTCTTGCCACTTGTAAGTGGTACCTGCTGGCAAACTTGCTGAGTTACCGATTGCTTGTTCGGCATATTCAGTATCATTACTCAAGTCTTTACCTTGCGGAATTGTAACGCTGCCACCAACAGGCTGCGAATCGTTACTTGATGATGAACCGTTATTGTTGCTAGAGCCATTATTCGTAACGTTTAGTGGCACCTTCACGACTTGCTTAGTGCCGTCACCATACTTAATAACTACATAAGCATCCTTCTGCCCATGGTTACTTGTATCAAGTGTACCTGTACCATCTGACTTACTTGCCCAACTAAACTTAGCGTCTGGATATTCTTTCAAAATCCTATCGGCTACGCCTTGACCTAAAGCATTCTTAGCTTGGTCTTCAGTTGGCTGTTTACCAGGTGCTACTTCTGCAGGAGAAGTAGTGCTACCTGTGACATCAGAGTGTTCGGAACCAACAATATTAGCTTTAACTGTTATTGGCTTGCTAACTGAACCGTCTTTGTAGTGAACGACAACTTCAACATCTTGACCGTCACCCGGTTTATTTGGAACTTTATCAGACCAACTTAAGTTCTTTACCTTGTCCCAATCAACACCTGTAATAATATTCTTCATAGCTTCTGGATCTCTAAAGCTAGCCGGTTCCATAGCGACTGGATTGCCAGTGCCAGAATCATGAACTAGGTGTGTCAAAATCGGAGTAGTTGTGTTGACAGGTGCTTTAACTGGATGATTATCATCAGCCATAGTACTACCAGCAACATTCAGTTCAACTGGTACAATTTGCTTCGTGCCATCACCATAATCAATTACTACAAAGGCATTCTTCTTACCCGGAGTACTTGTGTCAACTGTACCTGTACCATCACTGTTTCCTGCCAATGAATACGTGACATTTGGATATTTCTCGACTATCTTCTGAACGTCATCATCGTTTAGCGCACTCTTTGCCACGTTTGCATCTGGAGTGCTATCCTTGCAGACTGTTGTCGGCTTATCACTCTTGCGTGCATCAAGGACGTTGACATTAATCTTAAACGGCTTACTATTTGTACCATCCTTATAATGAGCGATAACTTCAATTTGTTGATTATCACCAACTGCTGTTGGTCCTGTACCGTCAGCCCAATCTACATGATCAATTAGGTCAGCTGGATCGCCACCACCAGAAATCTGCATAAAGTCATTGAATTTTGTAGGATCATTAAACTCAGTAGGCGTTGCAACACCGGTAGTCGTTAAGTGCGTTGTGACAGAACCATCCGTCTTTTCTGGCGTATGGTTATCTCCAGTTGGCGTCTTTGGATTTACAGTTAGTGGAACCTTCAGTACTTGCTTGCTGTCATCGCCATAATCAATTACAACATAGGCATCCCTTTGCCCAGGTTTACTTGTATCAAGAGTTCCAGTACCATCTGGCTTGTTAGCCCAGCCAAACTTAGCATTTGGATATTGCTCTTTAATCTTATTAACTAAGTCTTTCTGACCTAAAACTTCCATTGCCTGGTCAGCAGTCGGTTGCTCGCCTTCCGTAACTTCTGCAGGGGTCGTTACACCAGCAACATCTAAGTGTTGAACACCATAAATATTAGCTTTAACAGTTATTGGGTCACTAACTGAACCGTCTTTGTAGTGAACCATTACCTTAACATCTTGATTTTCACCCGGTTTATCTGGTGACGCAGCTGCCCAAGTTAAGTAATCTACTTGGTTCCAATCATTAATACCAGTAATAATCCTCTTCATCTTAGCTTGATCAGTAAAGCCAGCTGGATACTTGGTAATCGGGTTACCAGTACCATAATCATGAATTAGGTGCGCTTTAATTGGCTCAGTTGCGTTGACAGTTGCTGCAACTGGATTATTTTTATCAGCATCACGTTCATTGTCAACCTTCAGGTCTATCTTCACAGTTTGCTTGGTACCATCACCATAATCAACTACAACATAGGCTGAACTAGTACCTGGAGTACTTGTATCGACTTTACCAGTACCATCACTATTTTTAGCAAATGAATACTTAACATTTTGATATTGAGCGTCTATCTTCTGAACTTGTTCCAGAATCAAAGCGTTCTTGGCTTCTGCTTCACCAGGTTCGCTGCCAACTTTAACAGTTGTTGGCTTATCAGTCTTCTTCTCAGCACCAATTACATTAACTGGCAATTTAAATGGTGCACTAGTTGAGCCATCCTTGTAATGAGCAACAACGTTAAGTGACTGGCCATCACCAATCGTATCTGGTTGCGCGCCTTCCCAGCTCAAATGATCAATCTTGGCACTCGAATCATCGCTGCCATCATTGAGCTTAATGTTGTCCTTAATCCAAGCTGGATCAGTAAATTCAGGAACCTTAACTTCACTGTGCAGACCATTAGCTAAGTGAGTTGTAATAGTTGCAGCTTGAGTTGCATCAATATTGCCAGTATTGGCATCAGCTTGTGATTTAATAGTTAAGTCAACTTGAACAGTCTGAATGGTGCCGTCGCCGTAGTCAACAACAACGTAAGGTTGTGAACTGCCAACTTTACTTGTATCAACGGTTCCTGAACCATCGGCACTAGTTGCCCATCTATACTTAACATTAGGATATTTAGCTTTAATATTAGCATTTTCTGCTGGGGCCAAAGCTGCTTCCGCAATAACACCCGTTAATTTATCACCTGCCGCAATCGTCGTTGGTGTGTCTGTCTTCTTGGCACTTAACACATTAACGTTAATTGTGAACGGATCACTGACTGAATTATCTTTGTAGTGCGCAATTACTTGGAACTGTTGACTATCACCAGCAGTTGTTGGGGCATCATTAGCCCAAGTTAAGTGATCAACAACACTGCTAAGGTCATCAACACCAGGGATTTGCATAAAGCCATCCATCTTTGACGGATCATTAAATTCTGGTGGCATTGTAACACCATTAGTTGTCATGTGTGTTGTGACAGAACCACTAGTTGCTTCTGGCTTATAAGTAGCACCTGCTGTCGGCTTCTCGTTAACTGTTAAGTCAACCTGAACAGCTTCTTTAGTGCCATCATCATAACTGATAATAACATATGGGTGTTGCTCTCCGGCATTACTAATATCAACATCACCTGTACCATCTGCATTTGCGGCCCAACTAAATTTAGCACCAGGGAACTTGTAATCAATTGCCATCACATCTGTAGGGTTCAAGGCTGACTTAGCCCGGCCTTCATCCAACTTGCTATTATCACCAGCTGTAATGGTAGTTGGAGTGTCAGCCTTTCTTGCACCAATTACCTTAACATTGATACTCTCAGTAACTGACGTACCATCCTTAAAGGTAATCTTAATCTTAGCTTTGGTTTGTTCATTTGCTTCGCTTACGTTAGGAAAACCATCTGTTGCCCACTCAATCTTAGCGATATTAGCGTCTTCAGTATTACCTAAGAATGAACTTGGATCTTTAAATTCATCTGGCGCTTGTGACACATCACTACCTACGTTAGCAACGTGTAAGACAACCCGGTGGTTCTGCACAAAGTTAATTTGTGAACTCTGTCTTGGCACTGTTAAGACCGATGAAACATCCTTTTCAGTGCCGTCATGGAACTTAATATGAATAGTTTCAATGTATGTACCCGGATTTTCTACTTTACCATCTTTAATATTAACTGTTGATGCAAATGTAGCTTCGGCATCACTTGGCAAATCATTTACCATTTCAGCAGCGGTAATTGCGGCACCAATCTTCTTAGTAACTGTCTTACCAGTAACTGAATCGGTATGCTTTTCACCATCAGAAATTACCCGAATATAGCCTGTCACAATTTTAGTTGAACCATCATCAAAAGTCAGCTTAACTTGCGACTGTTTCAAGCCTGCAGTCTTGGTGGCATTTTTACCAAAGTCAGGATCAACCCATTCCGCTTTCGGATTACCATTTAATTCCGTAAAGTTATCAATTACACTAGACGCATCAACGTTACTGTTAACATTAGTCCGCACCGTTTTAACGTGGGGATTATTTTTCTCGGCCTCAGTTGAGGTTTCAGTTGTCGGGGCATCAACGATAATTTGCGTTGGGACCTCATCAGTTGAGCCATCAGCATAGGTCACCTTAATCATTGTTTGCGTAACACCAGCATTAGCACTTGAAGGTGTCGTTTCGTATTCAAAGCTAGTGGCATTAGTTAAATCAGCGCTATTAATTACGGCATCCTTAGCATTAGGAATTGCATCTCCAACATTTAAGCAAACATTCTTAGCCCGCGGTCGTGATGCCGAATGGGCATCGCTAACAACGTCCACAACTACTGGGACATTGTTCGATGTGCCATCTGGATAAGTGACCTGAACAACAGCTGCCTGAACACCTAATTTATTCAAATCATTGACTACTGGGGCTGTTTGCCAACTATAAGTTGTACCTTGCGGCATACTGTCTGCATTACTAATTGCGGCTTTAGCATCATCGTACGATGCAGTCTTACCAGCACCATAAGCAATATCGGTTCTTTGACCTTGTGGGTCATTCTCCTGCGTTGGGTTAGCATTACCCACAATTACTGGGACAATAACGTAGTCACTAGAGCCATCCGGATAAGTAACTTTAACCGTGCCAATAGCAGAACCTTCCTTACTTAAGTCAGGCTCATTAGCCCATTCATATGTAGTATCACTTGGGAAGTCAGCACTATTTACAATTGAAGCCTTGGCATCAGGGACAGTACCGTTTAAGTCAGCTGTCTGTGTCTTAGCTTTCGGATACTCAGTTGAAGCCGTATCATAAACATTAACTAAAACGGGAATGCGGTCAGTCGAATCATCTGAATAAGTTACAGCAACCCAGGCTTGCTTATCACCAGTTGTTGAAGTGTCAACTGGGCTTTCCCACTCAAATTTTGCATCTGCTGGGAAATCTTCTGGCTTATGAATAGCATCTTTAGCATCTAAAGTTGTCCCTTTGGCTACCGCAACTCCTTGAGAATCTTGACCAGAGCCAGCTAATTGGGCGTGATATAAATTGGTTTCTTGTTTATTAATTGTGACATCAACGGGAATAATTTGCTTACCGTCAACATTTTCAGGGGTATGTTCTGCTCCCTTCTTGTAATAAGTTAAAACAACATAACCTGGAACTGTCTTATTTGGCTGCTGCTCGCTATAAGTAACATAACCATTGTCCATTGGCGTACCCTGGTCATCTTTTGCCCAAGAATAATCAACGTCGTAACCAGCATCATTTAAATTAGTAGTTAAATCTGCGGCGTCTTTAAGTGCATCTTTAGCCTGGTCAACTGAAGGAACAAGCCCATTTGGTGTTGTAGTTGTCTTAGTAGTGTCTTTTTCACCGCCAAGCACGTTAACTCGTATATCATCAATTTCCTTAGTTGAACCGTCACTAAATGTTAAACGCAGCTTTCCAGTCTTTTCACCAGTTGTGCCGTTAATAATGCTTGCAACATCAGTCTCATCATCCCAGTTAACACTAGTAACATTAGTTAAGTCACCAGCTAGGTATGAACTCCACTTAGTTTTATCGGTAAAATCAGGTACAAGCGGATCATTTTCGCTAGGAATATCAGCAGCATGGACCACAACTGGACCGGTTCCAGCAGTAACTCCAGATGAGTTGGCCTGTGTATCGCCCATTGCCACTTTAGCATCTACCAACTGCGTACCATCAGCTTGGCCATCACGATGATGATAAGTTACCAAGACTTTAACGTCATTAATTGCTCCTGGGGTCAAGTCACTGACCTCTAACGGTCCTGAACCATCTGCCTTATACCATTCATAAGTTGGGTCTAAGTTGCTAGCATCCCCGTCAAAAGCCACGGCATCCTCAGCTTGAGTGGCAGTTGGCAGCTCGCCGTGTGCAACCTGCTGCACATCACCAGAAGATATAGCAGTAACCACATCTAAAGTTACCGGAATATCATCTGTTGTGCCATCGCCATAAGTTACCCGAATGACGGCATTGCCCAACTGATTATCTTCTGGACCAACTGGATTAATGCTTTCAGCTAAATTACCAGCATCATCTTTAATGAGACCGCCGCTAGTTAAATTGCCTTGACTATCCATCGCCATATTTGGCACCCAAGCAACTCCTGTAATCGTCTTGTTACCGGAACTAATACTATCATCAAGCTCTAGCAAACTAGCAATCGTGGTCGCAGTATTATCTTTGCCATCAACAGCATTTAACTTATCTTGGGCACCACCAACTGCACTTGTTTGGCCTTGGTGGATGGAAATTTTATTACTAGAAATATTGTAGCGGCCGGCATCAGTCTTCTTCCAGCCATCATAGAGGTCTGTTCCTAAGGCAAATCCAGCCGACCCATTAAAGCCGCCTTGACTTTGAATAACCGTTTGGAAATCATCTTTAGTACTTAAATCTTGAAAAGTCTTGTCGGCCTTACCTTCCAGCAGAATATTCTCTGGCAAAGTTGGGTTAGCCAAGATTTTCATTTGCTTATCTGTCAAATTAGGATCAATAATGTTAGCATTATCTGAATCTTGGATAATCCACTTGTAATGATCAGTGATCATCCCCATCTTAGCACCCGAAATATCGGTCATTGGGAAGTTAAAGTTATTGACATCACCGCCACTGCTAATTAACTCAAATAATTTTGGTGTATCAGCAACTAAATTTAATTGATTATCTTCTCCTGGATTAACGCCATTATCAGAAGCATTATTTTTAATAATTGTGGTAGAGCCTTCATATAGCTTCAAGTCTAACGGTGGAATGCCCTCATCAACGCGATAAAGAAAGTTAACCGTGGGATCGATTGTCAGATTAAACGTTGAATTAGCCCCAACTTCAATTCGACCATCATCAATTGTTCCTGTTCCCCGCAACGCACTATTAGTGTTGGCAATTTCAGCATTAACAGTTGCGTTATCTTGAATGATAAAAATATCGCAGATAAAACTGGAAGATGTTTCAACAGTCGGTGCAAAATTAATTTTGACGTTTGAACCATCATTAGCAGTTGGTTCCGCATAATCACTAAAGATATTGCCATCTGTGTTGTAATTCAAAGTAACGTTATTTATAAAATTAATTAAGGCATCGTAACTAACATTATCACTTTCAACATTATTTAATGTGACCGCCTTATTGTTGTCGTAACCATAAAAGTTAAATAATGCCGGATCATCATTCGGCTTCATTCCCATTAACTTTAAGTCGTTAAAAGTTATCCCATATTGATAGTAATCATCCTGAATAATATTTGAGCCAATATTTAAAGTATGGCTAGCCCCATTAATCACTTTATCAGTTGTAATCGTATATTTTTGATTATTATCTGTTGCTGTAATATCAGCCGTCAGATTAATCGTTGTAATATTTTCATCTTTCAAAGCATTTGTAAAGTCTTCCCAGGTGGCCGCATCTGTGTCATCACCTTGAGCAGCTGGCTTTATTTTAGTTGGAGTTGTAACAACAGGCTTAGCTGTTGCCGCGTCAGACTGTACCGGTTGTGCAGCCGTATCAGTAGTTGCTGGCTCCTTGTTAGCTGTTGCTTGAGCAGTCGAAGTATCAGTTTCAGCTGGTTTAGCTGTCGGCGTGGTCTGTGCTGACTCAGTCGGTTTTTGCTCATTTTCTTTAGTATCACTGCTCTTTAAAAACGAGCTCAAGCCTGAATAAGTAGCTAAGTTTTGCTTAGTATCCTGCTTGTCTTCCGAAGTAGTAGTAATATCTTTGTTTGTTTGAACTTCAGTTTCAGACTTCGAAGAAATCACATCTGCTTTAGTAGTTTGGCTGCTCATCGCCATAAAGCTAAAACCAAGTAATACAGAAGCTGTTCCCACAGTTAATTTCCGTATTGAGAAGCGATCCTTTTTGGCCTGCATCTCTGTTTTTCTTAGTCTTTCTTTGAAATTATTTTTTCCCAGCATATTTCTACCCTCTTATTTATTAGAAAATCTAGTTTCTATCTGATAGTGCTTACAAAACTAATAGTAGACCCTAAATCAGCTTTATACAAACACTATGCTCATATATAACAAAATTAGACAACAGTAATATTACCCTTATTCCAACTCTCACATGTATTTAGTTAGATAAAAAATAACATTCAAAAGATTCCTTGAGGCTCTAAGTACAGAACAAAAAATAAGCATTACTTCTAACCGAAATAATGCTTATTTTTTTAATAATTAACAATTATTTTAAAAATTACAAAAATTAATATTTTCTATTAAAATAAATTAATAATATACAATCATCTTTTTTGTAAACAAAATTACTTAGCGCTTTTTTTGATGCATTAGTTCTACAACTACTTGAGAAAAAACGTAACCCAAAGCAATTGCCCCAGCAACCATCCCAACATGAATTGTTTTTTGTACGGCAACCATTGGCGAGTGACCAATCATCGCTGCCAAGGCCTGATAACCGCTAGCCCCGGGGACGAGCGGCACTAACCCACTAACAAACATCGTACTAGGCATCTTCTTTTTAACAGCAAAAATAATTCCTAAACTGCCAACGACAAAGGCAGCGATAAAATTCGCTAAAATTGCCCCCAGACCAAATTCATAGATAAACCAATACACGAGCCAGCCCACACAGCCAATTGCACCTGAAATGTTAAGCGCCTTTTTGGGTAAATTGATAAAAAGATCAAACATTACCGTTCCTAAATAGCTGAAAAGAACTTGAATTATAAAATGATAAAAAGTCATTATTGTTTGTCCTTTCCGCTACATGTAATGCAGCACAACACCTATGCCAAACGCCAAAGCGCTCAACGTGATTAAACATTCCATCATGCGTTCAAGCCCTGAGAGTAAGTTACCTTCAAAAATGTCACGCACCGAAATAATCATTGGAATCCCCGGCACCGGCGGCATGATTGCCCCAATAATAATATTCTGCACGTTAAAACCTAAATGAAAATGAACGCCAATTACTGTACACAAGCCAATTGCTAACGCACCAAAAAATTCACTAATAAAACGAATGCGCACACGCGACGACAAAAACAGCGTCACATAATAACCCAAAGCACCAGCAACAAATGCTAACGGGAAATCACGCCAATCATACGTTTGCGTGAAAATAAACATAAAAAAGGCACCTTCAAATCCCGCAGCAAGTGTCTGAACCCAGATAGGAAATTGTGGCTTTTCATTTTGAACTTTAATTAACCCCGCTTCAAGCTCATCTAATGTAATTTTATCAGCAGTATACTGCCGTGAAAGCCGGTTTACCCCGTTAATCCGCAACATGTTAATGCCACGCTTTTCAATTTGAATAAACCGCGTATACGACGCGTTCTTTAAGCTAACTAGCACACCTGTCAGGCTAGTAAAGGCTTCAGCATTACTACTAGCGGCATGATCAATAATTCGTTTAGTAGTATCTTCCACACGCCACATTTCTGAGCCAGATTCGATTAAAATTTTTGCGGCTAAAACGCCAACGTCAATCGCCTTATTTTCCATTTTCATCACCATATAGCAGTGTAACAGACCACTACTGTTTTTACAGCATAATCCAACCCAAACGATTAACTTTCTTAAGATTTAGACAAAAAAAGCAGTCCAAGCAACTGCCTGTACTGTTTAATAATCATTATTTACCGTAATTAGTAAAAATCTGCTTGTAAATATCCACGAAATCCAAATACATTTGTTCAGAAACATATTCATTATCTTGGTGCGGTGTATCACTACCCGGCCCATACATTAAGTATGCAAAGCCAGTTGGGTGGTTAATCAAGAATTTGGAACCATCAGTCCCGCCAGACACACCTTCAGTTAAAAAGCCACCTTCATGGTATTCAGTATTAGCCATTTGGGCTTCTTTTTGCATCAAGGCTAACTGCTCTTTTGGCACTTCCTGCTTAGCCACATAAGATTGACCAGCAGCTTGGACAACCTGCAATAATTTAGAATCACGGTCACCAATAATTGGAATAATATCCATGTCAACACTCATCTTGATGTGACCATTAGTTGAATTATTGTAATTATCAATTACTGCTTGGAACTCTTGCAAGATCTTCGGGTTAGCTAATTCTGGAATTGTCCGCAAGTTAAGTTCAGCTTCGGCATGATTAGGAATGGCATTCACTTGGTTTCCACCCTTAATCGTATCAATGTTAAAGACGGTTTCACCCAAGACGTCATTCTTAACACCAGCAGTTAATTCCTTAATCCGCTTCTTAATCGCATCTAAGACATTAAGTAAATGTTCAACAGCATTATTACCCAAGAATGGCATTGAACTGTGAGCAGTTTTACCTTCTGAAGAAATCGTCAGATCCAATTCACCCTTATTAGCAAAAACCGTTCTAAACAAACCAGATGGCTCACCAATCAGTAGAGCATCGGCATCATCAACATAGCCTTGCTTTTGCAATTCCTCAGCACCTGGTTGACCAACTTCTTCACCCGCAGTTGCTAAAAGTCGAATGGTCCCAGGAATTTCTGCACCGCTCTCTTTTAATTCCACCATAGCAATCACCATTGCGGCAAGACCAGCCTTCATATCAGTTGTCCCACGGCCATATAGCTTGTCACCTTTTTTAGTAACCTTGAATGGATCAGTCTGCCAATTATCTTTGTTAACGTCAACCGTGTCCATGTGACCAGAAACAACCAAAATTGGCTTACCTGTTCCCAATTCAGCTACCAAGTTAGCCCGATTAGCATCATCTTTTAATGGTAAAATCTTATTTTTAATCCCTGCTTGATCAAGCAATTTCTTTAGATACTTGGCAACTGGTAACTCATCCCCGTTAACGGAATGCAAAGCTACTAAGTCTTGCAAAATTTGCATCTTTTGTTCTTGTTCCATGATAAATACCTCCTGTAAGTTTATTACTTAATTATAACTTACTTTTTTATTAAAGCATATTTAACCAATTTTGCAAGCAAGTACTTGCACGCTGATAAAAATCATGTTACTATCAACAAATACAATTTAGAAAGAGAGATTTTTATAATGAAATTCAAAAAATTTATTACTAGTCGCGGACCACTACTTGCGACTTTAGTTACCCTACTCTATGGTATTTTGGTCTTTGCCATTTACTTTTTTGGCTATCACGCCATGCCAACTAACGTTGATAAATTGCCAATCACGATTGTTAATCAAGATACACACAGTAAGACAATCGCTCGCCAATTAAAAAAGAATTTACCTTTTGATACGATTAATGAAACTAAAAATTTAAGCCAAGCAAAAACTGATCTCGACCAGAGAACTACCTACCTAATTATTGATATTCCTCGAGATTTTGCTAAAAAAGCCAGTCAAAATCGTTCGGCTCAACTGCATTTCTACATCAATGATTCTAACCAGTCAACGGTCACCGCTGCGATGAAATCAACGGCTCAATCTGTTGCTGCTTCGTTAAACAAAAAAATTAGTACCCAAAAGGCAGTAATACAAATCGCTGCACCAAAATTAAAAACGCTCAAGCGTAACTTGCTCAAGCAAGAGCAGCAAGCACAACTTGAAATAGCCCAAGCTAAACAACAAATTGCCACTAGTCCAGCTGCTATGCAACCAAAGCTTACTGCTCAATTAAAGCAAAAAGTCGCGGGGCAAAAGCTAGCAACTCGCAAAAAAGCCCAACAACAAGAAAAACAAATTATTGCTCAAGCGAAAGCTCAGGCAAAACCAACTAAAGAAGCTGTAAGTGAGCAACTACACCGCCAACATAAATTACCAACAGGAATTAATTATGCTATGGCACCATTTTTCGCTATTTTAGCACTCTATCTCGGTACCATGATGGCCTCATTAACCCTATATGGTACTTACGCCAAATTCGCTAAAGAAATTGGCCGTTTCAAATCATTCATTAACTTGGAAATCACCTACATTTTAGTGGCAGCATTTTCAACTCTAATTACATCCTTTATTACCATGAAATTTGTCAATGTGCCAACCACTAACTTTATGAACTTGTGGCTTGTACATTTTCTCTTAGTCTGTGCCAGTTTTAACTTTACCGGAATTTTCTATTTCTTACTAGGACAGATCGGCGCAGTTATTAACGTCATTATTACAATGTTACAAATTGTCGCTGGTGCTGGCATGATGCCAGTAGTCACGATGAACCCATTCTTTAAAGCAATCCACTATATTATCCCACTTTATTACGGCATTCTAGGTGATTATACCAACTTTTATGGTGGACCAAGCATTACAACTGCCGTCCTTGGTCTTGCAGCAATTTATATAATCACTTTACTAATAAGTCTAATAATTGTTACAATAATGAAAAAACAACCAATGTTAAAGTTTGAAGAAATTAGTTAGAAGCGATCAGCATGAGTAAGAGTGACGTTGACCAAAAAATTATTGCAGCATTCGCCAAATTAGCCGGAATTTACGGTTATAAGGGTACGACTACTCGTAAAATTGCCCAAGAGGCAGGGATTAATGAAAGCACGATTTTTCGTCACTTTACCGACAAAAAAGGTATTTTAAGGTCATTAATTATGCAATATACCAATGAAATTACCAAAGTTAGTCACGACTTTACTTTGACCGGCAATTCCGAAAAAGATATTCAACGTGTTGTCAGTATTTACCAATATTTCATTGAGCAACATAAGGGTATTTTCTTAATTGCTTTACGTGAAAATCGACAATTTCCTGAACTAATGGAAGCAATTGGACAGCTAATCACACTGCAACGTAACTTATATACCAAATTATTTGAAAAGATGCACCAACACGGTGAGATTGCGGATAATATCAACATTGCGGTTGAAGTCAATAACTTTTTACTGCTTAACTTTGGTCACAGCGTCTTTAAATTAGCTTACTCAGGACCCAATTTTCAAATTTCTGATCAAGATTATTTGACTAAAAACATCAAAGTTTTTACTAGTCATTTAAGAAATTAGCAATCAAAAAGGCACACAGCGTTTCGGCTGTGTGCCTTTTTTACATAATTATAATTCTTGATCTAGCTTAAGCAAAGCTTGTGTTACCTCAGCACACAATTTTTTACCTAAAATGCGTTCAACACTTGCTTCTGAACGTTTAACATAAGCAGCCGCATCTCGCTTAATTCCAATTGCCTTTGTGGTTAACATAATTTCCTTTAGGCGACTATCATGCGCGTCGGCTTTTTTAGCAATTAAATCTTTTTGCTCCAGCAACTTCAAAATATTAGTTGCCGTCGACTTGCGAATATTAAATTCATGCTCAATATCTCTTTGATAAACCTTCTGTTCCTTAGGTACCGCACTTAAAAACTGAATAATCACCATTTGCGTACCTGTTAGACCAATCGTCCGCGCATAACGATCAACATTGCGATTAAAGGTATTTTGTGCTCGCTGCAAAGCTAAACCAAAATTTCTCTTCATTAGTTAATTCTCACTTAAATTGTCCTTTTTTGTTGCTTTATGTAATAAGTATACGCCAATCACAACCAAAATTAATAAGAAAATTAGCCCAACTTGAGCACCATCAATCAGCTTGCCAGCCGTCGCTGTTTTTGAACTTATTTGCTGAACAAATTGCATGATAGCAGAAACAATTGACGTCCCAACGGCTCCGGAAAATTGCTGCACCATGTTGAACAAGCCATTACCATCAGCATTTTCTTCCTTAGTAAGCAGGTTCAAAGATGAAGTCATAGTATCACCCATAATTAAACCAGTTCCTGTCATAATTACTAAGTAAGAAATCAAAACGTTAACACCTGTAAAACGTTGGGCGAACAGACAAAACATAATGCTGCCCAATAGTTCAAAGCAAGCACCAGTCATAATTGGCTTTCTGGGGCCATAATTATCAAGCATCCGTCCACTGACTGGTGATGCAATTGCACCAATAGCACCACCCGGCAAAAGTAGCAACCCTGCAACCATTGCTGAAACACCATTTACAATTTGCAAGTAATTCGGCAAAATAAACGACAGTCCAACTGTATTAACTTGGAAAATAAAGTAGGCAATAATGCCAGCAGTAAATTTGCTGTTCTTCAGTAAGCGAATATTTAGCAGTGGCTCTTTTACCTTAAGTGAGTGCTCAATAAACACAACTAGGGCAATCAAACCGATAACTAGCGGCACAACAAATTCTAGTGGCCGTACTAAAATCCCTGATAAATTACTGAAAGCTAAAATTAGGCCAACAAAAGTTAGGGCAATTTCAATAAAACCTGACCAATCAAGCTTGGTATGACTTAAAGGATATGGATCCTTGGTGATGCACAGAACACCCATGATAAAGGAAATAATCATTACCGGAATAATCAGGATGAAAATATACCGCCAGCTGAGGGTATTAACAACTAGACCGCCAAACGTTGGCCCTAAGGCTGGGGCTACCGCCGTAATCATTGTGCCGATGCCCATCAAGAGACCAACTTTATCAAGTGGCGTTCTTTCCAAAATAATGTTAAACATCAACGGTAGTGCAATCCCAGCGCCGGCACCCTGCACAATCCGACCAACTACTAAAAAGATAAAGCCCATCGACTTTGTGGTCAATGAATCAATCAGTAACCCGATAATAAATAAGATTGCGGCTGTCACGAATAATTTTTTAGAACTAAAATTCTTCTTTAAATAAGCTGACAGCGGCATAATAATTGCAGCAATCAAAAGATAACCTGTCGTCATCCACTGCACCGTTGCCATATTTACGTTAAACTCTCTCATTAAAACAGGAAAGGTAATGTTACCTGCCGTTTCAATTAACACACCTGAAAAGGACATCAGGCCTGCTGCAAGAATTGATAAGATTAATTTTGCGTCTAATTTTCTTTGCATCTAATTCCTCCTAAATAAAATAGTTAGCTTGCTAACTATTACAAATAGCTATGTTATAACAATTTTTCATCAAATGCAAAGGGTTCTATAAAAGTAATCGTTTCCAATCTTTATAAGCAGACTTTGGCAAGTAAATCGGCCAAATTAAAAGCAGCAACAAGCATCTAAACTTGTTGCTGCCTAAAATTTTAATAATTAATATGCTCGTTGTCCCTTCTTATAGACTGCCTTGTCCTTTTGGGCCACAGCCTTAACATCAGTCAACGGATTTTCATCCAAAACCAGAAAGTCAGCATACTTGCCGATTGCTAAAGTACCATACTCATCATCAATCTTCATCAATTGTGCGGAATGAACACTGGTTTGTAAGGCTTCATAATTAGTGAAGCCTTGTTCTGTTAGCAATTGCAATTCAGTTGGCGTTTGGAAGTAATCATTAAATGGTGTTCCCGCGTCAGTACCCAAAGTAATCTTAACGCCGCGATTTTTAGCGTGCGTAATATTCTTACGCAAGTCGTCTAGGGCATCACTAGCCTTCTTTACTTCCCAATCCGGCATTATTCCTACCGCATAAGTAGGAAAGGCCCAATCGGCAACCACAGTGGCTGTCAAATAGGTACCTTGCTTAAGCATCATGTCAATTTGGTCATCATCAACATAAAAGCCGTGCTCAATTGAATCTACCCCAGCCTTAATTGCATTACCAATCCCAACATTGCCCTCTGCATGAGCCGCAACAATCAAGCCCTTATGGTGAGCCTCCTCGACTGCTGCACGCATTTCAGCAACACTTAATTGCGGATCATCCATAAAGTCGTTCTTGGTCATTACACCACCTGTGGCCATAACCTTAATATTCTTAGCACCCTTCTTCAAACCTTGACGTACAGCCTTGCGCATCTCATCAGGAGAGTCTACCAGATGAGCAAAATGCGGTGAGTCGCCGTGACCACCAGTCATTGAGTAAGCCATCCCTGACGGCATAATCTCGGGTGTCTTGGTAATCTTACCTTCTTCAATCATTCGCGCTAGTGTAATATCAATATCATAAGTAGACCCACATTCACGAATATAGGTTACGCCAGACTTAAGAAAATCATGCAGGTGCTGCACTGCACGGACAGTCGTCTCGACAACATTGGCAGTTGGATCGCCATCATACGCAGTTGAACTATTGTTAATGTGCGTATGACAATTAATCAACCCTGGCATCACGAACTTGCCTTCTAGGTCCACCACCTTGTCACCAGCAGGTGCAGAACCAGTTCCCATTGCCATAATCTTGCCTGTTTCGTCATCGACAACAAAGTAACTATTACTTGTAACTTTTTCTTCTTCACCATCATAAAGGTTCATGTTTTGATATACAGTTTGTGTCATTTTAAATGTTCTCCTTCTTACTTTTCCGATTATTAAAAATCATCATATCCTTATTTTATGAAGCCGACCTTGTACCATAATTGGTGGTCATTATTATTATCTGCTGGCTTAAGCGAATATCCGGTCACCTTATCATTAACGGCAAAAACAGAGTACGAATTAAACTCTGGGATTGCATATGCCTCATCATTCATATATTCTTGCCATTCATGGAATTTTTGTACCCGATATTTATGGTTAAAGGCCTTCTGCGAATCAATTGCCGCCAGCAGTTCATTATTCTTTTTGGTAACAAAACGGGTGTAATTCTTAGGAGAATTATCGGAGTAAAGACTGCTTGGCGATGCCTCACTATCCAGATGCCAGCCAATCTCACACATATCAAAGTCATGGCTGTCGCCCTCAAGCTTAGTTACATAGGAATTAAATTCTGTCAGACGATTTCCGATTAATTTAACGTTTAAGCCAATCTTATGCCACTGCTGCAGGTAATTTTGCTGGATTGGCTCCTGAGTTGGGTCAGTTTGCCTTGCCATATAGCGAATTGTTAACGGCTTACCATTAGGTTGGACCCGCCACTTACCCTTCTTTTTATAGCCAGCCTGATCCAGCAACTCATTAGCTTTTTTCAAATTGTAGGAATAACCACGCGCGTTTTTATCAAATACATCGCCAAACTGTGCGGGAATTAACGTTGGAACTCTAAAACTTAAGCCATGAGTATAGTGCTGGTAAACTTCATCAGTATTCATTGCATAGCCAATTGCCTGTCTTAAAGCCTTATTATTCATTTTGGCATGGGGATCCATAATGTTTTTATTCTTTTGTGCATCCCATTTACCGACCTTAAAACCGATAAAGTTGTAGCCTAATGGAACTTTAGCAACAAAATTGACACCCTTAGTGTTTTTAACTTGTTCCCATTGCGAATTAATTACTTGTGCAACATCATAAACCTTGCTCTTAATAGCCTGAGAAGCAGAATTAGTAGCTAAAACTGAAATTTCAATTTTGTCCAGTTTTGGTCGACCTCGCCAATAGTATTTATTCGGTACCCAAGTAACTGACTGACCACGAACGATTTTCTTTAACTTAAACGGCCCAAAATATAACGGGGATTTTCTAATCTTGTCAGATGACTGTAATTTATCAAACGGTACATCCTTTAGATAATGGTATGGTTCAGCTGTTTCCCAGAAAAAGTTGTTGCCTGAATATTCCATTCCCGGCTTCAATTCGTCAAAATGAATTATTACCCGACGCCCCTTTTCACCATCAGGCATTTCAATCCCAGTAATTGTCTTAGCTTGGCCTTCATGATAAGCTTTCATGCCCTTAATATTTTCAAAGGAATTGGAATAATTCTGCGATTGTGTACCCTTGTTAGCCAAAATCTCGTATGCGTACTCAATATCCTTAGCTACCACCTGCTTGCCATCAGACCACTTAACGCCTTTCTTAACATTAATTATTGCCGTATTGTTTTTCCTATCTAAGCGAATCGTAGCTGGACCTTTATCATTAAACTTGTAATGATCGTCAGTATCAAACAAGCTTTCATTACCAGGACTAGCAATATCATTATCAACAGCAGTATTTTTAATTTCGTTAGAAAAAATCCCGGTAAAGGGTGTATCTGTCTCCTCCGCAATTTTAAGCGTTCCACCCTGTTTCACTTTTTTAACCGGTGTTTTAATTGGAAACTTTTCACTAACCTTCGTGTTATTGTTATTACCGCCGCAAGCAGTCAACCCAATCGCTGCTGTACCAATAACTGCGGCTGACTGCATTAACTTCTTAAATTGAAAATTCATTCTTGTACCTCTCATTACCAATAAAAAAAGCCTCATTCAACTTAATGAATAAGGTTTTCATCTTGTAGTTCAACCCCATTCATTAGAACGCGAATAAGGGCTTAACTACAATCAATTACCAATTTTTAGTAATTATCTAGGTCAAGTCCTTTATGTTCAACAACAAGGCTAATGATTTTAATGCAGAAATAGCTCTAACAGCAATTTTCTTAATAATATTTGTATTTTTCATTAGAGCCATCTCCTTTTATCTAATTTATATTTAACATATTAACAAAATTTTAACGTATAGTCAACTCATATTTCAATATTATTAGTGTAAACTTTTTATGGGTAATAATCTTTTAGCTATTAAGCCAATTAAGCAAAAAAAGAAAGACAATAGCTAAAATAGCTATCGCCCTCCTATCTATATTTTACATTTAAACATAATCATAAATCGAAAATACTTGAAACAATTTTACATAACTCTTCCATCAGTTTTCGATCCTTACATTGACCAACTATTTCTCCATGGCGTGAATGATACGAATACATTGGTACCTGATTTAAAATCAAATCACCATTTATCTTACTATCGAAATCAACGAAGCGGCGTCGCCAAGAAATACCTTCTCTATGAACATGGGAAATTGCCATTGCATAAACTCTTCCCGTTTTAGAATTGTAAGAATCACGGCTTAATATCAGAAATGGTCTGCGAATATTGCCCTTCTCAGGCAAATGTCCACCAATTTCACTACCACTATGTGGTTCGGCATCCATAAAAACCAAGTCGCCTTGTTTTGGAAAAGAATTTACCATTCTATTTTTTCTCCTAAACGCTCACTCTGGTCAGAAGGGTCAAAGCCTAAGTCTTTAATATCTCTTTCAACGTCTTGAGGTGTCATTTCAACTTCATCCCAAAAGTTATTTTGTTTTTTTATAGGGGTGTAAATTAATCTTCCATTCTCGTCTTGCTCAAAGCTATAATACTCATCCACACTAACGTTTGCTTTTGCTGGAATAGTAATTGAAACTGAATGTCCTTGTTTTCGGGTTTTTAAATTATTTGCCTGTATCATTGTTTTACCTCCTAATAAAGTTAAATACATGTTAACACCTGTTAATACTCTCGTAAATAAAAACAGTTCTTGTATTAGTGTAAACTTTTTGTGGGTAATAATCTTTTAGCCTTTATTTGCTGTGTTTTATAGTTTTAACTTTTTAAAATTTGCGGCCAAAATGTAGCGATCATGACGTGTATGGTAATACTTCTTGCCCTTAATTATTTTGGTACTGTAAATCTTAATCTTTTGGCCCTTGCCCAGCTTTTTATCACTGAGACGATGGCCATTCTTGTCATAAACATAGGCATTATGCTTTAAGCGTAATTCACTACCCTTGAAGTTGCCGGCTGCAATATATCTGCCGTGCTTCGTGTTATAGAACTTGCGACCATTGATATAAATTGTCTCATAGGCCTTCATCTTCTTGCCACGCTTCAAGACAGTCTTGCCAACTCGCTTACCCTTTGAATTATAAACATAAGCGTTGTGCCGCAGTTTACCTTCAAAGCCAACGAAGTTGCGCGCAACTACATAATGATCATCACCGATGTAATAGTAGTAACGACCGTTTATTAATTGCTTATCGCCGTAAGTCTTAACCTGTGTGTCAATTGCAATAACAAGATTGCTTACTCGGCTGCCATTCTTATCGTAAACATAGGCATTGTGACGCAGCTTCTTAATTATCGCGTTATTATCTGCAGCACCCGAAGTTGATGTAGAAGCCGAGTTTGAAGCAGATGGTGTATTAGATGGTACATAGTTACCACCACCGCCATTGTTATCCCAGTCATTAGCAATCGACTTGCTCTTGCTAATTGAGGTGCTTTCACTCTGACTGGCAACAATTGAGGTCGACTTACTGTTACTCATGCTTATGCTGGCTGCACTAGAACTATTGCTGATTGAGGCACTAGTGCTAATACTGGTGCTGACAACTACCGAAGTACTCTCACTTTGACTAGTTGAAGTGCTGCGACTTGCCGAACTGTTGCTATCACTAATTGAAGTGCTGAAGCTTTCGCTGGCACTATCTACAAGTGAATTGCTGCGACTCATGCTGCGACTTGCCGAACTGTTGCTATCACTAATTGAAGTGCTGAAGCTTTCACTAGCACTATCTACAAGTGAATTGCTGCGACTCATGCTGCGACTTGCCGAATTATTACTGTCACTAATTGAAATGCTAAAGCTTTCGCTGGCACTAACAACGATTGAGTTGCTGAGACTGAGCGATGTGCTGTAACTTTCACTAGCTCTATCGGCCGCGAACTTGCTGTCCCGCTCACTTACTGAAGTGCTCAAACTTGCGTAATATGAACTGTTATTGACTGAATTACTGTAACTTTCACTAGTACTATTAGCAATTGATGTGCTCTCACTAGTTGAAGTACTAAAACTGCGACTGAAGCTATCAGCCATTGACTTACCTTCACTCTGACTATCTGACCGACTCAGAGATGCAGACCAATCACTGTTACTGATTGAGGTACTAAAGCTTTCACTTTGACTAACAACAATTGAATTACTTAAGCTTAGTGACTTGCTATAGCTCAAACTTGCATCATTTGCTACAGAACCACTGGCACTTAACGATCTACTGTAACTCTCACTGGCACTTATTGCCTTTGATTGACTGTCTCGCTGACTTGCCGATGCACTTAAGCTGGCTGAATATGAGCTATTGTTGAGTGAGTTGCTATAGCTTTCACTATTACTATCAGCTTGCGATTTACTACGGCTGGTGCTCGTTGAGCGACTTGTACTTGCCTGATAGTCACTGTTACTAATCGAGGTACTGAAGCTTTCACTTTGGCTAACAACAATCGAATTACTTAAGCTTAGCGACTTGCTATAGCTCAAACTTGCTGCACTTGCTACTGAATCACTTTCACTTAACGATCTACTGTAACTCTCGCTGATGCTGTTAGCAGCTAGTTGGCTGGTAGATCTACTTAAACTAGCAATATAGTTGCTATCACTCAATGATTTACGATAGCTTTCACTAGCACTATCTGCTTGCGATTTACTACGGCTTTCACTAGTTGAACGGCTTGTACTTGCAAGATAATCACTGGCACTCAGTGACGCACTATAGCTCTCGCTGGCACTTATTGCCTTTGATTGACTGTCTCGCTGGCTTGCCGATGCACTTAAGCTGGCTGAGTAAGAACTGTTGTTGAGTGAGTTACTATAGCTTTCACTATTACTATCTGCTTGTGATTTGCTACGACTTTCACTAGTTGAGCGACTAGTGTTTGCTGCATAATCACTCATGCTAATCGAGGTACTAAAGCTTTCACTTTGGCTGACAACTATTGAATTACTCTCACTTAATGATCTGCTCATACTCAAGCTACTTAAAGTAGCTACAGATGCGCTTACGCTCAACGAATTACTATAGCTTTGGCTGCTACTATCAGCGATTGATTTACTATCGCTTTGACTAACTGAAGTACTTAAACTTGCCGATGCATTACTATTATTAATTGATGTGCTATAGCTCTGACTCTCACTACTTACTAACGACTGACTATCCCGCTGGCTAGCTGAAGCACTTAAACTTGCCGAGTATGAACTGTTGTTAAGTGAATTACTAATACTCTCACTAATGCTGTCTGCTTGTGACTTGCTACGACTTTCGCTGGCTGAATGACTCAGACTTGCCACATAGTCACTAGCACTGATGGAATTACTGAAGCTTTCACTCTGGCTAACTACTGCTGAGTTACTGTTGCTTAGTGATGTGCTGTAACTCTGACTCTCACTACTTGCTAACGATTGACTATCTCGCTGGCTAGCTGAAGCACTTAAACTTGCCGAGTATGAACTGTTGTTAAGTGAGTTACTGTTACTCTCACTAATACTGTCTGCTTGTGACTTGCTGCGACTCTCGCTGGTTGAGCGACTCGTACTTGCCACATAGTCACTAGTACTGATGGAATTACTGAAGCTTTCACTTTGGCTTACTGCCTTTGAGTTACTCAAACTATTGCTCAAGCTTTCTGATGCAGTAGAGTTGCTTGATGCACTAATTGCTGATGCAAATGAGTTTTGCAAGCTCTTAGAAATACTGTCACTTTGGCTAACTGCTGCTGAGTTACTGTTACTTAGTGATGTGCTGTAACTTTGACTGGCGCTATCAGCGATTGACTTACTATCACTTTGGCTCTTTGAGGTACTTTGACTTGCAGAACTATTACTTTCACTTAATGACGTACTATAACTTTGGCTGGCACTAGCTGCGGCAGAATTGCTTGCACTCAGTGATGTGCTATAACTCTGGCTGCCACTATCAGCAGCTGACTGGCTATCCCGCTGGCTAGCTGAGGTACTCAAACTTGCCGATGCATTACTATTATTGATTGATGTGCTATAGCTCTGACTCTCACTACTTGCTAACGATTGACTGTCTCTCTGGCTAGCTGAAGCACTTAAACTTGCCGAGTAAGAACTGTTGTTGAGTGAATTACTATTACTCTCACTAATACTGTCTACTTGTGACTTGCTGCGACTCTCACTGGTTGAGCGGCTCGTATTTGCCACATAATCACTGGCACTAATTGAAGTACTGAAGCTCTCACTCTGGCTAACTACCACTAAGTTACTGTTGCTTAGTGATGTGCTGTAGCTTTGACTCGTACTATCAGCAGCTGACTGGCTATCTTTTTGACTAGCTGAAGTGCTTTGACTGGCAGAGGTACTACTGTTATTCAACGAATTACTGTAGCTTTCGCTAGTGCTAATTACTGTTGACTGGCTGTCTCGCTGACTAGCTGAAGCACTTAAGCTTGCCGAATATGAGCTGTTGTTAAGTGAATTACTATTACTCTCACTGATGCTGTCTGCTTGCGATTTACTGCGACTTTCACTGGTTGAGCGACTCGTACTTGCAATATAATCGCTTGCACTAAGTGAATTACTGAAGCTTTCACTTTGGCTTGCGGCTGCAGAATTACTCTCACTCAATGATGTGCTGAAACTTTGACTAGTGCTATCAGCAATTGACTTACTATCACTTTGGCTCCTTGAGGTACTTTGGCTTGCAAAACTATTACTATTGCTGATTGAAGCACTGTAACTTTCACTCGCACTAGCTGCTGCAGAATTGCTCTTACTCAATGATGCACTGAAACTCTGGCTGGTACTATCGGCGACAGATTGACTGTCTCTTTGACTAGCTGAAGCACTTAAGCTGGCTGAGTATGAACTATTATTCAATGAATTACTATAACTTTCGCTAATGCTGTTGACCAACGATTGACTGTCTCGCTGGCTAGCTGAAGCACTTAAACTTGCCGAGTATGAACTGTTGTTAAGTGAGTTACTGTTACTCTCACTAATACTGTCTGCTTGTGACTTGCTGCGACTCTCGCTGGTTGAGCGACTCGTACTTGCAATATAATCGCTCATGCTAATTGAGTTACTGAAGCTTTCACTCTGGCTAGCTGCTTTTGAGTTACTCAAACTATTGCTCAAGCTTTCTGATGCAGTAGAGTTGCCTGACGCACTAATTGCTGATGCAAATGAATCTTGCAAGCTCTTAGAAATACTGTCACTTTGGCTAACTGCTGCTGAGTTACTATTGCTTAGTGATGTACTGTAGCTTTGACTCGCGCTAACTGTTGTAGAGTTGCTTTCACTTAATGATGTACTGAAACTCTGACTCGCACTATCAGCAATAGATTTACTATCACTTTGACTCTTTGAAGTACTTCGGCTGGCAAAACTATCACTGTCACTTAGTGACATACTATAGCTTTGACTCGCACTAGCAGCGATTGATTTACTATCACTTTGGCTAGCTGAAGCACTTAAACTTGCCGAGTAAGAGCTGTTGTTAAGTGAGTTACTATTACTCTCACTAATGCTATCTGCCTGCGACTTACTGCGACTTTGGCTGGCTGAATGACTCATACTTGCCACATAGTCACTAGTACTGATGGAATTACTGAAGCTTTCACTCTGGCTAACTACTGCTGAGTTACTGTTACTTAGTGACGTGCTGTAGCTTTGACTGGCGCTATCGGCAGCTGATTGACTGTCTTTTTGACTAGCTGAAGTGCTTTGGCTTGCGGAACTATCACTGTTACTTAGTGACGTACTATAACTTTGACTGGCACTAACTACTACAGAGTTGCTTTCACTTAATGATGTACTGTAACTCTGACTAGCACTAGCTGCAGCTGACTGACTGTCTTTTTGACTAACAGAAACACTTAAGCTGGCTGAGGTACTGCTATCATTCAATGATTTACTGTAACTTTCGCTAATGCTGTTGACCAACGATTGACTGTCTCGCTGACTAGCTGAAGCACTTAAACTTGCCGAGTATGAACTGTTGTTAAGTGAATTACTATTACTCTCACTAATGCTGTCTGCTTGTGACTTGCTACGACTTTCGCTGGCTGAATGACTCGTGCTTGCAATATAATCGCTCATACTAATTGAGTTACTGAAGCTTTTACTTTGACTAACTGCTGTAGAGTTGCTTTCACTTAATGATGTACTGTAACTCTGACTACTACTATCAGCAGTCGACTGACTATCTTTTTGGCTAGTTGAAGTGCTTTGGCTGGCAGAGATATTACTGTTATTCAACGAATTACTGTAACTCTCACTTGCGCTAATTACTGTTGACTGACTGTCTCGCTGGCTAGCTGAAGCACTTAAACTTGCCGAGTAAGAACTGTTGTTAAGTGAGTTACTATAGCTTTCACTATTACTATCAGCTTGTGACTTGCTGCGACTCTCGCTGGTTGAGCGACTCGTACTTGCCACATAGTCACTAGCACTGATGGAATTACTGAAGCTTTCACTTTGGCTAGCTGCCTTTGAGTTACTTAAGCTGTTACTCAAGCTTTCTGATGCAGTAGAGTTGCCTGACGCACTAATTGCTGATGCAAATGAGTTTTGCAGACTCTTAGAAATACTGTCACTTTGGCTAACTGCTGCTGAGTTACTGTTACTTAGTGATGTGCTGTAGCTTTGACTGCTACTATCAGCAATTGACTTACTATCACTTTGGCTCTTTGAGATGCTTTGACTGGCAGAACTATTACTGTTGCTGATTGAAGCGCTGAAACTCTGGCTGGCACTAACCGCTGTAGAGTTGCTTTCACTTAATGATGTACTGTAACTCTGACTACTACTATCAGCAGTTGACTTACTATCACGTTGACTTGTTGAAATACTTTGGCTAGCAGAAATATTACTGTTATTCAACGAATTACTGTAACTCTCACTTGCGCTGATAGCGGCAGACTGACTGTCCCTTTCACTCGCAGAAGCACTTAGACTAGCTGAATAAGAGCTATTGTTAACAGAATTACTGTAGCTCTGACTGGCACTCTCGGCCTTTGAGCGACTTTGACTCTGACTTGTTGACTGGCTAGTGCTTGCGATATAATCACTAGCACTAATAGATTTACTGTAACTTTCGCTCGCGCTAACCACCACAGAATTACTATTACTTAATGACGTGCTATAACTTTGACTAGCACTTTCTGCAGCTGAATTACTGTCACTAATTGAATTACTATAACTTTCACTCTGACTAATTACCCCTGAGTTGCTTAAACTATTACTCAAACTTGCGGATGAATTTGAATTGCCCGAGGCGCTAATTGCTGATGAATATGAACTTTGTAAACTCGTAGAGATGCTCTGGCTTTCACTATCTGCAGCCAACTTACTATTGCTTTGACTGTTTGAGGTACTTAAACTGGCGGAACTGTTACTGCCGCTAATCGAGGTACTGAAACTCTCGCTCGCACTGGCAACGATTGAATTACTCTTGCTAATTGAGGTACTAAAGCTTTCACTCGCACTATCTGCAATAGATTTGCTCTCGCTTTGACTGTTTGAGGTACTTAAACTAGCGGAACTGTTACTACCACTAATCAAAGCACTATGACTAACACTTTCACTGTCAGCTTCTGATTTACTATCACTTTGGCTGGTCGAAGTACTTGCACTTGCAGAATTATTACTGTTGCTGATTGAAGTACTGAAGCTCTTACTCTCACTGTCCGCAATAGATTTACTATCACTTTGGCTGGTCGAAGTACTTGCACTTGCAGAAATATTGCTGTTGCTGATTGAAGCACTGAAACTCTCACTCTCACTGGCAACGATTGAATTACTCTTGCTAATTGATGTGCTAAAGCTTTCACTCTGACTGTCTGCAGCTGACTTACTAGCACTTTGACTTGTGAAGGTACTTACACTTGCAGAATTGTTGCTCGTACTTAATGATGCACTGTTGCTGACACTCAAGCTATTAGCTTCTGATTTACTATCACTTTGGCTGGTCGAAGTACTTGCACTTGCAGAAATATTGCTGTTGCTGATTGAAGTACTGAAACTCTCACTTGCACTAACAATAATTGAATTACTCTTGCTAATTGAGGTACTAAAGCTTTCACTCGCACTGTCTGCGGCTGACTTGCTAGTACTTTGGCTGGTCGAAGTACTTACACTTGCAGAATTGTTGCTCGTACTTAATGATGCACTGAAGCTCTTACTCTCACTGTCCGCAATAGATTTACTATCACTTTGGCTGGTCGAAGTACTTATACTTGCAGAAATATTACTGTTGCTGATTGAAGCACTGAAGCTTTCACTCGTACTGGCAACGATTGAGTTACTGTTACTTAGTGATGCACTATAGCTCAAACTATCCTTAGCATTTGAATTACCAGAAGCATTAATTGCCGATTCAATTGAGTTTTGTACACTTGTTGAAATGCTTTCACTCAAGCTATCAGCAATTGATTTGCTAGTGGAATTGCTCAAACTAACCGAACTGTTACTCTTGCTAATTGAAGCGCTGAAACTCTCGCTCGTACTGTCTGCAGCTGACTTACTAGTACTTTGACTGGTCGAAGTACTTATGCTTGCAGAAATATTACTGTTGCTGATTGAAGCACTAAAGCTTTCACTTGTACTAGCAATAATTGAATTACTCGTGCTTAGTGATGCGCTAAGGCTTTCACTCTGACTGTCCGCAATAGATTTACTAGTGCTTTGGCTAGCTGAAGTACTCAAACTGGCAGAACTGTTACTCTTGCTAATTGAGGTACTAAAACTCTCACTTGCACTGGCAACGATTGAATTACTCTTGCTTAGTGATGCGCTAAAGCTTTCGCTCGCACTGTCCGCAATAGATTTACTATCACTTTGGCTGATCGAAGTACTTGTGCTTGCAGAAATATTACTGTTGCTGATTGAAGTGCTGAAGCTTTCACTTGCACTAGCAACGATTGAGTTACTGTTACTTAGTGATGCACTATAACTCAAACTATCCTTAGCATTCGAATTACCAGAAGCATTAATTGCCGATGAAAATGAATTTTGTAAACTCTCAGAAGTACTGTCACTTTGGCTGATTGCTGTCGAATTACTCTGACTAATTGATGCGCTAAGGCTTTCACTCGCACTGTCCGCAATAGATTTACTCATGCTTTGGCTAGTGGAATTGCTCAAACTGGCAGAATTATTACTATTGCTAATTGAGGTACTAAAACTCTCACTTGCACTGGCAACGATTGAATTGCTCTTGCTTAGTGATGCGCTAAAGCTTTCGCTCGCACTGTCTGCAGCTGACTTACTAGTACTTTGACTTGTAGAAGTACTTGTACTTGCAGAATTGTTGCTCGTGCTAATCGAAGCGCTAAAACTTTCACTTACACTGGCAACGATTGAATTACTCTTGCTTAGTGATGCACTATAACTCAAGCTATCCTTGGCATTCGAATTACCAGAAGCATTAATTGCCGATGAAAACGAATTTTGTAAACTCTCAGAAGTACTGTCACTCAAGCTATCAGCAGTTGATTTGCTAGTGGAATTGCTCAAACTGGCAGAATTATTACTATTGCTAATTGAGGTACTAAAACTCTCACTCGCACTGGCAGCGATTGAATTACTCTTGCTAATTGAAGTACTAAAACTCTCGCTCTTACTGTCAGCAATTACTTTACTAGTACTATCACTAAGAGATCTGCTAATACTTGCACTGTCAACTGCTGACTGGCTCTTGCTTTGACTTAATGACAGTGAGCTAGCCGAACTTGACTGACTCATTTGTGAATTATCAACCAGTAGACTTTCAATCTCTGAGTGCGTTGCGGCATCAGATAAGCTACCAGCTTCAGACAGTGAATTCTGAACACTAGCTGAAAGCTGCTGTCCTTGCGATATCAATGAGGAATTGAGTCGACTGGTTTCCGAAGTCATGCTAGGGTTCATACTGTCACTATTATTACTTGCTGACTCACTTGCCGAAGCAATATAACGTGAGGCCGATAATGATGCCGAATTATAGTCGGCTACACTCTGATTTAATGCAGAAAGCGCTGCACTTGAAGCCTGCGAGCTTGCTGCTAGGCTTTGTGAATTAATATTAGAAATTGCATTCAACTTACTTTGAGAAGCTGACAAACTTGCACTGATCGATAAAGAATTTTGCGCTGAGGCGCTTGCTTCATAATTCGAATTTTCATTTGAAACTGCTTCATGCATTGAAGAATTACTCTTACTTAGATTTAAGTAACGTGAAACCGTTGAAGAATAATTTTTACTGGTAACTTCCGATGCACTCAAACTAGCAATAATACTATCTGACAAACTTTCAGAAGCATTAAGCGAAACATGACTCAAGCTAGTCAATTGCGAGTCTTTCAGTGAGTTGCTGACACTAATTGACTTGCTCATTCTGATAATATCAGCCTTCATACTAATAATCGCTGAAGTTGCTGCCGAGTTCGATAAACTCATATCAGCAGATTGTCTTTGCCATAAACTCACTGAAAATGAATTAATCTGTGAAGTAACAAGCGACGTGTCATTGCTGTCTTTAGCACTTGCCAGTGATGCAGCATTACTCTCATCTGTTACTTGCTTACTTGTAGAAGCAAACCAGGTGCTAGTAGACTCACTGTTAGCAGTACTTACTGAATTAGCACTGCTGCTTTCACTTACTAGCGATGCCGACTTACTTTCAGCCTGACTAATTACCTTACTTTGAGAATTTGAATCATTAAAACTTCTATTCTTGTAAGCAGACAAGCTAAGACTTTGACTGCTAAGCAAGCTAAGATTGCTTGAAGCGTATATGCTATTGGCAAAGCTTTGAGCATGGTCACTAGCTACACTAGCTGAGCGGGATTGACTATTAGCGATATAAGACTGCAGCATCGCGCTGTCACTATTAGCAACAGAAATATTATTGGAAGCAATGGCTGAATTATTGGAAGCATTATCGGAGCCGCCACCGATGATTAAACTATTAAAAGTATCATCATCGTCGCCATTCACTTTTGAATCTTGCATAGATGCTAAGCTGCTGGCATACGAATTAGCAAGTGACGCAGCTTGTGAGCCTTTTTCATGTAAACTGGCTGAACCAGACGAATCATGATTGTTACTGGCCCAACTCTTAGATTCTGACTGTGACACATAATCAGTTAACGATGAATGATTGGCACTAGTATTGTTAAAATCATTGGCAATCGAGTTAGCTTCTGAATTAGCATCAAAATTATCTTGCAAGTTAACCAATGAATTTGGCGCTAAAGTCGTCTCTTTAGTTGTCTGCGATTGTTGCAATTGCGGTTTAACATGGCTCGCCTGACTGGTCGCACTTGTTGATGCTGATTCAGTAGTCGATGCTGCACTGGCAGTAGACTGTGATTTAACTACTGTTGAACTCTGCGGTTCTTTTTGACTATCAACAGATGACTTTATGTTTGTACTAGATGATTGTTTAGGTATTACCTTAGATTGTGTTTGACTAAGTGCTTCTGCCGTACTAGTCGAATTGCCCTGCGTAGTCTGCTCATAATCGGCTGCACTGGCACTCTGAGAAGCAGGAATTACTGCTGAATTAGCATTAACGAGCAAATGTTCATAATTTGTTGTTTTAACCTTCGGCACATTAGTTGCCGCATGAGCTACTTGCGGCGAATTCAATAAGCCGCCTAAAATACCGCCAATTCCGGCTGTACTCGCAGCTAACAAATTACGCTCTAGCGACCGCATCCTTTCTATTTTTTTCTTTTTTGTTAACTCTTTCTCTAACTTTTTGTTTTGATCTGAATTTACCATCTTATACACCTAACTTAATAATAGATAACTCAGATTTCATGACGGTTACCCGTTACTTGGCGCTAAATTCGATTAACTCCAACTAGACCTGAGAAAGCAATTTACATTGCTATCTTGAATAACAATAAAATTACACTTACTACTAATAACTAATAGTAGTTCTTTTCTAACACACACTTTTTATACTATACAAGTCGCAATACTAGCGGCTTAGTTGTAACTATTATAATAATTATTTCTATAAATTCAATGGTACTTTTTACACAATAATTGTTAGTAATAATAACCAAATTACACTTAGCGATTTATATATACTGGTTATTTATTTAATAGAATTCAGGGGCAAGTCAATAAACACACGATTCTAATTAAATAACCTTATTGCTTATAATTAATAAAAATAATCAGCAATAATTTAAAAAAGTAGCAAAAATATCATTACTTTTATTAAACTTAACGATATCTTAAGATTTTCACCTTCCAGTTAATTATCAATATAATATATGATTAAATATATTTGTAAATTATATATAAATACTCATAAATTATAATATTTATATATCGTATTAAATAAAAAGTATCCTAAGTCACTTTTTAAAATAACTTAGGATACTTTATTCTGATAATTATTGATTATTCTCTGCAGTTGCTGCGGCCACAATTGCATCTGCTTTAGTTGCAAAATTTTGATAGCTATTAGCTAGGTCAGTTGCTGCGCTAATTGCCGCAGCTGCCTTAGACAATTCACCATTTAATTCAGCACGATAAGCTGATTGTCGGGTAATTGTTAGCTTAGTCAGCTTCATCAACGCTGCTCTGGAACTAAGCCATTTATTTTTAACATTTTCCAATGCCTCTTGTTGCAGAACTCCACTTAGTTGCTGCGTTACAAGGGTATTGATCTTACTTTTAGCATCTTGATATGCCGCGTTCAATTTATCAAGGTCTGCAGCTAAGACCACACCGTGACTAACCATATCGGCCATACTATCAATCTGATCTTTTAGCTGCTGAACATTAGTCAGTTCAGAATGTTGATCAAGTCCAGCCTTGGCACTACTTGCTTGATCTTTTAGCAAGCTATTCAGCCAGGACTTGCAGACATTCAATATTTGTTCAGTATAAAAATCCCGAGCCTGATTAGTTGGTGTATAATCATCCCGATTTTCAACCCGATTAGAGCCAAACTTACTGTCAATATAACCATTCCCGTTAACTACTTGAGCATCAATCTGCGCTTTTGTAGCCGCATCAGTAATGTTAAGCGTATTAACACAATTTTGACCATAAGCTTTCAGCTCAGACTTGGCTGATTCATGGTTAAAGCTATCAAGTGCGTTCCCGCGATAATAATTAACTGTATCAAAGTCGGTTGCCTTGTCAATATAGTAAACTGCATCATCATGTGCCGTCTTTATCTTAGTCAAGAATGGCTGCTGGTCATCGACACTTAATCCTGAAGCCTTAACGCGAGCATTTGCAGCTTCCAAGCCACTATCCAGCTCTTTTTCCGTAGTCAGCTTCATCTGGTCCAAACCCATAATATTGCCAATATAGACCGTTGCTGATTTACCTGCAATTTCAGGATTAAAGCCAATAAAGTTGGCCTCTGGCGTTAAGTCAATTGCGGCGCCACTGTGAATACCCGGCGTGTCAACTGGGAAAGTAATACTAAACTTACCGTCTGGATTAGCCATAGCACTGTATACATGGCCCAAATCGCCATTAACATCATTGGTTAAATTATATGGATCTGTGACTTGACCGTTAGTATAGATATTCGGCAAGCCCCTAATTTGCGCCTTTACGTAAGGATACATCCCACAAGTCATCAGCTTACTGAAGGCATTGTTTGGCTGTATTGGACCATCTGTATCAGCGTTAAAGTTATCTACCTTACCTGTAACTGTAATTGAGCCATCCGCATTTTGGTGATATGATGCCTGTCCTAATACGCCATTGTCATCTTCAATATCCAAGAATCCTCCTTGGTTAGGAGATACCATCATGATATTGTTGTAACCCGGATTTCCCTGGTCAGAAAACGCATTACTAATTACTTGACTAAAAATAGTATCAAGCATGATATTTTTAGTTTGCGAATCTTGCAAGTATGACACAATATCGTCTGTCTTAAAGGCTTTCTGCAAAATTTGCACAATTGCCGCATTATTTGGATCAGCGACTAAGCCCTTAATAGCTTTGATTGCATCATCTGAAATAGTCTGATTTCCATTTAAAACCGAAATCTTATTAACGCCAATTGTTTGCAGGTTGCCGACGGACTTTTTCTGTACATTTAAGATATGAAATGGTGGCAGTGTAATTGGGTTAAGCTTATCAAAGTTAAATACCTGCCGCACATTCTTAATGTCGATTTCGCTATCACCAATAATACTTGTACCAGGAACTTTATTATTAGAAGCGTTTAACACCAACTTTTGCGGGTTATTAACCGTCAAAGCATCACTGCTGGCAACATCAACCAAGATTATTTTCTTATTACCAGCACCATAACCAGAATTATCAGGATGATTCGGATCATTCTGCAGCTCAATATCTAACGTTCCGTTGTTTAGGTCAGCTTTACCAGTGATATAAATTAACGTACCTGAATAGTCCTGCATATTTTTGCCAAAGACATTCAAAGCAGCACCAGGGCCAATAGTTAAACTCCCCTGGTCATAAATTAATGTGCCTGCTTTCGTTGAACCGCCCGCACTTTGACTAATATCACCGTTAGTATTGATGTTAATCGTACCATTGTCAATCAGCTTAGCTTTATTTCCGCTTTGACTAGTCATCATAATGGCTGCGGCTCTGCGTTTATCCAAGCCTCCAGTATAATCATCCGTGCCCACATTAATCGTTAATTGAGCTCGCTTATTGACTGTTACGGTACCAATACCATTAATAATTGCAATTCCACTAGCTTTGTTACTATGTTGAGCATTATCGCCATTATTACCATCATCTTTACGTGGATTCAGGGTAACATCTGCACCACTGTCAATTAGAATGTTATTCGTCCGACTTCTTCCGTTAGGACCACCATTATCATCGACTCCATTGTCAAGCTCGAGCACATTACCGTCACTTGTCGAACCCACGAACTTACAATCCTTAGTAAAAATCAAATTTTGTCCTGGCTGATACAACTCAAATAATTGCTGGCCACCACCATCACAACTATAACTCTTACCATCAATTGGACTGACATACGACTGAACAGCATCCCCATTAACCGTACCCTTAATATAAATATCGGAGTACTGACCACTATAAGTAACTTGCGAACCAACAAAATTAACATTATCAAGTGTTAACTTACATGGCGTCGATGTGCCATCAACCGAATTATCAAGACCATAAAAACTTTGTGAATAAATATCTAGATTACGATAAGTTAAATCAGTAGTTCCCCGATTGGCAGTATCAGTCAAGCTATCATCTGGCCGTGGACCAGAATAATGCAAGTCAAGGATGAAGCGTTGGTTCTTTGTCGGATCCGACTGGATTAATAATTGTCGTTCAGGAAAATTAAGGTTAGTTTTACCACCTGTGACATTGGACGCAATATTATTTTCAAGATCGATCTCACTAACATTTGCATCTTGAATCGCACTAACAAACTCTTGCCAAGTTGTTACCTGACGAGCCAATCCTGCTAGTTGTGGCTCAGGTTGTGGTTCAGCAGTTGTTTGGGTTGATGCGATTGCTGGCTGATTGACGGTCTGACTGGCCTTGTCCGCACTTACTGATGGCTGCTTAGTTGAAGTTGATGGCGTTACCGATTGATTAGCTGTCACAACTGGTGCCGAATTTTGTTCAGTTGCAGCAGGTACAGTAGATGACGCTGTCGCCGTTTCAGTTGACGTTGCATCAGCTGCTTTGACTTGGTTTGTAGTGTCCTGTATGGTTGCTGGCTGCTTTACTGTAGTTTTAGTCTGATCTACACTGCTGGACTTAGCTGACTTTTTATCACTAAAAAATCCCTTCAGCCCCTTATAAGTAGAAAGATTTTCCTTCTTAGTCGGCTCAGCCGACTTTTGCGGATTATTAGTTGTTTCTTCCTTATCCTGAGTTGGAGCGGCAATTGTATCAGCCTTCGCCGATTGATTGTTCAGCCCTAAAAAAGTCACTCCTAATAACACCGATACCACACCAACACTTAACTTTCTAATGGAAAAGCGTTCACGTTTTGCTTGTGACTCGTCTTGCCTAATTCTTTTAGCAAAATTATTCTTACCTACCATAATTTTCCTTTCCGTATATCGCCTTCAGCAACATACTTCGCACTTTATACATAAGCGAATTTTAAAGTATTTAATCTTCAATGTAAATATATTCACAAATACTAAACTGAATTTTAAAATAACAATTATGTAAAATAACGACAAATTTATAATAGGTAAATTTTTTATCATATCTAAGCTCTATTATCTAGCCAAAAAATTAATAACAAACTTTCCTCCTTTCGACCTTTTTTAAAATCAATTTTTCCTTAAATCATGAAAATAAATTGTATACTATTCTGATATTAAAAAGTGTCTGTACCCTTTACCCTGTTGATGGGTAGTATTCCTTAACAGGATATTTTTGTACAAAAAAGAGGCCATAACTTCGTCTCAAACTTTCCAAAACCTTGATTGCAGAATTAAGCAAATTCAACGCCCAACTTATAGTCATCGCAATTTTTCAAATGCAGTTGCCAAAATTGACTTAGAAGCCAAAAATGCTGTACTAAAAGAAAAACACTTTAAGCATCACTGCTTAAAGTGCATCTAATTCGCTAATTATCTTCATCAACAGCATTCTTATAGGATGTTTGTCAAAGAGCTGCTTTACATAGTTAAATCTTAAAACTTTTGACCATATTTATTTTTTAAAACATGGAATAACTGTTGCTCAAACCAAGCAGCAATCGTTGCACTGTCATCATTATGTCGGCCATAATACCCTTTAGAAATCACATGACGATCTGGATAATATTTTTGTAAAAAACCTTGCAACTCAGTATAGGCATATCGATCATAATCGTCATTACGCATATATCCTAGAACAAAATCTGTCTTACTAAAATTACCCTCTTGAAGCCTTTGCCACATGATATTGTCTACTTTCTGACAAGAGGCATGATCGTCATCTCCCTCAAGCATTAATACCATATCTGTTGCGCAATAAAACTCATTTGGCCGGTTAATTCTTAGGTTTTCAGCAACAGTTCCTAAGTTAAATAATGGCTTAGCAATGATAATATCTCCAGGGCTTAGTAAAGCACCATAATACAATGATGCATATGTTCCCATTGACATACCAGACAAAATAAGATCTCCAGGCTTAAAATGAAGTTTAGCCAAACAATCTTTAACTACCGTTATAATCTTATTTTCAATAGCTGCATCGCCAAGATAAAAAGTACCTCCCTCAACACGTAAATCTGTAATTAACAAATATGGTACACCCTTAGAATGCAACATTGCTCGCGCTTCAAAAGCTTCAGCAGAATGCCACCCAGCAAAATAAACTGTAAGTGGTGGCTGCATATTACCAGGATTAAACAAATAACCGATTTCACCATTAAGTCCATTGCGATCAACAAGTGACTTACCGCCTAGCTCCAAAAAACCATATTTACCACGTGAACGACGCTGATGTAAAGTACCAATTTTTACGTTTCCCTGTCCGCGCACGTAATAATAGATACTATAAAAGAACGACTCTTCAATTCCAGTTACAATAACCGTCCCGTTATCAGCTTTTAGTTCTGCACCACTTTTGACAATTGTCTTTATTAATTGATTATTGGAATTAAAGCACTTAACTTCAACCTTTAATTCTGCACTACCTGTTGTTTGCATCTCTACAGTTAATGTAGTGACATGCCGCTTGACTACCGATACACTATACGCCATCTTACTTAAATAATGCCACTGATCATCAAAATTTGCTTCAACATTAAAATAGCTGTCACCGTAATAAGTAATTCGGTTTTGCAATGCTGGAGCAATTTCAAACTGATCAATACTTACTCGGTACCCAAAATCAGTATTAAAAAAATAATTATTAATAGTAGCAGCTAAGTTGGTCTGCTTAATTTTAAAGGCCCCGCGCAACTGCAAAACTTGTAAGATACTTGCTGGTACATCAGCATCTTCACTATAAAGAACTCTATACGCTGGCAATTGCATTAACAGCTTCACATCTTTTAACCAAGGTGAAGTTTTATCAAGAAAGAAGTAAGTAAATAAGTAGTCATGATTAAAAATATTATTTTTAAAAACTGGAGCCAACTTATGCTTATTCAAATTAACTGGATCAGCCCACATATAAGTACATTTTGATAAGGAATCATCAAAATTTTCTATTGGTTGCTCACCGCTATGAATAAGATATGTCTTTCTACTCATCCCTGAAGTACCCTCTTCCATTTATTAATAATCGCTTTAAGCGACAAATGTTGAATTAAACGGACATCTTCAACAACTGCAATATTCCATTTATCCAGATTAGTCAAAAAAACATCTGCTGGTTCCCTGATTGCTTTGTCCTTAATTAAGAAACCATTCTTGCCCTCTTTAACTAAGTCATTACTTTGATAAACAATTTGTGGTATGCCGACTTTGACTGCCTCAAGTTGCAAAGTATAGTCTGTTAACGGATCAGTATCAACAAAAATATGCGATTGTCCTAGTACCTGCAGCTTTTGATCATGAGTTAAATTTTCAGGACAGGAAAAACGATTAAGTGCATCCATTTGATCAACATCAAAGTCGTTTGCATTAATTTCATCTAACGAAGCTGTATCATCTAGCTTACTGACCTTTTCTTTAAACTCTGCAATAAACTTTGCCGAAATATTTTTAAGTAATGCTGCGGACTGATAAGTTGCATCTGCCATTATTTTTAAATCTTTATTTTCCTTTAACAAGTCAATTAATTGGTTGAAATATTGCATCAAGTCATCACTATTAATTTGCCCAATATGCCAATAAATAATTTGCTGCTCCTGTTCCATACTAGTTCCTAAAGAAAAATCGCTAAAGTATGGTGGAATGACCTGCCAAACAGGAACAAAATCAATGCCATTTTGCTTAATTTTATTTATAAAAATTTGTGCCAATGTCTCATTTTGAAACAAGCATTGGTCATCACGCATTAGATTTTGGCAATCGATATCAACAACTTGAGTATCATTCGTAAAGTAATAATAAACCTGAGCTTGCAATAAAAAATGACGAAAATCAAGGCTTTCCTTACTTGGCTCAATTAATACTTGCTGCTTACCGGTTAAATGAGGCAGTGCAAACTCATATTCAACTTCTGCCAAATCAGTATAATTAGATTTTTGAAAGCGCGATCGTTGCTGCCAAGGAATAGTTACTGTTAGATCTTCATTTTGAGTCATTACTAGGTCGCCTGTTGCATTGAACCATTGCTTATTAACTAGCTGCTTCAGTTGATTAAAAATACTGCGGCTACTACGAAAGCCGCGCAGATCATAGCGATCGACTATCTGCCCATTTTCTTCATAGTAAGTTACTAGCTGCAGCGCACCGCTACTACTCAAAACAACTTCCATAACCTTTTTACTACCATCGAACACTTGAATATATGTTGAAGACACATAAATAAGTGCTTCCATCTTGTACTTATCTGGAATATTTAAGTCATTCAACGTTAATGGCGAACCATTAATTTTAATCGCACGAATTTCATCAAATAAATAAATCACCTGAGACTTAGAACTCATAAAATTGGCCGAGAATTGATCTGTTTCATCGCTTAAAAGTAACAGCTGATTATCAATCTGTTCTTCTTGCAACCGTGCAGATAAACTTAGCAATGTGTTTTCCTGATAAAATTTATTTTTAGTATGTAAATCAGGGATTAATGTTAACATCTTTATCAACTCTATTTCAAATCAATTACGTACTTTTTTTCACTATTTAGCGTTTGAAATTCCTGCTCAATCATATCCAAAATCATAATTAAAATAAATAAGTTACCAATAAATGGCGTAAGATTGGCCATTTGTGACCACTTTAAGCCAAGTATCAGGGGCCAAATACTCAAAACAATTAAAATTAAACTACTTGCCCAAGTTAATCTAGTAAACTTATGCATAATAAATTTTTCTGTTTGCATACCGGGAACTATTTCATAAAAATAACTGCCATTTTCTTTGAAATTACGAGCTTTAACACTAGGTTGAAGTGTAATTAAACCAAAGACAAAGTTTAACAAAATAATAACAATCGCATAAAAAACTATTCCACTTGGTTTATCAATTGACATTATATTAAAAATTATGCTTTTAACTTTTGACGAACTATTTTTAGCTAGCATCGGCACCAGCATAAATACTGATGTTGAAAACATAAATGGCATTGCTCCAGCTGTCAACAATCTAATTGGAAAATAAGATTTAGCAAAGCTACTCATTAATTGTGGCTCCCTTAATGGAATGCGCTCCTCTGCTCGAATTAATGCTAACCCGTAGAACACAACTACTAAGGTCGTTAAAATTACAATAATAAGATTAACAATAGAAAAGTTAAAGCGACTTGTACCCCAGCCACGAATCAATAATGATGGTAACGATAGTACCAATTGTGGCACCATTAATATTGCTGAATTGCCAATTCCACGCTCAGAAATAATATTCGCCAAATAAATCGAGATCATTCCCCCTGTTACTAGCACCATGATTGCTAAGTAAAAACTTATATTATAGCCATCAATATAAATTGGTAACAGCGCTTTTTTAAAATTAGTTACGTATAAAAAGGCTTGTAATATTGCCACAATTAAACTCAAAAAATTAGTAACTATCCCCCAGGTATGCTGTGAAACCTGGCGTAAACTTTTCAGGTCTAATGAGCTAACAGCTTGAACTACAATATTTGTTGTCATATATGGTCCGATGCCAAGCATTAACAAAGAAGGCCGAGATGTCTGTGATCCAGTATACATCCCTAAAATACTAATTAATGTGTTAGCTTTTAAATAATGGGCTGCAGCACTTTGCTTAACAAACGGAATGATAATGAACTGACCCAAAATATAAACTGTCACCAACAATAATGTCCAAAGCATACGCCTGTATAGAACTTTTTTATTCATTGTTGCCAGTTCCTTTCTCTTTTCTAAGCAAAATAAATCTGCATCCCTTTAACGCTACTACCACTAACCTCGGAACAGAGGACATTACGCATAATGTTACGAATAATATCATCCTTCATTCGGTTAAAGCTAGCTAACGCTTCTTTTTGATATTCAAATAATGGGTTAGTCTGCCCCGTTGACCTTTGCGCTGTTACTGACCGTAACGCTTCAAGATTATCTACTTCATCAACCCAAGCATCATCAATTGCCTTCACAATGGCTAGTTGCAGATAATATTGCCAGGCATCCTCATTAGCAAGCTTTCGCTTCTTAGCTTGCAAAGCCTGTAAAGCCGTTCTGTTTAAAAAGCGTTCGCGCTTGTTGTACGAAGCCGTTTCTAACTCAGTTTCGTTTTTAAATTCGGAAGTCATATTATCACAAACAAAATCATTTATTTCGGCTAAAGACAAATCTTCATTACTCAAAAAATTTTTAATTGCTTTTTGCATACTGTGAATCACAACTTGATCGAGTTCTTGGTTCATCTTAATAATTTGACCACGTACCTTGTAAACTGCTTCACGTTGCAAACGAGCAATTTCACCATATTCTAAAACCATAAACCGTGAAGATTGTTCTTCATACTTAACACTCTTCTGCAGGCGTCTGAAAAAGCGCCGATAACGTCCGCTGTGCTTAATTTCCTGCTGCTTATCATCCTCATGACGAGCAATTTTTTTAGCAATCTTTTTGGAAGGAAAACGACCAACTAATTGATCTTGTAATGATGTATAAAAAACCGTAGTTCCTTCTTGACCCTGACGACCAGAACGACCACGTAATTGATCATCGATCCGTTTCAAAGGCATCTTTTCTGTCCCTACAACTAGTAAGCCGCCAGCCTTTTTTGCTTCTGGTGAAAGCACAATATCGGTTCCCCGACCAGCTAATGAAGTTGAAACCGTAATCATTCCAGCTTGACCAGCAATCTTAATCATTGTTGCTTCTTGCGAAACTGACCATGCATTCAGTAAACTATGTGGAATATGAGCTTGCAGTAACATTTCCGAATATAAATTTGACAAAGTTAAGGAACCCGTTTCAATTAGAACAGGTCTACCTTGGTTGTAGCTCTTTTTAACTAATTCCAAAGATGCCATTAACTTAGCTTTGGCAGTATAAAAAACCTTGTCAGGCTCATCCTTTCTAATACTTGGCTTATTAGTTGGCACTATAATAACATTCAAACGGTAAACCTGCATTAACTCTTGCTTATCGTCCTTAGCCGTACCTGTCATTCCTGCTAATTGTGGAAACAAGCGAAACAAGTTCTGATAAGTAATCGATGCTATAACTTGCTCTTGTGGGCTATTTTCTAAACCTTCCTTAGTTTCAATTGCCTGCTGTACACCAGCCTGCATTTGCATTCCCACCATTTTTCTACCACTGTTTCTATCAAGCAAGATCACCTTATTATCTTCAACAATATAATCACGATTACGAACTTGGATCTTGTTGGCCTGCAACGCAAATATTAGGTGACAGTATAAGTCTGAATATTCTTTTGTTAAAATATTTTTTATTTTAAAGAATTTTTCAGCTTTTTTGATGCCTGCAGCTAAGAACCAAACACTTTTTTTGTCCGGACTTAAGGCATAATCAACATCTTTTTCACAAATTTTGATGAACTTATCAGCCAAGATAGGATAATTAGACTTACCCTTAGGTCGTCCTGAAATGACTAATGGTGTAGTGGCTAAGTCAAGCAAAACAGCGTCAATTTCATCAATTAAAGCAAACTTAAATGAAGGCATAAATTGCTGATTAGCGGAACTAACTAAATTATTAGTTAAATAATCAAAGCCAAATGTACCCCCATCTGTATAAACAATATCATTGCTATAGATTACCTTTTTCTGCTTAATTTGATCCTGTTCTTCTTCAGTTTCTTCGTTATAGCCAACGCTCAAGCCTAACCAGCGATAAACTCGACCCATATTAAGTGCATCACGCTTAGCCAAATAGCCATTAGAAGTAATCAAGAAATTACCACTCCCACTCAAGCCGTGTAAATACATTGGCATAGTCGCCGTTAGGGTCTTGCCTTCACCAGTTTTCATTTCAATAACATTGTGATATTGCATGGCAACTGCACCAAAAATCTGTACAGCATAAGGTGATAATCCTAAGACTCGTTTATCAGCTTCACAAACTACCGCATAAGCTTCAACTAATAAAGAGCTAAGTGATGCACCTTCCTGAATTCGTTTACGAAATTCTTTAGTCTTAGCTTGTAAATCTTCATCACTTAATTGTTCATATTCAGCTTTTAATTTTACAATCTGGTTTGTTTTCCGCCAGTATCGGTTATTTCTAATATGCATGATTATTTCAAATTAAGCAGCGGTAGTAACATACCAACCAAAATGCTGGCACCAACCAAAATATTCATCAGCGCTACCATCAATTCTGCTTTTGTTTTGCGTCGTTCTTTCATTGAAGGCAACTCCTTCTTTTCATACGCAAAATCTTCTTCAATTTTTTTGGACAATGAATTTTTCATTAGCACACCTCAAAAATTTATTAGACAATTTCGGCTTTCTTTAATGGTACTGTTGCATGACGCAATTTCTTGTACGCTGCATTGTTCATCTTAACCGTAGTAATATATGGAATTATATCCTTTAAAATACTAGCTAAATTGCCACGCACCTTGCCATTATTATCCATTGGGTCTTCCGATAGATAAAATTGATTATGCGATTTAGTATTCTGCAGCGCAGTTAATTCAACACCCAAAAAGTTAATGTTAACTGTATCATCCTTAGTCAGCCATTTACTTAACTGGTCAACATAAAAATCAAGTAAATTATTATATCGCGCAATTACCTCATGTTTTTTAGGATCTTCAACTGTAACAAAATTAAGGTTACCTTCATAGTAAAAATAGCGGACAACTGGCTGTCCCTGCATATCAACAAATTCAATCTCTTCTAATTTGCCATTAGCATAATAAAGGTGACTATATACTTTACCATCTGAAGCGTACTCTTCAATATAGTCATAGCTGCCATCTGGATTCAAATAACGAATATCTTGTGCAGCCCGCCGAGTATTAGGAAACATATATTCTCGCGCAATAAAAATCCCTTGATCATCAACGAAAAGACTACCATCTTTTTGCATTTGTACATAATCCATACTAGGGATATTAATTTCATTAAAATACCGATAGCTCTTAGGATCATAGGTGCGACCAGTTAGATGGTCGATTAAGGTTGTACCATTAATACCGTTTGCCTGCAAAAAGTTCCGCATATTAGGCATCGAGGTTAAACAGAGCAGTTGACCGTTACTTTGTTTTAGTCTTGCTTTAACTGCTTTTAAAACGTTACCGCCTAAATTATTAACTTCATTAATTAGTTCGTAATCCATTGACTAACTTCTCCCACTCTTTTGCAATTGCACTATTACGATATTTATCAATTCCAACTTGCGTATTACGACGCAGTTTTAAATAATCGGCATTGAGTAACCGTGTGATTCCTTTTTTAATTTGCGCGACATCATACTTTTCATCGTCACGCTTAAAGTCTTCAATGAAGCCATTTTCACCATCACGAATCAATTGTGTTGCCCCAAAGCGCGCATTAAACGTCACAACTGGTAAAGCCGCGTTTAATGCTTCGATATACGTCAAACCAAAACCTTCGGAAAATGAAGTTGAAACAAACGCATCATGACGCGGATATACCAGCTCCAAATGCTGTGATAAGCCCCGTACATGAACATAACTTTCAGCATGGTTTTCCTTTACAATCTCCTCAAGGTGCTTCTTTTCTTCACCAACACCATAAATATCAAAACTGACATTCTTACCCTCATTATGTAATTCAATGACAGCTTTTTCGGCAATATCAACATGCTTTTCCTTGGCTAATCGCGATGCGGTAATTAATTTCAAGCCATCAGGCTTGCGGTCTTTAATCTTCTTCGGCTTATCACTAATGCCCCCAACCGGAATCGCCCAGATTTTGTCAGCTTCATCAGGAAAATCAATTAACAAATCTTGGCGTTGTTGCTCAGTCGAGACAACGATACGGTCAACATGTTTAATATGGTCAAGTAGGTACTCATAATAATTGTTCCAAAACGGCTTAGCAGGATCATTACGATCAGCTAAGTGGTCGGCATGGATTAAGTAAATAATCTTAGCATCAGGAATCGGCTCATGCATCAATGCTTCGTCAGCCCAATCACCACGGTCGATATAGAAATTACTCTTGCCGCCAAAGAAGCGATCCAATTGTTCAAAAAAGTAACGGTATAAGCGCACAATATTGGCAAAGTAGAGATGTTCCCCACGCTCTGAATATAGGTGAATATTTTGCAAGCGTCCCTCTTCATGAGCGTTATTGATTGTTTCATAAGAAACCTTCAATTCACCGGTCTTGGTACTGAAGATTTGTGTTTGGTATGCACGTACCATCAAGATCTTACTTTCAGGCTTTTGCTTGTTCTTCTCTTTAACAAAGTGATGCACAATGTGCAAACCAGAATCAGTATAAAATTCGTTCATCCGCATCGTATTAGTAGCATCAGACAAGACACGCACTTTCTTAGCAGGGAAAGTTTCAGTTAGACCATGTTTTAAATAGTCATCCCCCAAGACAAAGTACTCCCACATATTGATGACATTCTCATTCTTGAGACGCCACTTGGCCATTGCCTTATGCAATTCTGGCACTTCTGCTAAAAAGATGAAGCGGTAAGGAATACCTGCTTCTTCGAATCGTTTGGCACGGTAAAACTCAGAGTGCTCAATTCCTGAGTTACCCATCCCCATCGCTTGGTTAACAAAAAAATCCATTTTCTCTCCTTATTTTTTACTAATATACTGTCTGATTGCCTTAACTAATGCTGCCGTTGACTGATTATTCTCAATCTGCAAAACTTTGCCACTAGCTCTAAAGCCTTCAATATAAGCCGCTAGTGCCACCAACTGCTGCTCGGTAAATTGCCCCTGACCATTAACCTGCACAGGAATAAAAATGAACAAGTGATCTTCTGCTGGTGCGAAACTAATCGTCTGTATAGTTGAAGTATGCGTCCTAACCCGGACATGCAATTTATTGGTATTTTGGGCGCGATTATAATGCACCAAGATTGTGCGAACAGCACAAATATCTTTAACCGTAAAAGTATAGTCATCAATAATTGGTGCCCTTGCAAGCAATAAATGATGAAACCGCAGCTGCGAATTGCCCAAACTTATTAAATCAAACTGATACCCTGTTTCTTTGGACTCCAAACTAAATTTTGCTTCTTTAGTTGTAAAAATTTTATAATCAAATTGCTCTTTACCATTAAAAGTTGTTAATGCTAATGCCAGAGAGTTATCTGGCTTTTCCTGACTAAATATTTTGAATTGATAGTCAACATTATTTGGCAATTCTGGCAAAATAATATCTGACGCGATATTATCATTATGCCATGAAATTAATGATCTACCTGGAGAAACAATCGCATTGCTGTATAACAAATCTTCATCTTCAAAATGAACTTTAGCACCATACATATAAATATATTTCATGCTTTGAGGCCTGAAAAAGAAGTGTACAGTTAATAATTCATCTTCAATCATTACTTAATCAAATCCTTTAACATTAATACCGGACTAAGCTGCTTTTCTTCAGCCATTATTTGTTGGTTATGCTTAATAAGCAACTGTGATAATAGTAACAAAATGTCTCGACGTAATCCAGCAATATACTGATTTTTGTTATCTGCAAGCTGAAATTGTAGCTCGTCAGAAAAAATTTCTACCGTCACTGGCGGCAAGCCACTAAACGAAAAGCAAACATGCTTAATCTGGCTATCGTGGGCAAGCTTCTGCCAAGCCGAATTAATTAACTCCCAGTCACTTTGACCACTAAGACCAGCTACCTCGCCTTGCTTAAGTATCATATACTTATTAATCTCTATTCGATTAGCTGCCACATATTTATCAGCAATTAACATCAGGCGCTGGCGACTGAGCTCAGCTGCCGGCTGCACAGCAGGATACATATTCAACGTTAAATAAGCAACATAACGTGTATGCTCCTTAGTTAAAGAAACTAAGCTAATATACTTCCCCGCCTCAACTACAGGTGGTGCGTACTTTTCGATAACTTTTTTGTCTGCTTCATCAGTAAACAAGATGCACTGATTGACTTGATCCCAATGCCAGTGCCGACTAGATGGATAAAACTCAATATGTGAGGCAAAACCAATTGTATGATCAGGATTAAGTCGAATCATTAAAACAGCACTACGACCAAAATAAATCATTATTTCTGGATTACCAGTTTTATAGACAAAGTCATGTCCTGCACAAAGTGCAATTACTTCTTCTTCAGTCATTTAATCCTTCCTTACTTATGCTTAAACCAAGATTTTACTGATTGATCATTATACATAAACCGTGTTGCCACCTTACGTCCATGACAGATCCGACCATCAAAAAAGGTATACGCAATATAATTAACAATTGCCATTTCAAAAAAGCCAAAATGAGTGTCACCATAATCTAAATATTCCTGAACAGTATCATCAGTATAAAGCTTCATAAAAATACCCAAAAACTCAAGTAAAGTTGCACGTGTCCCAACAAGAACACCAGCATTTAATAACTGGAGATACCTATTTTTTTGTGTAAAATCTTCTAGGTAATCTGGCTTGCTATCATCATTGATAATATAGGTGTTCAAATCATTATTTTCATCACCAATATATAAGATGTTATCCTCAATCTCATTAAACGGATAATTCAGCATTTCAACATCGCCAATATCAACCAGCGCTGCCTGATCAATCTCACGATGTGCTAATAAATACTCATAAGCAAATTCCCATCTTGTAAAAAAAAATTTTAATCCTTGATAAGGATAGTGCGCAAACGGTTGATACTGCGTCACCTTAACTAAAGGTGGTAATTCTTGTTTATTTTCAAAATTAACGACAATATCCGTCTCAATGTCAAACTTACTAACAGAGGCTACTAATTTTTGTGAAATACCCACAAGATCAACTGGCTTGTCAGGAGTTTTTGTTAAATATTCACCAATAACTACATTTTTCATGACAACTACATTTTCCAATTTTCAAATAAAAAGCATTCCCAATAAAGTATATTCGGAATGCTCTTTTAACGTCATTCAGCTTACATAAGATTATAACCTTATTTTATCACTAAATTAACTTATTTTTTATTAAATTTTGATGCTAAGACATATCTACCATAGCGAATATTATAACACTTTCTGCCCTTTATTGTCTTAGTACTATATGTCTTAATTTTCTTACCTTTCTTCAACACCTCTGTACCGATGCGGTGACCCTTACTGTTATAAACATAAGCATTGTGCTTTAACTTACGTTCAGAGCCAATCACATTACCAGCTGCTAAGTAATGACCATCTCGTAAATGATAGAACTTGCGACCGTTAACAGTAATCGTTTCGTAGGCTTTAATCCACTTGCCCTTCTTCAAGACAGTCTTACCAACACGTTTACCGTTTTTATCGTAGAGATATGCATTGTGGTGCAGCTTACCTTCAAAGCCAATAAAGTTGCCTGCTGCCATATAGCGATTATCACCAATCGAGTAGAAGGCACGGTCATTAATCATGACCTTTTCTCCATAGGTCTTAACTAGAGAGTCTCTAGCAATATCAAGCTTGCCGATCCGTTTACCCTGATTATCATAAATGTAAGCATTGTGGTGCAATTTTCTGACGACACCATCTTGATCAGTTACCGTACCGCCAGTAGTTGAACCACCAGTTGTATTAATAGTTGATGTTGGCGTATAAGTTCCACTAGTTGTCGAACCACCGCCTGATATTGAACCACCATTAGTTGATGAATTACCACCTGAGGTTGAACTACCATTATTCGATGAATTACTGTCTGAGGTCGAACTACCATTATTCGATGAGTTACTACCTGAAGTTGAACCATTATTATCTGGTTTGATAATACTATGGTGAGTATTACTTGCTGGCTTAATACCTGCTGCTGAAGCAGAAGTACTTGCACTAGTTGACTTAGACTCACTAGCACTAACACTAGCCGACTTGACTTCACTTGCGCTATGACTAAGTGAACCAGATGCTCTCATACTTGCACTAGCTGATATTGAACCACTAGTACTGATACTTAAGGAACCAGATTTGCTTGTGCTTGCACTCATCGAGCCAGAAACACTTGTACTGTTACTTATTGAAGTAGAAGTACTACTACTTGCACTCATTGATGAGTAGGCACTTTCAACTTGCGAAGCTGAATCACTGGCACTCGTTGACTTAGAAGTTGTCCGCGAAGTCTTTAATGAGCAATTAGCGCTCATTGCCGAACTCATCTCATAAGCTGATAAACTCTCAGAAGCTGCGGCAGCTGAAGCACTAGAACTCATCTCAAATGCTGAAGCACTTGCATTTGCACTCATGTCATGGCTCATACTGTTTGCTGAATCACTGGCATCATGGCTGGCACTTTCTGCCGAGGCACTCATGTCATGACTCATGCTGTTGGCTGAAGCACTTGCATTAGAAGCAGCAGCACTCATATCATGGCTGGTACTTTCTGCCGAGGCACTCATGTCATGGCTGGCACTCTCTGCCGAAGCACTCATGTCATGACTGGCACTCTCTGCCGAGGCACTCATATCATGACTCATGCTGTTGGCTGAAGCACTAGCATTGGAAGCAGCAGCACTCATATCATGGCTGGTACTTTCTGCCGAAGCACTCATATCATGACTCATGCTGTTGGCTGAAGCACTAGCATTGGAAGCAGCAGCACTCATATCATGGCTGGTACTTTCTGCCGAAGCACTCATATCATGACTCATGCTGTTGGCTGAAGCACTTGCATTAGAAGCAGCAGCACTCATATCATGGCTGGTACTTTCTGCCGAAGCACTCATATCATGACTCATGCTGTTGGCTGAAGCACTGGCATTGGAAGCAGCAGCACTCATATCATGGCTGGTACTCTCTGCCGAAGCACTCATGTCATGGCTGGTACTTTCTGCCGAGGCACTCATGTCATGGCTGGCACTCTCTGCCGAAGCACTCATGTCATGACTGGCACTTTCTGCCGAAGCACTCATGTCATGACTCATGCTGTTGGCTGAAGCACTGGCATTGGAAGCAGCAGCACTCATATCATGGCTGGTACTTTCTGCCGAAGCACTCATATCATGACTCATGCTATTTGCTGAAGCACTAGCATTGGAAGCAGCAGCACTCATATCATGGCTGGTACTTTCTGCCGAAGCACTCATATCATGACTCATACTGTTGGCTGAAGCACTTGCATTAGAAGCAGCAGCACTCATATCATGGCTGGTACTTTCTGCCGAAGCACTCATATCATGACTCATACTGTTGGCTGAAGCACTGGCATTAGAAGCAGCAGCACTCATATCATGGCTCATGCTGTTGGCTGAAGCACTTGCATTGGAAGCAGCAGCACTCATATCATGGCTGGTACTTTCTGCCGAAGCACTCATATCATGACTCATGCTGTTGGCTGAAGCACTAGCATTGGAAGCAGCAGCACTCATATCATGGCTGGTACTTTCTGCCGAAGCACTCATATCATGGCTCATGCTGTTTGCTGAAGCACTGGCATTGGAAGCAGCAGCACTCGCATTAGCACTCATGTCATGGCTCATGCTGTTGGCTGAAGCACTTGCATTAGAAGCAGCAGCACTCATATCATGGCTGGTACTTTCTGCCGAAGCACTCATATCATGACTCATGCTGTTGGCTGAAGCACTGGCATTGGAAGCAGCAGCACTCATATCATGGCTGGTACTTTCTGCCGAAGCACTCATGTCATGGCTCATACTGTTGGCTGAAGCACTCGCATTAGAAGCAGCAGCACTCGCATTAGCACTCATATCATGGCTCATGCTGTTGGCTGAAGCACTGGCATTGGAAGCAGCAGCACTCGCATTAGCACTCATGTCATGGCTCATGCTGTTGGCTGAAGCACTGGCATTAGAAGCAGCAGCACTCATATCATGGCTGGTACTTTCTGCCGAAGCACTCATGTCATGGCTCATACTGTTGGCTGAAGCACTGGCATTGGAAGCAGCAGCACTCATATCATGACTGGTACTTTCTGCCGAAGCACTCATATCATGACTCATGCTGTTGGCTGAAGCACTAGCATTGGAAGCAGCAGCACTCGCATTAGCACTCATGTCATGGCTCATGCTGTTGGCTGAAGCACTTGCATTAGAAGCAGCAGCACTCATATCATGGCTGGTACTTTCTGCCGAAGCACTCATATCATGACTCATGCTGTTGGCTGAAGCACTGGCATTGGAAGCAGCAGCACTCATATCATGGCTGGTACTTTCTGCCGAAGCACTCATGTCATGGCTCATACTGTTGGCTGAAGCACTCGCATTAGAAGCAGCAGCACTCGCATTAGCACTCATATCATGGCTCATGCTGTTGGCTGAAGCACTGGCATTGGAAGCAGCAGCACTCATATCATGGCTGGTACTTTCTGCCGAAGCACTCATATCATGACTCATACTGTTGGCTGAAGCACTGGCATTGGAAGCAGCAGCACTCGCATTAGCACTCATGTCATGGCTCATGCTGTTGGCTGAAGCACTGGCATTGGAAGCAGCAGCACTCATATCATGGCTGGTACTTTCTGCCGAAGCACTCATATCATGACTCATGCTATTTGCTGAAGCACTAGCATTAGAAGCAGCAGCACTCATATCATGACTGGTACTTTCTGCCGAAGCACTCATATCATGACTCATGCTGTTGGCTGAAGCACTCGCATTAGAAGCAGCAGCACTCGCATTAGCACTCATATCATGGCTCATGCTGTTGGCTGAAGCACTGGCATTGGAAGCAGCAGCACTCGCATTAGCACTCATGTCATGGCTCATGCTGTTGGCTGAAGCACTGGCATTAGAAGCAGCAGCACTCATATCATGGCTGGTACTTTCTGCCGAAGCACTCATGTCATGGCTCATACTGTTGGCTGAAGCACTGGCATTGGAAGCAGCAGCACTCATATCATGACTGGTACTTTCTGCCGAAGCACTCATATCATGACTCATGCTGTTGGCTGAAGCACTAGCATTGGAAGCAGCAGCACTCGCATTAGCACTCATGTCATGGCTCATGCTGTTGGCTGAAGCACTTGCATTAGAAGCAGCAGCACTCATATCATGGCTGGTACTTTCTGCCGAAGCACTCATATCATGACTCATGCTGTTGGCTGAAGCACTGGCATTGGAAGCAGCAGCACTCATATCATGGCTGGTACTTTCTGCCGAAGCACTCATGTCATGGCTCATACTGTTGGCTGAAGCACTCGCATTAGAAGCAGCAGCACTCGCATTAGCACTCATATCATGGCTCATGCTGTTGGCTGAAGCACTGGCATTGGAAGCAGCAGCACTCATATCATGGCTGGTACTTTCTGCCGAAGCACTCATATCATGACTCATACTGTTGGCTGAAGCACTGGCATTGGAAGCAGCAGCACTCGCATTAGCACTCATGTCATGGCTCATGCTGTTGGCTGAAGCACTGGCATTGGAAGCAGCAGCACTCATATCATGGCTGGTACTTTCTGCCGAAGCACTCATATCATGACTCATGCTATTTGCTGAAGCACTAGCATTAGAAGCAGCAGCACTCATATCATGACTGGTACTTTCTGCCGAAGCACTCATATCATGACTCATGCTGTTGGCTGAAGCACTCGCATTAGAAGCAGCAGCACTCGCATTAGCACTCATATCATGGCTCATGCTGTTGGCTGAAGCACTGGCATTGGAAGCAGCAGCACTCGCATTAGCACTCATGTCATGGCTCATGCTGTTGGCTGAAGCACTTGCATTAGAAGCAGCAGCACTCATATCATGGCTGGTACTTTCTGCCGAAGCACTCATATCATGACTCATGCTGTTGGCTGAAGCACTGGCATTGGAAGCAGCAGCACTCATATCATGACTGGTACTTTCTGCCGAAGCACTCATGTCATGACTCATGCTGTTGGCTGAAGCACTTGCATTAGAAGCAGCAGCACTCGCATTAGCACTCATGTCATGGCTCATGCTGTTGGCTGAAGCACTGGCATTGGAAGCAGCAGCACTCATATCATGGCTGGTACTTTCTGCCGAAGCACTCATATCATGACTCATGCTGTTGGCTGAAGCACTAGCATTGGAAGCAGCAGCACTCGCATTAGCACTCATGTCATGGCTCATACTGTTGGCTGAAGCACTGGCATTAGAAGCAGCAGCACTCGCATTAGCACTCATATCATGGCTCATGCTGTTGGCTGAAGCACTTGCATTGGAAGCAGCAGCACTCATATCATGGCTGGTACTTTCTGCCGAAGCACTCATATCATGACTCATGCTGTTGGCTGAAGCACTTGCATTGGAAGCAGCAGCACTCGCATTAGCACTCATGTCATGGCTCATGCTGTTGGCTGAAGCACTGGCATTAGAAGCAGCAGCACTCGCATTAGCACTCATGTCATGGCTCATGCTGTTGGCTGAAGCACTGGCATTAGAAGCAGCAGCACTCATATCATGGCTGGTACTTTCTGCCGAAGCACTCATGTCATGGCTCATACTGTTGGCTGAAGCACTGGCATTGGAAGCAGCAGCACTCATATCATGACTGGTACTTTCTGCCGAAGCACTCATATCATGACTCATGCTGTTGGCTGAAGCACTAGCATTGGAAGCAGCAGCACTCGCATTAGCACTCATGTCATGGCTCATACTGTTGGCTGAAGCACTGGCATTGGAAGCAGCAGCACTCATATCATGACTGGTACTTTCTGCCGAAGCACTCATATCATGACTCATGCTGTTGGCTGAAGCACTAGCATTGGAAGCAGCAGCACTCGCATTAGCACTCATGTCATGGCTCATACTGTTGGCTGAAGCACTGGCATTAGAAGCAGCAGCACTCGCATTAGCACTCATATCATGGCTCATGCTGTTTGCTGAAGCACTGGCATTGGAAGCAGCAGCACTCGCATTAGCACTCATGTCATGGCTCATGCTGTTGGCTGAAGCACTGGCATTAGAAGCAGCAGCACTCATATCATGGCTGGTACTTTCTGCCGAAGCACTCATATCATGACTCATGCTGTTGGCTGAAGCACTGGCATTGGAAGCAGCAGCACTCATATCATGGCTGGTACTTTCTGCCGAAGCACTCATGTCATGGCTCATACTGTTGGCTGAAGCACTCGCATTAGAAGCAGCAGCACTCGCATTAGCACTCATATCATGGCTCATGCTGTTGGCTGAAGCACTGGCATTGGAAGCAGCAGCACTCATATCATGGCTGGTACTTTCTGCCGAAGCACTCATATCATGACTCATACTGTTGGCTGAAGCACTGGCATTGGAAGCAGCAGCACTCATATCATGGCTGGTACTTTCTGCCGAAGCACTCATATCATGACTCATACTGTTGGCTGAAGCACTGGCATTGGAAGCAGCAGCACTCGCATTAGCACTCATGTCATGGCTCATGCTGTTGGCTGAAGCACTGGCATTAGAAGCAGCAGCACTCATATCATGGCTGGTACTTTCTGCCGAAGCACTCATGTCATGGCTCATACTGTTGGCTGAAGCACTGGCATTGGAAGCAGCAGCACTCATATCATGACTGGTACTTTCTGCCGAAGCACTCATATCATGACTCATGCTGTTGGCTGAAGCACTAGCATTGGAAGCAGCAGCACTCGCATTAGCACTCATGTCATGGCTCATACTGTTGGCTGAAGCACTCGCATTAGAAGCAGCAGCACTCGCATTAGCACTCATATCATGGCTCATGCTGTTGGCTGAAGCACTGGCATTGGAAGCAGCAGCACTCGCATTAGCACTCATGTCATGGCTCATGCTGTTGGCTGAAGCACTTGCATTAGAAGCAGCAGCACTCATATCATGGCTGGTACTTTCTGCCGAAGCACTCATATCATGACTCATGCTGTT